>JBEKDN010000025.1:0-27254 GCA_050014335.1 Occallatibacter sp. | reverse complement strand
CGGTTCCGGTCCGGTTGATGAAGCGCGATCTGCTTTTTGTTACCGAGCATCTTGCAGCCGCTTTGGACGAGCGCCGTCTGGCGATCATCTTTCGGCTTCACGGCATCGGCAAGGCCAACGGAGACGCCGAGGCACCGGCCAAATTGCTCGCGTCCTTTCTTCGCAAGGCCGACGAAAGCACCATCGGCCGCGTTTTGGTGGCAATTACCGTCCTGCAAATGGCGCACAGTTCCAACGAATCCGCGAAAGCCCTGCGCGAGGCCGCCGAGTTCTATAAGGTGGACGTGGCCGCGATCACGGCCAAGGTCAAAGAGGAGTTCGCCGCGAAAGAGAAGGCGCAAGCCACCCGGAAGGCCACAGGAAAGGCGAAACCAACGCAGCCGAGCACCGTGGCCGCGAAGAAGGCCAAGGCTGCTTAGCGGCAATCAGGAAAATTGAAAGAGATACGGGGTCCGGCGATGCCGGACCCCATTTTCATTGCCGACGCCCGTCTTCCCGCCCAGTTATGTTCTGACGCTTCACGTCAGGCCCATTTGTCCCGCCCAGACGGGCGCGGACCGATGGTCCGCCGTACTAGCCTACTCGATCTCTTCCAGACAACAAGTGACTCGGCGGTTTTTGTCTCATCAACATACGAACAGATTGTCGGCAAGTGGCAGAACGATAAAATAGCCCCACGGAGGGACACCGGATGAGTGTCGCTGCATTAGACAAGCTAGTAAGTGGCTTTCTGCAGGATCAGGAGGCGGATCGACCGGACATACTCTGGCACTACACAAACGCGACCGGGTTTCTTGGAATCTTTCGCTCTGGAAAGCTTTGGGCGACCAATACAGACTACCTGAACGATGCGTCAGAAATGCGGCACGCGAGGCGCCTTGTGCTGAAGGCGGTGTTCGATTGCCGGTCGAGCGCACAGAATCGTGAAGAAAACGAGATGCTGACCCTCCTCTGCGACTGCATGGGTAGTGATGCGACTCGGCCTGTCTTTGTTACGTCACTGTCTGCCGCGAAGAATGAGTTAAGCCAATGGCGTGCATACGGTGGTGGCACGGGGAGTTTCGCGCTCGGGTTCAATGTCGCAAGCCTGCTGGCGGCGATTGGTAAAAACACAGGAACCCGATTTAATCTTTACAAGTGCATTTATGACGAGACTCGCAGCCAGTCTCTGTGCCAGCAGTTTGTCGATCATCTGCTTGAGGCATTTCGCGCCCAACGAGCAGCGTCGAAACCGGGAGCAAACAGCTATCAGGAAATGATGGATCTGGTCCATGAGGCGGTCAGGTTATTCGACACGCTTGCGCCGTTGATCAAACACTCTGATTTTGTCGCAGAGGCCGAATGGCGGCTGGTGTCCGACCCGGTAGACCTTACAAAGCGACCGATCCGGCTGCGTGAAGGAAAAACCGGAATCGTTCCGTACATTGAGCTGACGATTGCCAAGGACAAGGCCGACCCAAGGTTCACAGTGCATACGCTAGTCGGGCCGTCGATCCGCCACAATCCCAGAAATACTAACCTGGCTCAGATCGCTTACTGTGACGACTTCATTCTGCAGCCGTTTCCAGTAGAACCCTCCAGCACTCCGTATCGACACGTCTGATATTCGCTGGTCGATGCGGTGAAATGCCGCGCAACTCGTCCACGCTGCGCGCAGCTACAAGGAAGCGAAGCGAGAACTCGCCCTGCGCCTTCTTGTCGAGTGAGCGGATGACTTCTCCCAAATCATCGACTTGGTTGTTGGCCGCTCGCGCTCCCGCGCCAGTTTCAAGCGAGGCCGTATCTCGCCCGCTCATCACACGCGTCAGCACGCCGACTTTGAAGAACGAGATGAACTTCTCCTGGGCGTCGATCTCGCTGCGCGCGGCGGTGGTGGACTTCGGACGCCAGGTCGTCAAGAGAACGCTGTCGCAGTCAAGCGCCATCAATCCAGAGAACAAGCAGGGGCGCGACGCCTCCGGCGTCGTCTTTAGCGAAAACATCTGGACGTACCGGCGGCCAATCGTGAGATGGTCGCTATGCCACGAAACCGGGCTGTTCACGATCTGGCGGTCAACGCCATCATCTGTGCTTAAGGTGTACGCTGCGGCCCACTCTTCGAGGTTGAAAAGATAACTGAAAAACTGGAAGACGGCGTTCTTTTCGAGTAGCTGCAATCCCAACGATCCGCTGAGATGCCCTTCGAGCAGCGTGGCCGTCTTTTCAAGATCGGCCAGCATCCGCGTTGTGTCGGTTCCGTGCTCCTTGGGCTTGCGCGACAACGCAGCGGCCTTGGGCGGCTCCAGCGTCAAGCACCAATGCAGGTCGATACGGCGGAAGTTCGCCGCCTTTTCAAGGAAGGCTAAACGGTCATCGACGAAAACCTGGGTGACTGAATTCGAGTAAGCGGTTTTTCTCGGCAAGTAATAGCCGGACATCACGCGCGTGTATTGGTAAAGGCACGCGCCTTCCGGCAATCCACGCAGTGCGCCTTCAATCAAACGCACCTGCGCCTCAAGCCCCTGATCGGTCACTCCTTCTTCGTCGATACCGGCGAGCGAAAAGAGGCATCCATATCCTTATGCCGCGCAAATACAATCGCCTTTTCCTGCTGCTCACGAATGCGGTGTAGCACTGAGAGCACTTCACGCAGCTTGGATGATCCAGCCTTGAGTTCCTCTACAGTCGCTTCATCCCCGTCACTTTCCAGCAGAACAGGATGTTGATAAAGCCGCGCGAACCGGTGCAGCAAATCCAGCTTACCCTTAACTGCGCGGGCTTTGCTTAATCCTTCGACTAAACTGAGGTGTTTAGCAACCTCTGGCTCAGACATAACGCAGGATAGTTTGTGTTCACGCTTCTCAGGCAACTCCAGCACATCACCCTTGCTTCGCCTTAGCAGGAAAGCATTCGGCTTCTGGTAGAGAAGGCGCGACCTCAGGCCGGCAAATGTGTCGGTGCCTTTGCGCTCGTAAATCTGGGAAAAGTCCTTCGCCGACCCAAGCAATCCGGGCTGAACTGTATCGAAAATATTCCATAGATCGAGGAGCCGGTTTTCTACAGGAGTACCAGTGCATGCAATCTGAAAGTCCGGCTGCAAGGCCTTCATCGCATGAGAAATTTTCGAGTTGGGGGTCTTGTACTCCTGCGCCTCGTCGGTCACAACGATTGACCAGAGAGACTTACCATTCTGGCAATAGGCGAAGCTGAATTCGTAGTCGCGCACGGCCTCATAATTGGTGATGACAACCTGATTACGCTGAATCTGATCCAGCTTAAGGATGGGTTTCGCCACAACCTCCTCTCGCGCTTCCGCATCCTTTCGGCGATAGGCTTGGAGCATCGGGCCAAAAAGCGGCAGCACATTACCGAACACTTCACCGTTATCGGTAAAAAACTTCTTCATCTCTTTTTCCCATGTTTCCGTCTCAAGCAAAATCAGGGGCGCGACGATCAGAATGGGGCGGAATGGTGGCTTCGTTCGGGAGAGATCGGGAAATAGTCCTGACTCAATGCACCATGCCAGGAAGGAAAGGATCTGAAGCGTCTTGCCTACACCCATGTCGTCGGCAAGCAGCACGCCACAGCGGTCATCGATCTGCGCACAGGTTTGCAGCCATCGGACACCTTCCTGCTGGTGACGCTTGAGGTCGAAGCCCTGACGCAAAGAACCGGGACGCTCAAATGCATTGATGGTAGCGTCCTGTCGCGCACGCTCGGACTGCTCAAGGTAATTGCTGCTGACGAATTCATCATGGGTTTCAATCAACAGCGTCTTCTTCGAGGGCTTTTCTTCCTCTGGTTCGTCCGAAATGCGCGGCTCTTCTTTCGATGTTCCGGTGGGTTGATCCCCGAATAAGGCCGACATCGGCCCTTCCTCAAGATTCGCTTTCGGGATCGGGACAAACTCGTACGCTCCGATTCCGGTGACCCTTTCACCGTAGGGAAGTTCGACATCGCCCGTTACTCCGTCAAAGATAGGACGGGGATCTTCCTTCAGCTTTTGCTTGTCCTCGCCTGTGACCCGCCGTACCCGCTTCATCCGCTCAAGAACATTGCGCTGCTTTTCGGTGAGTACGATTCGCAGCTTGCCCATGCCAGGCTGATCCAACGAATAGAATCCTTCGACATCGTTGTTGCGGTCAAAGACGGTCCGGAAGCTCTCTTTATCAAGCTCCGGGCAGGTCGGTATAAAGCTGAGCGCGCCGTCACCATCCTCGTAAAGGTCCAGGCCAATTGACGACGGCACCACCACATCGTTTTTCTGAAGCGTTGCATCTAGCGCCGCATTGACATCGTTGGACCAACGCTTGATATTCGCAAAATCAAGCCAGCTCCGTTGCGGGCTTTTCTCTTCCTGTGCGAGTGCATTGAACCTATCCATAGCTTCAAGCAAGCTGTACATTCTCTCGTCGAGCCGAAATACCTCCTCGGTGGCTGCCCGCTCCACATAAAATCCAAATCGTTGCAGTGGTATCGGAACAGCACCCAGCAGATACTGATACCGGTACTTGAAATTCGGACGGCCGATGTCGCTGGTGCGATCAATCTTGAGCAGGAACGGACTCGGCTCTGCAAAGGCAGTCGTGAGGCGGAACTCTTCCGCTTCTATCTCCCGGAAATTGCCATAGGGAATATGCAGCGCGCCGTCTGCAACTGTGGCTAGCCCCATCTCAGCAAGGGACGCCGCCTCAAACGCAGTTCGCTTGCCGGCACTTTGCTCGCGCGCATCGGCAGGCCATGTCTCTGGACGGCTCCAGTCAATTGCGTTTGCGCTGACGAGATACAGGCCATCGTCTTGGGCGCGGAGTGCCACGTCCTTGCCAAACTGTTTGAGCTGTATACTCATGGGCGAATCCCCAAATCAGCAAGCATTCTGCGTGCTTTCGTTTCCCAGCCCCGAAGCGGCTCAGGAAAGTGTAGTATTCGGTCTTGGGCGTCACTCATTCGTTTCAAGTCGTCGCTCATGTCGAAAGTGTTTGAACGAAGTGTCACGCCGCTAGCTTCGAATATATCTCTCTCATAGATGTACGCTGCGTTCGGCGGCTGACTGAATTCAATTACAACGTATTCTTTGTGGTTCCACCCCTCAAACACCATCAGAAATGCGCTCGCTTTGCCACTTCGGATGCCCGAATAGCCGGGTATAGTCTGAGCCCGGCTGGCACGAATCTTTGGCCGGTCTTCGTCGGAAACAGCCACTTGAAAGTCCCGTATCTTCCCGTTTTTCTTCGCATATTCAAGCCAGAATTCCGCGCGACGCCGGTTTAAATCGTTGCGAGGAACCAGGGTATCGAAGAAGAATTGAAGTGACTCCTTGGCAAGCCAGGCGAGAAATCGCTCTCTGGCTTCCGGGATCTTTCGCCAGTTTGGGGCGTAGTAAGCGAGCCGTGGATCGCCCAGTCGCTCATCAGCATGTACAAGGCCGACAAGTGCCGATTGAAAGGACGGCATTCCTTCGGCCATGCGGCTGACAATCAGTTTGCTCATTGCCTGTCGGTACGCATCGGGGCTGAGGGCGGGGGTGAGCAGATGCTCCGCTATCCATCGCAGCTCCTTTAGCGCGAGCTCCGGTCGCCTCAAGGGTTCCCTGTACGTTGCCGAATTCGTCTCTAGCGGAGCCGGACAAGGCATCCCTAAATTCTCGGCCCATGCTGGAGAGGGCCTGGGTGATGGATTCCTCCAGGGCCTTGGCCATCTTTTCAAATTCCCCGGTGACAGAATCCTGCTTTTGTGTTTCGAGGCTTACGATTGCCAACTGAAGCTGGTCGAGCGATCCGGCCATCCGCTCCATCGTAGGACGGAATTCGCTTTGCAGCTTATCTGCTACACCGGAAGACATACCAGATGCCAGGCCCGGAACCACCCGTTCGTTGAAGGCATTGGTGAAACGGTCCACCACTTCGCTGCTGATATTGCTTACAGACACGGTCTGCTTTGCAGAAAAGCGATGGATGTCTAAGAGAATGCGCGAAGTAGACAGAAACGGGAATGCATTCGAAATGGCCGAAATCAGGGCATCGTAGTCGCGACGCAGGCTGCGAACAATATGCTTCTCCTGCATCGTAAAGAAGATGCTGAGGAGCAACGCAATAATCGAACTCAGGAACTTTCCTGACAAGCCATTGATCAGTCCTTCCATGCCTGTCACTGGCTTGACGGTATTCAGTTCGTCGTAATGCACGCCATAGAGTGCCCAAAGAATGGCGAGAAACGTTCCGGTGAGTCCTAGGCCTGTAAGAATGCCAGGTATTGCTCCGTAAATTGCCCCGTGAAAGTTCTGGGACACAACGACATCGTATGGAAGAAGATTTCTTGGGCGCTCGGTTAGGAACCAGCCTTCCTGGTCTTCCTGATTGACATAAAGCTCTATGCTATGGTGGATTCGACTCCACCACTCCTTAGGTAGACCCTCGATTTTGTCCAGTGCGACACGATACTCATCCAGTTTCTCTGTCGTTAGACCACGCAGTGAGTCCCGGCGGTCGTCATTTCTCAGTTCCCTTAGCGTTGTGGCGAGGATCCTCAAACGTTTTCTCAAGCGATTTCGACTGAGCCACATCGCTAGCCATTGCCATAGAAAGACGAGTAGAACAGTGGCACAAAATGCCCAGATTATTTCGGGGATGCGACCCAAGAAACCATAGAGTGAATCGTTCATCGAAGAAAGACCTTTCCCTAAAGACCAACCAGTTTTCTCACAAAGGATGATGCCCCTTAACTACGTTATTCAGGTGTGAAAACATTGTAGGTGAATCACTTGGTGCGAGTACCCAAATGCTGCAAAAGCGATCCCGAGGATAAATTCGTGGCTAGGGCTTCATCGATAGCAGGCACCCTCCCTCAGGAAGATGATTGGAGCTACGAAGCTTCTCCAAGGAGGAATTGTGATTCCCTATCATGTCGGCACCATCCATCCCCAAGGCAACGCAAGAACGCCATCTTCAAGCGGACGCGCTTTGCCGCTGTGAAGCACCACTCCCCTGACCAGAGAAGATTTGCGCTTCAAATCTTCACGGAAGGCGCGGATACCGGTAGCGTCGCTGGCCGTCACCTGACTGCTCGCCTTGATCTCAAGCGCCACGAACTTTCCGACTTCTTCGAGGACGAAATCCACCTCATGTCCGGCACGGTTGCGCCAGAAATGCAGTTTTCGTTGCCGAGGATCGAGGGATCGCCAGGTTTCCAGCGTCTGGAAGAGGGTCTGTTCCAACCAGAATCCGCTGTCCATTCTTGCCGCCACGTCGGCGGACGATCTGATTCCGGCAAGCCAGGCAGCAAGCCCGCAATCTGTCCATAGCAGCTTCGGCGCTTTGACCAGCGCCGCCGTCGGATTGGTTGCCAGCGGACGGAGGCGCGTGATCATGCATCCGGTCTCCAACAGATTCAAATACCTGTGTGCGGTCGGATGACTGAGCGCCGCATCGCGCGCAAGGTCAGCCTGGTTGAGCAGTTTGCCGGTCCGTTGCGCGGCGAGCATCATCAGCCGCTGAAAATCGGGCAGACTGGAGATGGCGCTCAATTGCCGCAAATCCCGCTCCAGATAGGTTTGCACGTAGGCGGCGAACCACAGGCCGCGGTCTGCTTCCGAGGCAATTTCAAGTGCAGGCGGAAAGCCTCCCCGCAGGAGCCATCGCGTCCAGTCGCCCGATTCATCCGGCCATTCACGCCAATCGAAATCCGCAGCGAAGAGACGATCCAGTGGCGAGAGCACGCCCTTGCGCTCCTGCCACTCGGTGGGGCAAAACGGCGGCAGATCGAGGTAGATAGCGCGGCCAGCCAGCGTCTCCGCCACCTGCTTCATCAACAGGAGATTTGCCGAGCCGGTCAGGATGAAATCCCCGGCCCGCCGACTTGTGTCAACGGCACGCTTGACGGCAAGCAGTATCTGCGGCGCTCGCTGGACTTCATCGAGAATGACTGGACGGGCCGAAAGCAGAGAATCGGGATTGCGCTCTGCCTGATCTAAAATTCCGACATCGTCGAGAGTGAAGTAGGTACGCGCGGGTTCAAGCGCCTGCGTCAGGGTGGTTTTTCCGGTCTGCCGTGCGCCCGTCAAGACGGTAACGGGCAGGACTCGCAGGGCGGCCTGGAGATTGCTGCTGAACCATCGCGGCTTGATTCTGTCCATATAGTGTAATAAATCATTTCATGGCGTGAAATGCAATAGAAATCCTCGATTCGTTGTTCTGGACTCTTTACTATTGTGGATTCATGCAGTTGGGAGCAGGTTTCCAGTTTGGAAACTGGAAACCGCATCGTGAAGGCAGCCAATCCAGCGACCCGAACGTATAATTTCGACTGATGGATAGATTGTAAGCATATTAGATTCATATCTATAGCTCCAATCGTGCAACACTATTCGCTCCCAGTAGCTCCCATTAACGAAAACGTTTTTTTCTGGCGGGCGCATGAACATTGGCGGAAACTCAAGATCGTTGGGTTTTCCGCGCAAAGGTCTGACAGCGGTCTTTCGCTCCCGATCAGCTAAAAGCGAAAATAGGACGAACTTTATGCACCAAAATTGGTGCATAGTTGCACCGAAAACGGTGCATTTTGCCAGGGAAATTCACTCCCAATTTACTCCCAAAGGGGTGTCCAGAGGGTACTTTTCCGTACTTCCGCGTAGCCATAAGTACCTTAAAAGTCAGTTATTTACGCGAGCGCGCGGTCGCTCATAACCCAAAGGTCGCTGGTTCAAATCCAGCCCCCGCAACCAATTCAATCCAATAGACTTAAGATCGATTTTTGGCCACAAAAAACACCACTGAAAACCCCACGCAACCCCACTTTAAGCGGAAACCTCCAATGTTTCCGCTTTTCCTTTGCGTGAAGCAGGAAGAACCATCTGCACCACGGCACCGTGCCCCTTCCGCTTCTCCGTCATATAAGCATTCCCGTATTTCATGGTTGTGCTTACTTGTGCATGACGCATCAGCTTCTGTTGCACGCCGATTGGGGCTCCGCAGGCATCGAGCATCGAACGGTAGCTGTGCCGAAACATGTGCCAGCCAAGTCGCTCGATTCTCAGTTCCCTGCCTGCCGGCACGAGGATATCTCCCTGTAGCACGGAAGCGTGCCAGACTCCGCCGGTATTCGGGTTGGGAAAGACCCAGCCTTCCTGACTGGCCGGACACTGGTCCTGCCAAGCCATAAGGACCTCAGCAAACGCGGGGTCCAGGGGCATCTGGTCTTCGCTATATTCGGTTTTCACCCGACCGATCTGAGCGTGCACGGTTCCTCGGGTGATCATCAATGTGCCGTCATCAAAATCGAAGTCGGGCCACTTCAACGCCAGAATTTCGCTCACCCTCAGTCCCAAACACATCGCAATTACCACCATGGTCCGGAAAGGCTCATCGAGCTTCTCCAAGATCTGACGGAATTGATCAGGCGTTAGAATCATCTTCTTTCGCCGCGGCCGTCTGGAGCCGCCTTTGATTTCCACGAGACTCAGAGGGTTGCGCTGCGAGGGCATGAGTTCCCAGAGCATTGCGAGCTCCACCATTCTGTGGAATACGGCCTTGATATTTTGTCTGGTCTTGCGGGAGAGATCGATTTGTTTGAGCCATTCCTGTGCAGCGAGCGGCCTGATGTCGGTGAGTTGGACCGTGCCCCATTTTGGACGCAGATGCTGCTCGATCACGGAGAGGTATCCGGTTGTTGTGCTGAACTTCAGCCCATCATCAACGACTTCACCGGGGCGAGATGCCTTGATTTCCCTGAGGCGCTCGTCAACGATGAACTTGTCGAGAACAGTTCCGAAGGTTGGGGATCTTTGAGCGATGTAGGACTCGTTGCCGTTGATTCCCAGCAACTGCGCCTGCAGTGCCCGCCGGGCGGCAGTCTCGGTTGGATATTGAAGCGTACTTATCGTTAGCTGTCGCATCGGTAGACCCGGTTTTGAGTGGTCGCGAAACCGGAATTCCCAAACATCTGGGCCCGTCTTTCGTGGCACTCGTCGCAATGAACCATTTTGAAAACGCTCGCGTGAAAACTTCATTTCGCTCTCCTAATCCACGCGGAGCGGTTGGCTTTCTCCATTGGACCCCACTTGGATGCGATTGCACAACCTTGCCGAACGGCAACGACGCGCCACGATCGCCGGCAGGAGCGGGCGATCTGGAAACCAAGCACTTAAAACACGTTTTTTTAGAAGCTTGGACTTCGCTGTCGCGCCGAAGATGGCGGTTCGGCGTATCAGATCCCGGCCGGCCGAATTTCTAGTTGAACGCTTGGTCGGCCCTGAAGCGAACGATGGTGAGTCCGAGCGGGTTTACAGCGAGTTCATTGTTTTTCACCGTTTCGCGGAAGACGTATGTGACACTTGCTGTCCATCGTTCCCGCTTGAGTTCGGTGTGATCTGAGGGATTGGTGTACACCTTCAATCCCATGGATGGGAGAGCATTGGAGGGCTGTTGGCATCTCATCGCAGATTCTGTGTGGAACTATCGCTATCCCTACGCCGTCCTGAACCAAATCGAATGCTTCCTGCGGTGAAGTCGCCTCTTCCACGATCTTCGGTTTGAATCCGGCTATTGCACACTGGTCATGCAGCCATCGACACATCGCTGGATGTGTGCGCTCTGAGCACGCGACAATAAGCGGCTGCAATCTCAGATCAACCAACTTGATTGCGCCACCGGCGCTTGCCGATTTCGCGCGAGTTGATATGGCGTAGAGCGGCTCTGAACACAACTGGATCTGCTGCATATCATTTCGTTCGACCGGCGCATACGTCACGCCTGCCTGAAAGACACCGCTACCCAAAGAATCAAGCATCTCCGATGCAGAGGCCAGGCGGAATTCGAGGTGTACCGATGGAAATCGCAACGTCCGAATCGATCGGATTTCATGCCGAAGCGTCGCAGGCACAAAAGGCGAGTACTCGGGCAGATCATCCAGGTACTCGGCACCGGGGGGAATGTCGGAGCAGGCACATATCCAAACGAGGTGGCGCGCTTCACCTATACCATCTCGCAGCAGAGTGGCAGTGACCTGAAGCCCGTCACGTCGAATTCCGGATTGTTCAAGGGAAATACTGGAGCCATCGGTGGCATAGTGACGGATATGATAGGGGCAGTCGTCGCGGGCGCCAAAGTCACTGCGCAGAACCTCGCGACCAACGACACGTGGGAAGCGCAAACCAAGGAGGTCGGCAACTACATCCTTTCCGCCCTCACGCCGGGTCTGTACAACTTACGGGTCGTTGCGAAGGGCTTCGAGAGCTTCACGCTGACCGAGGTACATGTCTCCTCCGCGGCGTTGACCACGGTGGATGTAAAACTCACCGTAGAGCGGAAACGCAGACCGTAACCGTGGAGGCCGATGCGCTTGCAGTCCAATGCGATTCCAATGTCGTTTCGACACTGATTTCAAACGAGCAGATCAGCGAGATCGCCACCGAGAACCGGAACTTCTCGGCGCTCGCGGCTTTGGGACTCGGCGTCTCGAGCGCTTTGCCCGACGGCAAGAAGTCGGTCGCAAAAGGAGTCGCCGGAAGCGCCACCATCACGGAGCCGGTTATCACTCCGCGCCTGCGCCATGTCTTCGAGGAGACAGCGTATTGGATGCCATCGCTCGAAACCGACGCCAAGGGCCATGCGGCTTTGAAGTTCACGCTTCCTGACAGCCTGACGACTTGGAAGCTGCATGCGATAGGATCTACTCTTGATGGAAGAGTCACCTCGGTTGACCGCACATTCATCACCTTCCAGCCTTTCTTCGTCGATCTTGATCCGCCTCAGGTATTGACCGTGGGCGACGAGATTTCACTTCCCGTGAATTTGCGCAACTACACGCCGCGCACCATTACTCTGCCAGTGACCGTAAAGACAGCGGATTGGTTTGCGCTTTCGACGCCGGACGTAACGCACATGACGATTCCTCCGGGCGGTTCGTCCGCGCTGATTGTTGGACTGAATGCGAGCGCTCGAACCGATGCTGGAACGCTCCAGGTCATCGCGGCAAACGCGCACGATGGCGATGCCGTGGAGAAGAAGGTCAGGGTCCATCCAGACGGCGAGCCGAGAATGGTTACGGCCTCGAAACTTGTGCGCGGCGGCAAGAGCATCATTCTTTTCGATCTTCCGCCGGATACGATTCCGGGCTCGGCTCATGCCGAGTTGCTCCTCTATCCCAACCTGGGGACAAATGTGTATCGGTAACGATCAGCTACGAGGAGATGTTGCACTACGAAGGTGGCGCGTATGAGTTTGTGTTTCCGATCGTGGTCGGGCCGCGATACATTCCGGGACAGCCGATCGGACAGCAGGGTGGAGGCTGGGCTCCAGACACGAACAAGGTCCCGGACGCATCGAAGATCACGCCCCCGGTGGCAGTTCCTGGAACACGGGCCGGGCACGACATCTCGCTTGAACTCGAGATCGATGCGGGCGTTCCGATCGAGGACTTGAGTTCAAAGTCGCGCAAGATCGAGGTTGAGCACACGGGTGTGCGCATCGTGTGCTTCGCAACGGACGGCTACGTCGGCAATGACATGGAGATCATCGGCGAAGTTCAGAAGCATCCGAATGCGCGCGTTTTTGCGTTTGGCATCGGTACGTCGGTGAATCGTTTCCTGCTCGACGGTATGGCGCGCGCCGGCCGAGGCGCCGTGGATTACGTGACGTTGGCAGAGAAGGCCGACGAAGCCTCGAAGCGTTTCTATGAGCGTGTCCACTTCCTCTGTTGACTGACGTTTCTGTGGAGTGGAATGGGCTTCCAGTGGAGGACGTATACGGGATGTCAACCGTAGTTCTCATCACATAAAAGTCCATATTTATGGCGTAAGTCGAGCGCTTACAAAGCCAAAGCTTTACCGCCCATCCGGCGAAAAACATAGCGCCGCAGGTGCCAGAAGTTTTGCAGATAATCTATGTCCCCGCGCGCATAATGGAAACATGAAGAGAAAAATCATCTCCGGCTCAGCCCAAAACAGTCCTTCACAGCCCTGAATAGACCCTCCTCCGCCTATTTGCCGTGGAGCGGTGAAACAGTGAAGTCCTTCCGGCTGGAAAGAATTCAGAATACCAATTTAAATTCAATGAGTTAACAATTATTCCAATCTAAACGTTCCCGCCCGAATATCGTAATGTGAGGTGTTTGGCAAAATCACCCGTCCGCTAAATGGCTCTTTTCGGGGCCTGAATCACGGCTTTCCAGGCAAAACAACCTAAAGGCCGTATTGCCTCTCCTGCTGCGGTAATCTTGAGAATGTACCAGCTTCCCTTTCCTTACGGGTGAATCCCTTGATCGTTCAAATTGAAGCATTGACGAAGATTTATTCGTCCAAGCAGCGTGTCGTCGCCGTCGACGGTATCGACTTGGAACTGGAACAGGGCGAGATCTTCGGCCTGCTCGGGCCAAACGGTGCCGGCAAGACAACCACAATCTCAATTGCCACCACGCGCACGTTGCCAACCAGCGGCACGGTGCGCATTGCAGGCATTGACGTTGTGCGGCATCCTGCTCATGCGCGGCGGCTCATCGGCGTCGTCCCGCAGTTCAACACGCTTGACCGCTCGCTCACTGTCTATGAGAATCTCTACTTCCATTGCCGCTACTTCGGCTTCTCGCACGCGCACTCCAAGGCGCGCTCACTGGAGCTTCTTACGCAGTTCATGCTCAATGAGCGCAAAGAGACTTATCCGGCGCAGCTCTCTGGAGGACTTGCGCAGCGTGTGCAGATTGCTCGCGCCATAGCGCATCGGCCAACGGTTCTCTTTCTCGATGAGCCAAGTGCTGGCCTCGATCCGCAGAGCCGCATGGCTATGTGGTCGGCCGTCGAAGGGCTGCGCAAGGAAGGCATTACCGTGCTGCTCACTACGCACTACATGGAAGAAGCCGACTCGCTCTGCGACCGGCTTGCCATCATCGACCATGGCCGCGTGCTGGCGCTGGGCTCGCCTGAGAAGCTCAAGCAAACCTTTGGAGCGCACACCATCTTCGATCTGAAACTCAAGTCTCACGACGGTCTTGAGCCTGTCGCGGCTGCCCTCAAAGCGCGCCCAGATATAACCAGCGCAGAGATTACAACAGACGGATTGCGCGTGATTGCGGCCGGCAGCGACGGACTGCTTCCGCTGCTGGTTCAAGCCGCGGCAAACCACGGATTGCGCGACCTGCAAATCACTGAGCCGAGCCTTGAGACCGTCTTCATCCAACTTACCGGGAGGGATCTGCGTGAATAATTCAACCGGGATCGGAATTCAGGAGTCACGGATCGGTGACGCAAATCGTCTCGGTCCCGCAATATTCTTCAAGGCTTTCTGGGGCTTGTATCTGCGCGATCTGCGCGTGCTCACGCGAGAGTTTCATGTTTTTATTTTGCGCGTGGGAATGCAGCCGCTGCTCTTTCTCTTTGTCTTCACCTTCATCTTGCCCCGCATGGGCGGCGGCAACCCAATGGCCGTCGCCGGTGGCACGGATTTCGGCACGATCCTGCTGCCGGGACTGATGGCCGTCGCCATTATGTTCTCTGGAATCGCTGCCGTGGCATTGCCGCTCTCCAGCGAGTTTGGCATCACGCGCGAGATCGACGACCGCGTTATGTGTCCGCTGCCGCTCTGGGCCGTGGCGCTACAGAAAGTCTGCTTCAGCGCGATGCAAAGCATTATCGCCGCGCTTCTCGTGATTCCCATGGCCTATTACGTTCCCGCCAAGCCCGTCGTCGCGCATATCGCGAACTGGTTTCTGCTAGCGCTGGTGCTGGTGCTGGCCAGTTTGCTTGCCGGATCGCTTGGGCTGGTCATCGGCTCCACCGTCAACCCGAGGCAGATCGGTCTGGTTTTTTCCATCATCGTCGTGCCAATTACCTTCTTGGGATGCGTCTACTATCCATGGGCATGGCTCTATAAAATCCGCTGGTTGCAGTATGGCGTACTCTTCAATCCCATCGTCTATATGAGTGAAGGTCTGCGCGCTGCGGTCACGCCCAGTATTGCGCACATGGATTGGTGGGCTATTCTGCTGGCGCTGGTCTTCTTTACGGTGGCTCTGGGCGGTTGGGGCCTGCGCGGATTTCTGGGTAGAGTGCTTTCCTAGCAATTAGCGGCCGCTACATAAGAGTAGAGAAACCAGTGATCTCAACTCGTGCGCCCTTTTCTCAGTTTATCCTTTAGAAGGGGCATCTCTGCACTGCGGAGATGAGGGGCCGCAAAGATCTTCAGTACTTCAAAATCGATTCGCAGGTCGGTTGACCTGCAAAGGCGAGCGCTGCGACCCGTGCGGATAGCAATGCTAGGAGGCTTATGCGGCTTGGCAGTGGTTGCGTGTTGCCAACAACCGGCGCCAGTTGCATCGATTCCAGAAGCGCCCGTGCCAAGCTTGCCTGGCAGCATTCGAGGCGTTGTGGTGGACCGAGAGGGAACCGTCTGCGAGGGAGCGCGGATCGCGCTAACTTTGACTGACTCGCCTTCAGAGGCCGCTAGAACGGCGATCTCAGATAGCAGTGGCCGCTTTGAATTTAACGGCGTTCCGGTTGGCGCTTTTACACTCAACGTGACCGCTGGTGGATTCTCAACCAAGGTGGTAAATGGCCTTCTGCGCTCCGGAGAAAATTACCAAGCGCCGGCGATCACCATGCTGGTCAACGCCACGCAAAGCGACGTGCATGTTTCGGCTTCGCAAGAGGAGATCGCGCAGGCACAGTTTCATGAAGAGGAAAAGCAAAGAGTTCTGGGCGTCATTCCGAACTTCTACGTAAGCTATGCGCCCAACGCGCCTCCGCTGACCACGAAGCAGAAATTTCATCTCGCCACTGTCTCCTTGATTGACCCAATTACGATTCTTTCAACAGGATTCTTCGCCGGGATCGAACAGGCCAACAATGATTTCAAGAGCTATGGACAAGGCGCCGAGGGTTATGGCAAGCGTTTTGCTGCCAATTACGCTGACAATGCTATCGGCACCATGATTGGCGCTGCCATACTGCCAACGCTGTTAAAGCAGGATCCGCGCTACTTTTACAAGGGTAATGGGAGCAAGAGGTCGCGCATTTTCTATGCCGTCAAAATGTCAGTTGTCTGCAAAGGCGACAATGGGCGGTGGGAACCGAATTACTCCGGGCTTTCAGCTAGTCTGGCTTCGGGAGGCATTTCAAATCTCTATTACCCGGCAGCCGATCGCAACGGACTCTCGCTAACCTTCGAGAATTTCGGCATCGGAATTGCCGAGGATGCGGTTCAGAATCTATTTCAAGAGTTTCTCGTCCGCAAACTAACGCCCAGGCTCCTGAATTACGGAGCACCGAAGGAATAATCCACACGCTCAACGGTCTTCCAAGGACAGCTTTTTCGGCTTACAATCGCGCCATGGACAATGAACGCATCCGGTCGATCTGCTTGGCTTTGCCCCATGTTAGAGAGACCCTTAACTGGGGTCATGTTCTTGTTTATTGGGCCGGTGATCGAGAGATTGGCGGCAAGATGTTCGCCTTGACCAACGCCGACGGAATGCAGACTCCGGTGCTCAGCTTCCGCTGCGGTGCAGAGCGATTCCATGAACTGTTGGAGCGAGAGGGAATCTTGCCCGCGCCACATTTGGCCAGAGCCTGGTGGATTGCCTTGGAGAGATGGGATGCGCTACGCCCTCGCGAAATCGAAGAAGAGCTAACACGCGCACATGAGCTGATCTTTGAAAAGCTCCCAAAGCGAACAAAGGCGATACTGGCGCTGCCGGAAAAGGAACGCGCCAAACGGATTCGAGAGCGCAAGAAGTTACTCTCCGCGCGCTCCAAGTGATTCGCGGACAGAGATTTGCCGCCGTCAGACAATCTGAGCGTCAGGTCTTTCTATTCGGCGCAAAACCCAAATGAAGGCAGGGATTTCACCCTGCCTTCATTTGGGTTTGCTAGATTCTGCCGGAATCCGGCCTGTGGGTTTAGAGCGGCTGCACGTCGGCAGCCTGCCATCCCTTGGGCCCCTTAACCACGTTGAACTGCACGGCTTGACCTTCCTGCAAACTCTTGAAACCATTTGAATTGATTGCAGAGTAATGCACAAAGACATCCTCGCCGCTCTGACGCGAGATAAAGCCGAAGCCCTTCGCATCATTGAACCACTTCACAGTACCTTGTTCCATTTTGATCGTATTTCCTGAATTGAATTGCGCTAGATGAATCGGAGCGACCACTGGCAGAACCTTGCTTGGTTGGGCGAGTTACTGCTCACGCCCGCTTCGGCTCGAACGCTGGAAATAGTGTAGCATCCCCTGCAAGATGCGCCGCCTATATTGTTTGTCCTGACCCAATTCCGTCAATTCTATCTGTCGAAACTATTGACCGGTTGAGTTTTATAATGAGGTTTCCGGCTATAAAACCGTAGGAGACCACCATGCCAAAGGATCAGGTTCCAGAACTGTTGTTGCGTGCCACTGAGCTATTGGAGGAACAATTCTCAGAATTGCCGGCCTTTGGATCTGTAGATAATTCAGCCACCAGCACAGGAGAGATGGCGCAAGTTTTGGCGGAAACGGCGCGTCGGCTGGGCGATAACTTTCCCTACTTTCATCCTCTCTATGCTGGGCAAATGCTCAGGCCGCCGCATCCGCTGGCCAGGGCTGCCTATGCGCTGGCGATGACCATCAACCCCAACAACCATGCACGCGACGGCGGCCGAGCTAGCTCGGAGATGGAGATTGAAGCTGTCCGCCAGCTTGCTGGAATTTTTGGCTGGGAAACGTTTCTGGGACATCTGACATCGAGCGGGACGATTGCCAACCTGGAGGCACTTTGGGTGGCTGGGCAACTGGAGCCGGGCAAGAGGATTGTCGGCTCTGATCAGGCGCACTATACGCACCAGCGAATCTCCGGCGTGCTGAAACTTGAATTTACTCCCGTGGCCACGGATTCTTGTGGCCGAATGGATTTGCTGATGCTGGAGGCTGAACTGCGCAAAGGCGATGTGGGAACGGTCGTGGTCACGCTGGGCACTACGGCCATGGGCGCAGTGGACCCGCTCGATAGAATTGTCGCGCTTCGCGAACGATATAGCTTCCGCATTCATGTGGATGCAGCCTATGGAGGTTACTTCCGGCTGATTTCTGGAGAACTGAATGATCCGGCACGTTCTGCCTTTGAGGCAATGGGCCAGGCTGACTCGATTGTCGTCGATCCGCACAAACACGGCTTGCAGCCCTACGGCTGCGGCTGCATCCTCTTCAGCGATCCGAAAGTGGGACGGTTCTACAAACACGACTCGCCGTATACTTACTTCACTTCCAAGCAATTGCACTTGGGCGAGATCAGCTTGGAGTGCTCACGGGCCGGAGCCTCGGCGGTGGCTTTGTGGGCCACTCAACGGTTGTTGCCGTTAGTTCCGAAAGGCGAGTTTGCTCGAGGACTCGCTAGCGGCCGGGCGGCGGCAATCGACCTGGACCGACGGTTGCGAGAGTCGGATCAGTTTCAACCTCTTTTCGGCGGCGCGCCGGAATTGGATATTGTGGTTTGGAAGGTACGAGCGAAGAGCACTCAGCGGAGCTCGGAGTTGGCGCGCAAAATCTTCGAGGCATGCGCCACAAGGGATTTGCATCTGGCGCTTGTAGAATTGCCGTTGGCATGGTTTGAGCCCGCGGTTGGCTCGGAGCCGCCGAGTTGCGCGGCCTGCGGCACGGAAACGGTTACTTGCTTGCGTTCGGTGTTGATGAAGCCAGAGCATGAGGCGTGGCTGGACGAAATTTGGAAGAGACTGACCGCCAGTTGCGCACAGGTCTTGGGAAGAGAAAAATGACGGAAGAAAAAGCAATACCCGACGAAGAGAATATTGTCCTCCGGAATGGAGATTGCGCCGTTAAAATTCTGCCGCGCTTCGGCGGGAAGATCTCTTCGATCCTCGTGCGAGGCAAGGAATTGCTGCAAACGCCTCTGCTGCCAATAGGCCCGCGCACGCAGACGATGAGCTTCGATGCCGGCGATGCAAGCGGTTGGGATGAATGCTTGCCTTCTGTGGCTGGATGCACTGTCATATCTGCCGAAGGAACTACGGTCGAGATTCCCGATCACGGGGATCTTTGGCGTGTGAAATGGCAAGTGTTTGGCAATGATAACGGTTCCGTCAGCATGTGCGGCGAAGGTTTTTCAATGCCTTTGAAGCTCCATCGCAACACAACCTTGACGAGGACGGAAAAAGGTTATTGCCTGAAATCTGAATATAAGATCACCAATATCGGCGCCACGGTGACTCCGTGGGCTTGGTCGGCGCATCCCGGTTATCTAGCTGAAGAGGGCGACCTGCTTGAATTGCCGGAGTCGATTCAGACGTTGCGGCTGGAGTGGTCTCGGAACAATCGCCTGGGCAAAGCGGGCGATACTGTTCGTTGGCCATTGGCCAAGCTAACTGCCGGCGGAGAATGCGATCTGCGCATTTCGACAGAGGCTCACTCGGGCGTTGGCGACAAACTTTTTGCAGGTCCGCTGACGGCGAGTGAAAACTGGTGCGCGCTGGTGCGTCCCAAAGCAGGCGTTCGCCTGCGCGTCGGCTTCGACGCAGTAGCAACACCTTTTCTCGGCCTTTGGATCTGTCAGGACGGCTATCCAGAGGGTGACGGCGCAAAGCAGCACTGTGTAGCCATGGAGCCAACGACGGCCCCAGTAGATTCTCTTGCCAATCATGGCTCGTGGTCGCGCGTTCTTGCGGCTGGTGAGTCCTACTTCTGGCCGATGACTGTCGATATCGAACTTCTTTAGGATGTGACCTGACATGCATGATCCCGCCGTTCTTCGCTCTTTGCACATTGCGCGCTTCAAAGCCGAGCCTGAGATTTTTGTCGCGCCAGGCCGCGTCAACCTGATCGGAGAGCACACCGATTATGCCGAAGGGTTCGTGATGCCCGCGGCGATTGATTTTGCCACGCTGGCCGCAATCACTCCGCGCGCGGACGGCAAGATCGTTCTCTGGGCGGAAAACTACAGGGAAGAAAAGACATTCGATGTGGCGGCTCTGCCAGTCAAGGCCAGTCACGATTGGAGTGACTATCCCATGGGAGTCGTCTCGATTCTGAGCGGCGAGGGACATAAGATTCCCGGCTTCAGCATGAGCCTTTGGGGCGATGTGCCGTTGGGATCGGGACTGTCGAGTTCGGCCGCGCTGGAAGTTGTGACGGCGCTGGCCTTACTCTCGCGCATTGGCGTGAGCTACTCTGCGCCTGTTCTGGCACGGCTCTGCCAACGTGCGGAAAATGAATTTGTGGGCGCCAATTGTGGAATCATGGATCAATTCATCAGCGCCAATGGTAAGGAGAACCACGCGCTTCTGTTGGACTGCCGCGATCTCAGCTTCAAGCTGGCGCCAATTCCGGCCAACGTGGCGCTGGTGATAGCCAATACCATGGTGAAGCATTCGATTGCGGGCGGCGACTACAAAACGCGACGCGCCGAGAGCGAAGCGGCGTGCGCAATTATCAACGGCCATCGCGGTGGCGTGCCGTTTCTGCGCGATGCGACGCTTGACGATTTGGCGAAGTGGGGCCGAGAGATGGAGTCGAAATCTTACCTGCGCGCCAAGCACGTGATCAGCGAGAATCTGCGCACCCTGGCCGCTGAAAAGGCGCTGGAAAAGGGCGACATGAAAGAACTGGGCCGTTTGATGGCCGAGGCGCATACGAGCTACAGCAAGGACTTCGAGGGCAGTTGCGCGGAGGCCGACTTGATGGTCGATCTGGCCAGCGAGTTGCCGGGCTTGATAGGCGCGCGGCTGACTGGCGGCGGCTTCGGCGGCTGCACCATCAACCTGGTGGAGCAGGAGAAAGCCAAGGCCTTTGCCGACGAGTTGGGCAAGCGCTACGCCGTCAAGACCGGGATCACACCGGAGATTCATATCTGCCACGCCTCGGACGGCGCTCACCGCATTTCATAGGTTTCTGAGAAGCGGCCATATTCTGTGGGATCAAACGCTCGCTTTTCGAGTTTGAGATTTCGCAAATCCTGAAATATCGAGGCCTGGCAGCAAGATTCTCGGGCATTCGGCGACGAGTGAAGAATTCGGTCCGTTTTAATCGAAAGCGGCTTCGTTCTGCCTCAAAAGGGTGTGGTTGTTTTGGCCAGATAAGCCCTCATTTCCGCGTTTTTTGTGCACCCGCATGTGCCGCCATTCTGGATGATTGGACCAGGAATACCACAAAACATAAGGCGCGTTAGCGCTCTCAACCGCGCAGCCGGCACTTTCCATCGGAGCTAGAATGGAATCTATGAGTCAAGCCATCTCCCTCGAAGCCCAAGTCAGTCAGCAGATTATCGTCGCCATGAAAGCCCATGACGCAGTGCGCACTACAACGCTGCGTCTCATCAAGAACGCCCTCAAAAATCAATTTATAGCCACGCGCGTGCCGTTGACTCCCGCTCAGGAGCAGCAGGCGCTGGCCACAATGATCAAGCAGCGCCGAGACTCCATCGACCAGTTCACCAAAGGCAATCGCCCCGAACTGGCAGCCGCCGAAGCCGCTGAGATCGCCGTCATTGAAGAGTTCCTGCCTAAAGCCCTCGATGAAGGCGCGCTCGCCGCGCTGGTTGCTGAAGCCGTTGCCGAAGTCGCCGCCGCCGCGGGCAAAGCGCCCACTTCAAAAGAGATGGGCCAGGTAATGAAAGCCGTGCAAGCCCGGCTGCAAGCCGCCAGTCTGCGCGCTGAAGGCCGCGCCGTCAGCGAGATGGTCAAGAGGGCGCTCGCCAGCTAAGGTCATTCATAACGGCGAATGCTAGCCGTTCTCGTGCCCAATCCGCGCCAGAAATTCATACAGCATCGCGCGGTCGATTGCGCCTTCTTGAATTGAATCCGGGGCGCGCGGGTTGCGGGGGTCGCGTACCACAAAGCTCAGTCCAACGCCGTCGTTGCCCCAGCGATGAGCGCGCACCAGCAGTGAGATGGAAGTCTCCGCTCCCGTTTCTTCATCGCTTCTCTTCAGTGTCATTTGCACCAGCGTGCCGGGATACCACCGCTCCTCGGTGATCACATACAGGCCAGTCGTGCTGATGTTGCGGATGGCGTGCGCCTTCGGAGCGGCGCCGGTCCAGAAGTAAGCTGTCAGCCCTGCCAGCGCCGCCCGCGCAGCCTTTCGCGGCTCCTCCGGCTCAGGATTCAACCACCGCTGCAGCCAGCCCTTTGGCTTGGCCGCATCTTTCTTCCACGGTTCGACTTTGGTTGCCGGCTCAGTCGCTGCCTTTGCCGGCGCCGCGGGCTGGACCAAGGCTAGCCCCTTGGCACGCTGCGTTTCGGGCAGCGCGCTCTTTGCTGGGGTCTCGGGCGGTGGCAGATCAACTTCCACGGCGCTGGAGCCATACAGTTCTTTCAGTCGCCGATCTATCTCTTCGGCGCGTCCAAAGACCAGTTGATCGCCCGACTGAGTGTGCGAAGCATAGATCGCGTGCACTGGCAGCGCCAGTACGCTCGCCGCTGGCGGACTTGAAGGCGAGGCACGGTATGTGGGAAAAAACTCGACAGTCTCGATGACGCGGCAATCGTCATCCAGGTAAATAAGATCCAGCGGAACGCGCGCATCCGATGCCAGAATCCCTCGGAAAGGGAGCAGCCAAATCCCCGTGCCCGATTTAGCCGTCAGCGCCGGAATTTGATCGACAAGCGTTACGCGGGGGAAATCGCCGGAGGCAATCTCGATGCCCAGTAGGCATCCTCGTGTCAGGTTCAACGCGCAGCAGCGTTGCGACTCGGCGCGGTCGTCGCCCCTCCAGCGGCTCTCGCCGTTCGATGAGTCGATTCCGGCTCGAGGTGTTCTGTCCAACTGTGCTCCTTTGCCAAAAGACACTGCTGCCAGTGCGTGGAGGTCCATATTCTTCAATCGGCAAAATTAGACTTTCGCTTGAGTCGATTCGCTTGAAGAGGACCGTTAAATCACGCATTCAAGACAATCTTTAAGTAATCAGAATGAAAAGTATTGAGTACCCATTCCCGCGCGAAATGGTATCTGCCAACGCGCCCTCAATCTTCTGCGAAGGTATAAACCAGATCGATAAGTGACCCCTGTCTAGTCCCAAAAAAAATGGTGACAATCTCACTCTCTGTAGGTTTATGAACCAGACCAACAATCTCCTGCCAGCGGATAGCGAGCGTCCGTCCCATCCCAGGTGGCGGAATAGAATGAAAATGGCGGCCATAATTCTGCGTCAATCTCTAATCGGAGTTCTTTTCATGGCGGGCAGTGCGGAAGAAGCTGGTGGCAAGCGGGCAGTCTTCATCATGGCGGCGGGCAAAGGCACACGACTCAACTCCGAGCGCCCAAAGGTCCTCCACCAAATCGGCGGACGGCCGCTTCTCGCCCACGTGATCGCCGCCGCCAGCCGCGTCGTTCCCATGCAAGACATCTACGCCATCGTCGGCCATCAAGCCGAAAAAGTCCGCGCCGCAATGGAGCCTTTTGGCATTCGCTTTATTGACCAGCCTCAGCAACTCGGCACCGGTCACGCCATCCAGTGCGCGCGCCACGCCATCGCGGACTACGAAAGTATTCTCGTCCTTAGCGGTGACGTGCCGCTCATCCGCCCTGAGACCATCGATCAGCTTTGGCAATTCCATACAGACCAGCATGCGGCCATGACCATCCTCACCGCCGCGCCCAGCAACCCCACAGGTTACGGACGAATCTCGCGCAAGTCGTTAAGCTCTCCTGAAGTAGAAGCCATCATCGAGCAGAAGGCCCTCACTGCGGCTCAGCAAAGCCTTAACGAAATCAATTCCGGCATCTACGCCTTTCAGACCGCGCCGCTCCTGGCTCATCTTGATCAGCTCGATGCCAACAACGCCAATCGCGAAGTGATCCTCACTGACATGGCCGGCCTGCTCGTCGCGGCTGGCGAGCGGGTGGTCGCCATTCAGGCCGAAGCCGCCCTTGAAGTCCTCGGCGCTAACACCATAGCGGAACTGGTTGCGCTTGACGCTACACTCCGCGCCGCCACAGCCAGCCGCCTGATGGCCGCCGGCGTCACCATCTTCCGGCCTGAAACCTGCATCATTGACGCTGAAGTCGAAGTCGCGCCCGACACCGTCATCGAGCCCTTCGTTCAGTTACTCGGTCGCACCCGCATCGGCGCGGGCAGCCTCATCCGTTCTTATACAGTCATTGAAGACTGCACGCTGGGCAATGGCGTTCTGATCCGCCAAAGCTGCGTGCTCGCCTCCAGCACTATCGCCGCGGGCGCTAAAATCGGTCCCTTCGCTCATCTCCGCCCCGGCTGCGAAATCGGCGAAGACGCACACGTCGGCAACTTCGTCGAAACCAAAAAGGCCAAACTGGGCAAAGGCGCAAAGGCCAACCATCTCACCTACCTGGGCGACGCTGAAGTTGGCGCGGGAGCCAACATCGGCGCGGGAACCATCACCTGCAACTACGACGGCGTCAACAAGCACGCCACACACATCGGTAGCGGGGCATTTATTGGCAGCGACTCCACGCTCGTTGCGCCCGTCACTGTCGGTGACGGAGCCTACGTCGGCGCGGGGTCTTGCGTCACTCGCAATGTGCCCGCCGACGCGCTCGCCGTCAGCCGATCGCGCCTCGTCGTCAAAGAGGGATGGGCCGCCGCCAAGCGCGCTCAACGGCAAAAGAAGTAAAGCCGCCGCACTCCGGGCCGCCAAGCGCGTCGTAAGCTCCGACCATCGCGGTTTGCCTCCATCCGCCGCGCATACTATAGTCGTTAGTAATGAAGGCACATGTCTATGTCACGCCAAAGACTTCGGTCCTCGATCCACAGGGCCAGACCATCCAGAACGCTCTGCGCAAGATCGGTTATGCGGAGGTAACCTCCGTGCGCCAGGGCAAATGCTTTGAGCTTGCCCTTATCGACGGCCTCTCGGCTGAGAGTGCAAGCGCCCTGGTGGAGCGCATTGCCCGCGAAGTTCTCACCAATCCGGTTATTGAAGAATTCGCCTTCCATATCGAATAGTGGCAATGCCGGGCTTTTAATTGAAAGGCATGGTCACATCGGGCGGGGTTACCGGCGTGTTCCCATCTCGGTCATACCGGGCTTCTTTGCTCTTTTTTTGCTTTCCTCGTCCCTATTGGATTGGGATATACTTCGCGGTATCTGGAGGAAGCTAGACGATGCGCTTGTACTTCAGCAAGGCTTTACATTCCCCACCAACTCGTTGGGCTGCTGTGCTGCTGGCCATCTTGGTCTGTTGTAACATCGGCCTCTCGGATCCTATTCACGATGCCGCCCAACAGGGCGACCTTACCCAGGTGTCGGCGCTGATTCTTGACAGTCCCCGCCTGGTTTCTAGCAAAGACGATAGCGGCGATACGCCCCTGCATCTGGCCGCTCGCATGGGCCACAGGGACGTAGCCGAGTTACTGATTGAGCACAAAGCCGACGTGGACGCCAAAGACAACTTTGGTTTCACGCCTCTGCACATGGCCGCCGTTGACGGCCACACGGATGTGGTTAAGCTGCTTCTAGAGCACAAGGCTGACATCAATGCAAAGGATGAAGTGGGAAATACCCCACTGATCTTGGCCGCTCGCTCGGGAGCCAGGGACGTGGTGCAATTGCTGCTCGACAACAAGGCCGATATCAGGGCCAGAAACAATGACGGTGAAACTGCGCTGCATCTGGCAGCTTCCAACGACCAAAATGATGTGGTGGCCCTGCTCCTTGATCGCAAGGCCGAAGTCAATCCCCGCAACCTTCTCGGCAGTACTCCGTTGCAGGACGCCAAGGAGAAAGACTACAGCGATGTGGTCGATCTATTGCACAAGCACGGCGGCCACTAGCACAAACCGACGCGTCGGGCCTCCCCCAAACGCCTGCCGATCCAATACTCCCTTTTGCGGGTTCATTTAGAATCCATGCATGTGCGGAATTGTCGGTTATGTAGGTCCCAAGAAAGTAGTTCCTGTCATCATTGAAGGTTTGCGCCGCCTCGAATATCGCGGCTATGACTCGGCCGGCATTGCGGTCGGCAGCCCATCCAGTGCCATTCTTGAAGTGCGCCGCGCTCCCGGCAAGCTCGCCAACCTGGAAGAAGTCCTGCGCGAGCACCCCCTCGACGGTACCTTCGGCATCGGCCACACTCGATGGGCTACCCACGGACGGCCCACCGAAGAGAACGCCCATCCCCATCGCGACTGCTCCGGCCGCATCGTCGTCGTCCATAACGGCATCGTCGAAAACTACCTCGACCTCAAGCGCGAACTCACCGCGCAGGGCCACATTTTCGTCACTGAAACCGATACCGAAATCATCGCCCACCTCATCGAGCAAGTCCAGAAAGATGCCGATGCCGTCGGCCAGCCCATTCCCCTCGAAGTCGCCGTCCGCCGAGCCGTCAAGCGCCTCACAGGAGCATTTGCCTTAGGTGTCCTCTCCGCCGCCGAGCCCGATAAGATCGTCGTCGCCCGCTTCGGCCCGCCTGTCATCATCGGTGTCGGCGAAGGCGAGTATTTCGTCGCCTCCGATGTCCCCGGCGTCCTCCACCATACCCGCAATATCTACTTCCTCGCCGATGGCGATATGGCCATCCTCACCCTCGCCGGCGTCGCGCTCACCGATTTTGACGGAAACCCCATCCAGCGCGGCCTCACCCGCATCCAGTGGGATCCCATCCAGGCTGAAAAAGGCGGCTACAAGCACTTCATGCTCAAAGAAATCTGGGAGCAGCCGCGCGCCATTACTGACACCACTCTCGGCCGTGTCTCGCTCGACTCCGGCAAAGTCTTCCTAGGCGAGATGAAAATCGCCGACGACGAGCTGGCCATGGCTTCCAGCATCAACATCGCCGCCTGCGGCACCAGTTGGCATGCCGCCCTCGCCGGCAAATACATGATCGAGCGCCTCGCCCGCCTGCCCGTTGACGTCGATTACGCCAGCGAATACCGCTATCGAAATCCCATCCCCGACCGCAACGCCCTCGGACTCCTCATCACCCAATCCGGTGAGACCGCCGACACCCTCGCCGCGCAGCGTGAGATGATCGCCCTCGGCTCCAAAACCGTCGCCATCTGCAACGTCGTCGATGCCATGGTCGCGCGCGAGGCACACGGCGCAATCTACACCCACGCCGGTCCTGAGATCGGCGTCGCCTCCACCAAAGCCTTCACCGCCCAGCTCACCGCCCTCTTCCTCCTCGCACTCAAGCTCGGCCAACTGCGCGGCCGCATCGATCCCGCCCAGTCCGTCAAGCTCATTGAAGAACTCAGCCGCATTCCCGCCAAAATCGAAGAGGTTCTCCGCTCCCGTTCCGCCCAATGCGAGCAGCTTGCCAAAGACTTCTCTACCGTCCGCGACTTCCTCTATCTCGGCCGCGGCATCCACTTCCCTATCGCTCTTGAAGGCG
>JBEKDN010000024.1:0-27287 GCA_050014335.1 Occallatibacter sp. | reverse complement strand
TTCGGCAGCCATCCGTAAACAATGCTGCCGCGCCGCTTCGGCCAATGCCGCATCCCACTTCAGCGGCCCAACTCCAGCCTCGGCACGAGCCTGGTTGGCCAGCACCACAACCTGCCACGCCGATGCCGGAATCGTCTTGTCCGGCGATTGCGCCGCTATCCGGACAACAGCGACCAGCGCCACTACCAACACCAAACCCTGCCGCGGAATTCTCATAAGCAATTATCACTCTTCCAGCATGAACGCGACTTCCGGCCATAAGTCCGATCCGAGTCTTTGGTAAATTCATGAGTTTCATTACTACGATCCCACGCGCAAAGCGAGACTATCTCACCACAGTCGACCGCTGTATTCTTTTTATGCCAATGTTTTTTCTCTCCGCCAGCACGCGCAATCGCATTCGTCGTCAGCCGCTGGCCGTGCTGGGCGTACTGCTGCTCGTGGTCTTCGTTGTCGGAGGACTCGCCGCGCCCTGGCTCGCTCCGCACAACCCAGCGGCCATTGACCTGCTGCATCGCCTGGAAGGCCCATCCGCGGCGCATTGGGCTGGCACGGACGAGTTGGGCCGCGACACGCTCTCGCGCCTGCTCTATGGTGCGCGCCTCTCACTTGCTGTTTCGGTGACAGTCGTCGCGCTCTCGCTGGCCTTGGGCCTCGCCGTTGGTGGGCTGGCTGGTTACCTGGGAGGCTGGATGGACATCGCTCTCACTACTTTCGCCATGAATACCTTTCTCGCATTGCCCGGAATTCTGTTGGCCATCGCCTTTGCCGCTTTCCTCGGGCCAGGCTTCACGAACCTTGTACTGGCCTTGGCCATCGGCGGCTGGGCCGGATACGCGCGCCTGGTGCGCGCACAGGTAATGTCCGTCCGCGACCGTGAGTATGTGGACGCAGCCCGCGCGCTCGGCGCAAGCGGCCTGCGCATCTTCTTCCGTCACATTCTTCCGAACATCGTCCAGCCGATCCTGGTGCAAGCCACCATCGGCATGGCCGGCGTAATCCTGGCCGAGGCCACGCTCTCATTCCTTGGCCTCGGCATTCCCGCGCCCGCGCCAAGTTGGGGTGCGATGCTCAACGACGCTCGCCTGCACCTCTTCGACTCGCCGCACCTTGTTCTCTTTCCTGCCGCGGCCGTGGCTGGTGCCGTGCTCAGCTTCAACTTTCTCGGCGACGCACTCCGCGACCAACTCGATCCGCGCACACGCCTTGAGTTAGGGCTGTGACTCTACCAGCCATCCTGCAAGCGGCCAATCCTAGCCTCGCGGACCGGATCTTTGAACCAGAACCGAATCGTCTGGAACCTCGCCATTCAGAAAGGCCTCGCGGTGATCGGGATCGCCAAGATCCATCTTGAAATGATGCCATGTGCCTTCCTGAAGGACGCCCATATTCCATGGCCCTGACACAGAGTCGGAAAACTGCCAGATAATGTGGAAGCCTTCTTCGTTGGTAAAACCCTCATTGTCGGCTTGCAGAATGGCGTCTCCGCGCTCCCACAAAGCCGAGCGCAACGCATGGAGGGCATTGCCTCCTTCCTCGGTATCAGCTCCTTGCAAGTGGAGAAAGGCATAAACCGTCTTGACATCCGCCAGAAACTCCGCAAGCCACTGAACGCCGCTCGCAGGCCTGCAATCCCGAGTCTCCTCAAGAAAGTCTGCGATCACATCCTGGCCAACGGAACCATCGAAAACGAGATTGCGTTCCAGCAACGCAACCTCAACTTCGTCTGGGCCGGAGAGCAGAAGCGTTTCCCACTCCTCTTCACTTCCCTCTTCGATTATCAGCTTGAAATCAGGATGCTCCGCCTGGAGCAACTGCGATAGTTCCTCGAAGGACGGTAATTCTTCATCCTTCGATAAGACTCGCGAGTAATATCCCATCCGTCACCTCCTGACGAATCTCTCATGTCCTGGATGAAGAAAGCCCCGCATCCTGCAATAATCTTGCGTTGGATGCGAGGCTTTCTATCCCTGTTTCCTAATCCGTATTTCCCGTCTTACTTATCCGTCAGAGCTTCCACGCCGGGCAGCTTCTTGCCTTCCAGGAACTCCAGACTTGCTCCGCCTCCGGTGCTGATGTGCGTAATTTGGTCGGCGAGACCAGTCTTGTTGATCGCGGAAACCGAATCGCCGCCGCCGATAATGGAGATTGCCACCTTGTTGGCTGCGACAGCATGAGCGATGGCATTGGTGCCGATAGCGAAGCGCGGGAACTCGAAGACGCCTGCGGGCCCATTCCAGACGATAGTGCGGGCGGTCGAGACAACCTCCTCGATTGCCGCAATCGACTTCGGTCCAATATCCAGTCCTTGCCAGTCGGCGGGGAAATCCTTCGAGCAATCCCATGGCTGTGTAGCAGCATCGGCGGCAAACTTGTCGGCCAGAATGTTATCGATAGGCAGCAGCAGCTTTACGCCCTTGGCCTTTGCCTTGTCGAGCGCGGCCTTGGCCATCTCGATCTTGTCCTCTTCCACAAGCGATTTACCTGTGCTGACGCCCAGCGCGCGCTGGAATGTGTAGGCCATGCCGCCGACGATGACCAGCGTGTCTACCTTGTCCAGCAGATTATCGATGACGTCGATCTTGCCTGAGATCTTGGATCCGCCGATGATGGCCACAAAAGGCTTCTCGGGAGCTTCCAGAGCTTTGCCCAGATAGGTGATCTCCTTTTCCATCAGCAGGCCTGCCACGGCTGGCTTCAGGAAGTGAGTAATCCCCTCCGTGGAGGCATGGGCGCGATGGGCTGAACCGAATGCGTCGTTGACGTAGATATCAGCAAGCGAGGCCAGAGCCTTGGAGAAGCCCGGATCGTTGGCTTCCTCCTCGGCGTGGTAGCGCAGGTTTTCCAAGAGCAGCACCTGGCCGGATTCAAGCTGTGTGGCAAGTTCAGTGGCCACTTCACCGATGCAGTCGGGAGCAAAAGCCACGTTGACGCTCTCGCCCAACTCTTTGTCGAGAAGTGCGCGCAGCCGGTCAACCACAGGGCGCAACGAGTACTTGGGATTCGGCTTGCCTTTGGGCCGGCCCAGATGCGAGGCCAGAATCACTTTGGCATTGTGCCGCAACGCGTAGACAATCGTAGGCAGCGTAGCCACAATGCGGGTGTCGTCGGTGATCGTCGAGCCGTCTTCAGTGAGCGGCACATTGAAGTCGACGCGGATAAAGAGCCGCTTGTTGGCTAGATCGATATCGCGTATGGAGAGCTTTGCCATGGACGTGGGCCTTCCTTGAAATGAGTTTGCTAAGCTGATTTTTTGCAGCAGTCGGAGTGGGGAATAACCGCTTCCATCTCGATCTCCGCGCACCACTTGGGACTAAGCAGTGTGGCGACGACCATCGTCGAGGCGGGACGGATCTCACCAAAGAACTCGCCATGAACGCGGCCAACGGCCTCCCAGTCTTCCGCATGAGCCAGAAAGATGCGGGTGCGGACGACGTCTTCAAAGCGCGCGCCAGCCTCGGCAAGCGCGGCGGTGGCAATCTCGAAGATGCGGCGAGTCTGAGCGGCTGGGTCCAGATCGTCGGCGCCGACCGGACCAGTTCCAGAGAGGTGAACGGTGTTGCCGATGCGAACGGCGCGGGAAAAGCCGATGATAGGCTCGTAGGGCGAAGTACCAGGGATGTTTTTTCTCATGGTTTTATAGAGATCGGTGGTTAGGGATCAAGAATCAGAGACCAGAGTTGAAAACCCCTGTTCCCTTTTCCCTGATCCCTATTGCCGTTTTTACAGGCCCTTCTCGACCAGGAAGCCAATCAGGTCTACGACGCGGTTGGAATAGCCCCACTCGTTGTCATACCAGCTAAGCACCTTGACGCTGTTGCCGACAACCTTGGTCAGCGGCGCATCCACGATCGAGGAAAGCGGGCAGCCCTTGAAGTCGGAGCTGACCAGAAGGTTGGCGTCATAGCCCAGAATCCCCTTCAATTCGCCCTCCGATGCCTTCTTGAAGGCTGCGTTCAAGGCTTCAACTGTGGTGGGCTTCTCGGCGATGTAGGTGAGATCGACTACTGAGACGTTCGGCGTGGGAACACGGATCGCAAAGCCATCCAGTTTGCCCGAGGTCTCGGGAATCACCAGCTTCAGGGCTTTGGCGGCACCGGTTGAACTGGGAATCATGCTGAGTGCGGCGGCGCGGGCGCGACGCAGATCCTTGTGCGGCGTGTCCAGAATAACCTGATCGTTGGTATAGCTGTGGATGGTAGTCATGATGCCGCTAACCAGACCAGTGGTCTCCAGGATTACCTTAACGACCGGCGCGAGGCAATTGGTGGTGCAACTCGCGTTGGAGATGATGTTGTGCTTCGCCGGATCGTACTTGTCCTGGTTGACGCCTAGAACGAGGGTGATGTCTTCGTTGGAGGCTGGGGCGGAAATGATGACCTTCTTTACGGTTGAGCCCAGGTGAGCCTTCGCCTTGAGCGCGTCGGTGAAGAAGCCCGTCGATTCGACTACAACCTGTGCGCCGACCGAAGCCCAATCCAGCTTGGCGGGATCTCGCTCGCTGAAGACCTTGATCTGCTTGCCATCAATGGCGATAAAGCCGTCGCCCGCTGTGACTTCATTCTTCAAGTTGCCCAGGATCGAGTCATACTTGAGCAGATGCGCCAGCGTAGCCGGACTGGTCAAATCGTTTACGGCGACAAAATCAATCTCTGGGTTGCCTAGTGCGGCGCGCAAAACGTTGCGGCCAATGCGGCCGAAGCCGTTGATACCAACCTTTACTGCCATGTCTGAATTCTCCTTAGAAGTCGATGACGCTGTGGTTTAAGCTTGTTTGAGTCCGGCGGCAGCGGCTGCCCCTTGGGGCAATTCCACCAAACTCATGATGGTAGCATTTTTGGCAACAGAGACAAAATCAGAACGCGCATTGTCCCGTTATTGTGCGGAAGCTCTCGCATCTATAGTCTGTCCTTCCCAATAGAGGATCGTATGTGACGGCGTGCACAATAGAGTAGCTTCAGTCACTCTCCATAAGCACTGTTAACACCGCCGCAACCAGACCGCTCTCCGGCTTGCCTCAACTTGGCTCCGGAAATAAGCCTTCAAACTGCGCCTCATTTGCAGTGCACTCGTCAAATGTGGTATTCCCGTATCTAGATGAATCTTTTGAAGGCGGCATGAGAAGACGCTCCCGACATACCCCCAATACCTCTGAGTCCACTGGCAAAATAGGCCAGGAACTTCCCTCGAATCAACTTGCTCCGCTGGTTCCGCTCTATCCCGATGAGCTTCCCGCACCGTCCCAGCCCATTCGCGCGCAGCGCACGCCTGCTGTTGCCTTGGCTGAGCCGCGCTCGGGCAGAACGGAACGCACTCCAAGGCCCGAGTTACACGCAAGGCAGCAGCGACCTTCGAGACCGGAGTGGAATGAACCGGCCAACTCGGAACGTTTCGAGCTGGAGACCCAACCAGAGATGCCTTCCGCAGCTCCTCCAGAGCGCGAAGAGACGGAGCCTTCGTCCCAGGCCGCCAAGGGCTTCGTCGTGCTGGCGATTGGTCTTCCCGGCTCGGGAAAGACCACTTGGTTTCGCCGCCGCGGCGTTACTCCGCTCTCCAGTGACCTGCTGCGCAACATCCTCTTCGACGATGTCGAAGAGCAGCGCTACCAAGGACTGGTCTTTTCCACGCTCCGCTCGCTCCTGCGCGCCAGACTTATCGCCCGCATGCCGTTGAATTATGTGGATGCGACCAATCTATCCATCCATGAACGCCGTCAGTGGATCAAGATGGCCAAGAGCTTTGGCTACGAAGTGCAGGCAGTCTTCTTCGATGTGCCCCTCGACGTCTGTCTCGAACGCAACAGCAAGCGCGACCGCTCAGTCAGCGAGGACGTCATGCGCAAGATGGCGGAGAAACTCAAGCCGCCTGTCTTTGAAGAAGGCTTCGCCAAAATCACCGTAGTGCGCGTGAAGAACGCAGGTTGAATTGGTTTTAAAGTCGAATTTTGCTCGAGCGGGAGATAGACGATAACTTTTCTCCCGCTCGAGCATCTCGCGCGAGAGCGCTTGAACTCCAAACCTCTGCTCTGTTTCGTCACGCACTGTCTCATTCCCTGCAAAGCGCGACTAACCCAGCTTTCAAAGTTTGGGCGCAATTCACACTAAAAACGGGACTTTTCAGGCCAAAACGACACCAGAACGGGCTGAAAAATGGGCAAAAAACATGATTTACGGTTACTAATTGATTAACATTACTAATTTGCAAGCTACTGATACTGTGTTTGTTACTAGAAATTATCGGTCAAAAAGCGGGCTTCACAGGGGTGGGGGGGTGGGGGTCAGTGGAGTTTTGGGCGAAAAGATGGAGAATACGGAACCAAAAACAGGGGCAGCCGAACGGGACTGGGAACCACGAGTTCTCGAATCAGTGATTGGATGGCGGTCATTTTTGCCTCGGATTTGATGCTGCTATTATTCTGCTCGCTGGAATGGAAATTATATGCAAAACGCTCGATAGAGATCAGGGGGCCGGGTAGAATGTTGCCATGACGATACTAATGTATGGTGTCTCCTGGTGCGGGGATTGCCGGGCGGCCCGACAGTTTCTGAAGTCGAATGGTATAGAGTTCACGGAGATCGATATCGACCGCGATCGAGAAGCTTCTGCCGAGCTCGTGCGCCGGGTGGGCAAGCGGGCGGTACCGCAACTAGTGATCGACGGCGAGTGGTTTCAGCCTTATAAGCCGGGACGCGGGCTGCTGGTAGATGAGCTGCATGAAAAGCTGGCGATTCCGAAGGCGCAAGACTAGAGACCGACGTGGAAAAGCCCGACCGGAGCCGGGCTTTTTGATTTCGACACCTTCAACTTTTACTTAAAGTTTCTCGTAGAAATCGCAGGCGGAGCATGAGATGTAGACGCCTCCGGGGATGCCGCGTTCGCGGTCCTTTACGCGCTTGACGATGCGCGTGGGCTTGCTGCACTTGGGACAGTCGGTCGACTTCGTCGTGTCCATTACCTTCTTGCGGTCACCTGTTTTTGCAATCTTGGCCATTGGTAGGGTATTTCTCCTTCTTGGGGTGTCTCTGCACACACGGGCGAAAACTGCACGCGGCTTCAACGGCGCGGTCGATTGCCGGCTCAGAACGCAGAAGACTGCGCCAGATGGGCGGACTCGCTCTGAGTAGTTTACATCAAGGGCTAGCTAGCCAGATGTTCCTTGATCAAGCGATCGACGAGCGGGGTCAACTGTTCGCCGGTGCGGGGAAGGATAAAGGCATTCGCGGCCGGCTCCCAATCGAGTTTGAAGCTGGTGGAGAGGGCGGAGATCCAGATCTGACGCATGGGCGCGTTGGGCGTTACGACGAATTTGGCCGGAGGCTCTCCAAACTCGACATTCAGAACGCCGTTCTGCTCCTCGACCTCGAAGCCGGCCTCGTCCTCAGCCTCGCGCGCAATGAGGTGTTGCATCAATACACCCAGAGCCGACTCAGCGGCGCGGCGAAACTCCAATTCATCCTGCATGGGGCCAGTGTAACAAGTTTGCGCAAAGAGAGTCACGGGCGGAATTTCCGGTTTGATCACTGTTTTGTTGGTACTTTCATAAGGGCCTTGCCGATTTTTCATTCTTTGGCAGCCATAATGCGCTCAAGGGCCTTGTCTCTGGAGGCTTGGTGGCACGGAGGCGGCAGGATGCGCGTGTTTTGGGGAATAGTGGGAACGCTTGCGCTGACGCAGGGGGTTCATGCACAGCAGATTCAGCAAATTCAGCCATTGATGCCGCTGGTTCAATTGGTGCGCGAGGTGGTTTACAACGAACTCCACGACCACGAGCGGCACGGCTACTGGCGCTACTGGATTGAGCACCACGGGCAGAGAGAGGCGCGCAGAGAGGAACAGATAGAGACCGCCGATGGTCCGGTAGCCCGGCTGGAACTGAGCAATGGACGCCCGCTGGAGCCCGCAGCCCTGCTAGCGGAGCGGAGCCGGTTGAACCAACTGGCCAGTTCCCCGCAGGAACAGGCACGGCATCGGCAGGAGTATTTCGAAGACGAAAGACGCATTGGGCGCATAGTGGCGCTATTGCCGGATGCGTTTCTGTATCAATATGCCGGAGAAGAAAATGGATGCTACCGGCTGCGCTTCCGTCCCAATCCGGATTACCCGGCCCACTCGATTGAGTCGCGCATCTTTCACGCGATGAGCGGCGACCTTTGGGTGAGCAGCCGCTACAAACGGCTGGCGCTGCTGGAAGGCCACCTGGATGAGAATGTGGACTTTGGCTTTGGCATTCTGGGTCGGCTGTACAAGGGGGGCTGGTTCCGCTTGCAGCGAACAAGAGTGAGCCCCACCGACTGGAAAACGGTAAACCTTGAGGTGCACATGTACGGCCGGGCGATGCTCTTCAAAACGATTGCGCGAGAGACCAGCGAGACGCGCGGCGGCTTTACCGCGGCGCCTGCGGCGATGAGCCTTGCGCAAGGCGTCTCGCTGCTTAATCAGGGCGGCGTGGGCTTCTCGTCGGCCAGTATTGCAATGAACCGCTAGGGTTGGCGTCGAGGCTCGCGTGTGTGGAAATCGCAGATGGGACTGCGCCGACTGTCTCGATTTCGGACACCACAAATGCCAATGGTCATTTGAACCAGTTCTTATTGATCGGAAATTGGGCGGAAAATGGCTTGGTCTTCCGCCGGGGGGCGAAGTGTCTGAGAAATGGACAGTCGTCTGGCACCATTCAAGTTTTCCTTTGCGGAGTCGATAAGCACCGCAAGGGGAGTTCCGGTCGAATTAGCCAACAGAGTTTGCCAATCAGGGAGCGGAAAATCATGGAGATCAGCCCGATTTCCGGCGTTCGCATCGCACCGATGATCCGGTCGAAGGATACCGATCTGGGGCTGACGGATGTCTACGAGGTTGAGCGCTCTTCGCGGACTGGCGATGAGACTTACTCGCCCAGCCTGGCCCGGGCCGCGACTGGCTTTGAAGACGACGAGGAAAGCTTCGAGAATCCGGAAGACGGTCTGGACGACGATCTGGAGACGATTCCGAAAGGGAAGACGGCTAAGCGGCAGGTGAATTTTCTGGCCTGAAGGCGACTTATCCCGACCGATCAGTTTCCTTTCGAGTTTTTTCCGCATAACCCCCTTTTGCAAATGATTTTATTCAGGTTTCATCCAGGTGCGGTTGCAAAGTTCTAGTTGTCATGATATTTTACTAACTAGTTAGTTAATAAATGACGCCACCCAATCCAACACGTCCCCAAGCCGATCGCGCAGATCAAACCCGTGCGCGGATTCTGGACGCCGCCGTTCGCCAGTTCAGCGAGAACGGGCTTGCGGGCGCGCGCACCGAGCAGATTGCCGAGGAGGCCGGCGTAAACAAGGCGCTACTCTACTACTACTTTCAAGGCAAGGATGCGCTGTATACGGCTGCGCTGGAGGCGGTTGCGGAAGGTGTGCGCGTAACGAGCATGGCCGTGCTTGAGACGGAGGCTTCGCCTGGTGAGCGCTTCGTTTTGTCTGTGCTCAACCACTTTGACCGCATCCACACCAATCCTGGATTCCAGAGCTTGATGCAGCAGGAGATGATCCGGCTGCATCGCGGGGAGGTCAACGCTCTGAGCCCACTGGTCGAGAAGGTTTTTCGCCCGTTGACGGAGCGGATGCAGCAGGTTCTGGATGAGGGGATCGCTTCAGGCGAATTGATTGCCGTCGATCCGGCGCAATTTCGCTATGCGGCGCTGGGGGCAAATGTTTTTTATTTTCTCTCCGCGCCGCTGATGCGCATGATTGACGGCGCCAACCCTCTGGAGCCAGCGGCGCTGGAGCAGCGGCGGGCCTTGGCGATTGAGTATCTGGGGCAAACCATTTTTATCGACCGCGAGCATGGAGCGCGCGTGGCGGCGCGGGTGCTGGCCGCAACGCCAATGCCCGCGCATGGCGGATTTTTGCCGCGACCGACGCCGGGGCAGCGCGCGAATGAGACTGAACAAGACTGAAGAAGTGAGGTTGAAGTGAACGCACGCAATCGAGTATTTATGATCCTGGGCATCCTGACCGTGGGATCGCTGATCTGGTATCTGATGACGGTCTCGCGCTCGCAAGATCTGCAATTGATTGGCACCGTGGACGCAAACGAAGTGGTGGTGAGCAGCAAGATTCCGGGGCGCATTCAATCGCTTCTGGTGGATGAAGGGCAGCAGGTGCAGGCCGGGCAGTTGATCGCGGTGATCGAGAGCGAGGATCTGGCTGCGGCGCACAAAGCAGCCGAGGCGACCGCGGCCAGCCAAAGCTCCAAACTGGGCGAGAGCGAGGAGACCGAGCAGCAGGATCGCGGCGAAACGAGCAGCGCCGCCGTGAACGCCGAGGCGCAGGTGCTCGCGGCAAAAGCTGCGCTGGCGCAAGCGCAGGCCAACTACGATCACCAGCAGGCAGACACCAGCCGTATTGTGGCTTTGGCTCAGCAAGGCATTTTAAGTGATCAGGCCAAGGACGATGCCGTCACCAGCCTGCAAGCCGCCAAAGCAGCGGTTGAAACCGCGCGCGAGAATATTGCCGCCGCGGAAGCCGCGCTGCGTCAGGCGCACGCGCACGAGTTGCTGACCAATGTGGCGGCGCGCACCGTGGACGAAAGCCGCGGCGCAGCGGAAAATGCTCGCGCGCTAGCCGAGCAGGCCAAGGTCGAGCTAGGTTACGCGCAGGTTTTTGCGCCGGTGAGCGGCAAGGTCAATGTGCGCGCCGCTCGGCAGGGTGAAGTGGTGGCTGCGGGCGCTGCGATTGTGACCATCATGGACCTGAGCGAGACATGGGTTTACGCGCCGCTGCCGGAGACGCAGGCCGACGCAGTGCAAATTGGAGACAGCCTGAAGGTTGAGATGCCCTCTGGCGCGACGCTGCAAGGCAAGGTCATCAATAAAGCTGCTCAAGCGGACTTTGCCACGCAGCGCGATGTGGGCAGCCGCAAGCGCGACATCGAGACTGTGCAGTTGAAACTGCTGATTGACAACCCCGGCGAGAAGTATGTTCCCGGCATGATTGCCGAAGTGTATATACCGAAGAGCAAGCTGGTGAAGGAATGACGGTTCCGGCGATTGAAGTCTCGCATATCGTCAAGCGCTATGGCGACTTTGAAGCCGTCAAGGACGTGAACTTCTCGGTTGCCGAAGGGGAGATTTTTGGGCTGCTTGGGCCCAACGGCGCGGGCAAGAGCACACTGATTCGCATGATGACAACACTGATTCCGCTTACTGGCGGCAAGGCGATTATCGCGGGGCGCGATGTGGCCAGGGAGCCCGATGCGGTGCGGCGTCTGATCGGCGTAATTCCGCAGGCGCTGACCAGCGATCCAGATCTTACGGTTGACGAGAATCTGAGCATCTATGCCAAGTTATACAGCGTACCCAAGGCCGAGCGCATCAAGAACATCACCGAAGTTCTGGAGGCTGTGGACCTGCTCAAGTGGCGCGGTGCGCAGGTGAAGACGCTCTCCGGCGGAATGCGTCGGCGGGTGGAGATTGCGCGCGGCCTGGTGCACAATCCGCGCATATTTTTTCTGGACGAACCGACGACCGGGCTCGATCCCGTGAGCCGCATCGCAGTTTGGGAGATGCTGAGCAAATTGCGCGAGACACGCAATCTGACGATTCTAATTACGACGCATTACATGGATGAGGCCGACAAGCTCTGCGACCGCATCGCCATTGTGGATCACGGTACTTTGGTGGCATTGGGCACGCCGCTCGATCTGAAGCGGAACGTGCCGGGCGCGAATGTTGTGGAGGTGCATTTTGACCGCGAGACACTTGAGTGGCAAGGGCGGTTGGAGAAGCTGGATGGAGTTACAAGCGTGCAGGCCGAAAGCGCGGGATATTATCGCGTGCTTACTTCTTCAGGATCGAAAACTACCATGGAGTTAGTCGAATTAGCTGCCTCGCTGGGCGAGACAGTTACTTCACTCAGCGTGCAGAACACCACGCTCGACGATGTATTTATCCATTACACCGGCCGCCAGTTGCGCGATGAGCAGGTAAAGCCGGCCGTCTTTACCATGCCGCCGAGGCCCGGAGCACAGCCATGAGCAGAATGTTCGCCATTGTCGAGCGCGAGATGCGCAAGTTCTTCCGCTCTCCAACTCTCATGATCATGTCTCTGATGATGCCGCTGCTGCAATTAGTCATCATGGGCAATGCCTTCGGCGGCAAGATCGTCGGCACCCGCATTGCCGTTGTAGATTACGATCACGGCCCGCAAGCGGTGAAGATACGCGAAGCATTCGATTCGATCGCCGTGAACATCAAAACCTTTACCACCGTGGAGTACTCGAACGAGGTGCGGGCTCGCGAGGACGTGCGGACAGGCAAGATCGATGGAGCGGTTATCATTCCCGCGCAATACTCGCGCCGCGTTTATTCGCAGGATGCGCCGGTGATCGGCCTCGTGGTCGATAACACGGACCCATTCACTTCTGGCAGCATCGAGGCCGAGATGCAGCTAGTAGTGAATGCATTGACCGCGCCGGTGATTCAGCCTCGGCTGGCCGCGCAGATAGCTCTAGAGATCGTCGAGTTATATCCATATGTCAATTACATGAAGTTTCTGCTGCCCGCAACAATTGCGCTGGCTATGTATATCTCGGTGATGATTGGCGGCGGCATGTTATATATCGACGACAAGGCGCGTGGCGTGCACGAGGGCTATCTTGTAACTCCGATCACGAAGATCGAGTTAGTGTTCGGCATGAATCTGGCTGGAGCAATGAAAGCTACTCTGGCCGGTATCTCGCTGACTGTCATTGGCTCGCTGATGGCCGGCCTCGGAATCATCTTCCATCCTGTGGCTCTTCTGGAGCTTTTTTGCCTGATGCTGGTGACCGCAATCGCCTTCAACGGCATGATGTTCCTGCTGATGGTCCGCGTGGACGATCCGCTGGTTCCGCGCGCAATGTTTGGCGTTCTCAATACGCTCCTCTTTTATCCTTCGGGCGCGATGTATCCGATTGCCGCATTTCCGGCATGGCTGCGCGCGCTGGCAATCGTGGACCCGTTTACTTACGTCATCCATGGCTTCAAGGCGATTCTTTTGAAGGACGGAGGATTCGCGGCGATTCAATTCGATCTGCTTTTTCTCTTTGTCTTCGGGATTGGAACGCTGCTGATTGCTACGCCGCTTTTCAAACGGACGCTGTGAATGGCTGAAGTACTATTAATCCGGTCCGATAATAGTGTCGAGGTTTCCCATCCATTCGCATAGAACGCGAATGGATGGGGCACCCAGCCAACGCTGTGAGGGGTGACGTATATGCAAATCGAATGGGCCACTCGGATCGAGCGGCCCATTCCTGTTGAAGCAAGGTTTAAAGAAGCTATGCCGGTGAAGGCGAGCCTTCCGGGAAGCTGGGTCCGCTGCGGCTTTCGGGCTTGAGAACCTGCTGCACATCGTCGCCGCCCTTGTCGGAAGGCGAAGCGAGAACGGAGCGCAGCGGAGGCAATTCCAAGCCCTCGATGAGCATCCGAACCTCTTCGGCGTCGATGGTTTCGCGCTCCAGAAGGGCAGCGGCGATACGGTGCATGGCGTCGGAGTTGGCCTCGACGATGGAATGCGCGGATTGATATGCCTCGTCAATCAGGCGGCGCACTTCGAGATCGATTTGGCGTGCGGTTTCCTCGCTGAAATCGCGGTGTTGCGCGATCTCGCGGCCAAGGAATATCTGCTCTTCCTTCTTGCCGAAGGTCAGCGGACCAAGGCGGCTCATGCCGTACTCGCAAACCATGCGGCGGGCAAGGTCGGTAGCGCTTTCAATGTCGCTGCCAGCGCCAGTGGACATCTGGTTGAGGAAGATCTCTTCGGCGACGCGGCCACCGTATGAAATAGCCAGATTGGCCTCGAGATATTCGCGCGTGTAGTTGTGCCGGTCGCCGGGCAGGAAAATAGTGACGCCCAGCGCCATGCCGCGAGGAATGATAGTGACCTTGTGAATGGGGTCGGAGTGCTCGCGCTTGAAGGAAACCAGCGCGTGGCCAGCCTCGTGATACGCTGTGACGCGCTTCTCTTCGTCGGTGAGCAGCATGGACTTGCGCTCGGCGCCCATCAGCACCTTGTCCTTGGCTACCTCAAAGTCGTACATGACGACCTGTTTGCGGTTCATGCGCGCGGCGCTCAGTGCAGCCTCATTGACCATATTGGCCAGATCGGCGCCGCTGAAGCCGGGCGTTCCGCGAGCGAGGACGTTGAGGTTGGTGTCGTCGGAGACGGGTACTTTTTTGACGTGCACGCGGAGAATTTCTTCGCGTCCACGCACGTCAGGCAGGCCCACCACCACACGGCGGTCAAAGCGTCCGGGACGAAGCAGGGCGGGATCGAGCACGTCGGGACGGTTGGTGGCGGCGACTAGAATCACGCCGTCATTGGATTCAAAGCCGTCCATTTCGACAAGCAATTGATTCAGGGTCTGTTCGCGCTCATCGTGTCCGCCGCCCAGGCCCGCGCCACGATGGCGGCCCACGGCGTCGATTTCGTCGATAAAGATAATGCACGGCGCGTTCTTCTTGCCCTGCTCAAAGAGGTCGCGCACGCGGCTTGCGCCGACACCGACAAACATCTCGACAAAATCCGAACCGGAGATTGAGAAGAACGGAACATTGGCCTCGCCGGCTACCGCGCGGGCCAGTAGCGTCTTGCCGGTTCCTGGAGGTCCGACCAGCAGCACGCCCTTGGGAATGCGGCCACCGAGCTTTTGAAACTTGGCGGGCTCACGCAGGTATTCGATAATCTCCTTCAGCTCTTCTTTGGCCTCATCCACGCCAGCCACGTCTTTGAAGGTGATCTTCTTCTGCTGCATGCTTAGCAGGCGGGCGCGGCTCTTTCCGAAAGACAATGCCTTGTTGCCGCCAGATTGCATCTGGCGCATGAAAAAGAACCAAATGGCGATAAGCAGCACGAAGGGGCCGAGGTTGATCAATAGCTGCAATGGGAAATTGCTCTGGTCGGCCTTTTTGGAGAAGTGGGCATCCGAGGCAAGGAAGGCCGCCTCAAGAGGATCGAAGTGGTCTCCGACGTGGGTGTGGAACTGCTCCTTGGGGTTGGCTTTGAGGTGTCCGTGCAACTCCCCGCCTTGAACCTCAGCGTCGAGCACCTGTCCCGCCTTCACTTTGTTGTAAAGCTCGGAATAGGATATCTCAGCGTCTTTGGCAGCGCCCGCGCCCTTTTGCACCCAGCTAATGAGCACCAGGACGAAGGCTAGAATGCAAGCCCAGACCATGATCGATTTGACGGTCGAATTCACCAGAATTCCTCTCTTTCGGAGTTGGGGGAAGCCACGCAGCGAACTCCAGCACCAACTGCGTTACACCTTAGACGCCGCTACAGCCCTCAAAGTCACAGAAAGTACGCGATGCGCTTCCAGCAGACACGATCACTCTTCCGCTTTAGAAAGCAGTCTTCTTGATTGTACTCTCAGGGAAGGATAATACGGTTGCATTTGGAAGACCTGTTCCGGGTCGGAAATTGAATCTGTTTAACGATTCCCGGAAGGGGAGAGTGGAGGAGCTATGTCAATCTCGATATTCGCAGCCTCGACGCAGACTCCTGGAGTTGGCTCCACTTCGACGCCGCGCATCCAGACAATTTGGCCGCCGAGTTCAAGAACTGGCCAGAGGCTGCGGCTTGATCCGGTCACTTTCATTCGCTCCAACACTTCTTTGACCTTGCGCGGGCCGGAGGAATGGCGGAGGCGCACCCGGTCGCCGGGTCGCCAGTTGCGCAGTGTGGCGCTTCGGACTTCCGCAGGCTGGGTCAGGTCAGCGAGCGTGACTTGCAATTGGAGTCCGAAGGCAGGGGCAGCGATCTGGCCGGGGACGGTTATGGTGTATTCAAGCGCCGGTTCTGAAGAGCTTTGACTGGAGATTGTCAGGCGCAACTCGCGCGGAGTTCGCTCAGCCAGCAGCCCATGCGCCAATTCGAGTTTTTGGCTGGCACGGCCGGTGAGGGCCAGCATGCGCAACGCTTCGGTGGCGGGAAAATCGACGGCCACACCCAACTTCTCTGTGGCGTGGCGCAGAAGGCGGCGCTGAAGAGCAGGCGGCAGCGCGGCAAGGCGGAGAGTGTCCAAGGCAACGTCATCGCCAGAGGCGCGCCCGCCGCCTCTCACGGCACGGCCAGGCAGCAGAATCTGCGCGGCTACGCGAGCAACTTCGGTCCGCCACCAATCCTCTTCGTTTCGGGCTAGATCTGCCATCTGCGCAAGGTGCTCGCGCAGGCGAGGGTTCCAGCCTTCCAGCAGCGGCAACAGTTCATGGCGGATGCGATTGCGTGTGAAGGTGAGGTGACGGTTGGAGGAATCCTCGCGCCAACTCTGGCCGATGGCGGTGAGATACGCCTCAACCTCGGCCCGCGATGCACCCAGGATGGGGCGGAGAATGCGACCCTCGGGAAACTCGACAACCGGATAGATGCCGCTGAGACCCTCTGTCCATGCGCCGCGCAGGAATTTTGCCAGAACTGTCTCGGCCTGGTCGTCGCGGTTGTGGGCGGTAGCGACCGCGTCCACCGCGCCCGAGGCCATCAATTGCCGAAACCAGGCATAACGCAGGCAACGAGCGGCCTCTTCGATCGATTGTCCGTTTGCCTGGGCTGCCGCTCCGGCATCGACGCGGGCTTCATGAAAGGGCAGGCCTAGGCCGGCGGCTAGAGTGCGTGCAAAAGCCAGGTCCTCGTCGGCCTCTTCACCGCGCAGGCCGTGGTGCAGATGGGCGGCGTGCAGGACCAAGCCCAGTTCCCTTCCCTTTAAGCGATTCTGGTCTGCAAGCGCGCGAAGCAAGGCCACGGAGTCCGCGCCGCCGGAAAGGCCAACGGCCAGACGCAGGCCGGGCTTGAGCAACGAGAGGTCGAGCGGCAGCGTCGGCGGCGGCTTGGAGCGCATCTCAAAATGATACGGCGACTGGCTCAGTTTTGCCGCTGGGGTGAAGAATCAGGAACATCAACGCTTCTTTCCTGCAAAACTCTGCTGCACGGCATACGCCGCCGATGTATACTCCACCCGATATGCAGGTATTTGCGATCCTACCAGCGGCGGGGCTCGGCACTAGAATGGCCGGCCCTCAAACCAAGCACCTCAACGACAAGGAGACGTCGTCCGGTGCCCCACCTAAACAGTTTCTGGCGCTCGATGGCGTGCCCATCCTGATTCATTCGCTGCGTGCCTTTGCCTCCGTAACGCGGGTGACGGCCATTTGCGTAGCGGTTCGCAAGTCGGAGATGGAACGCGTACAGGCCCAGATTGCCGAGTACGGTTTTGCCGGCAAGGTTCGCGTCGTCGAAGGCGGCGACAATCGCCAGGAATCCGTCTCACATGCGCTTGCCTCGCTGGCTGCCGAGCCGGATGATATTGTCCTGGTGCACGATGCGGTGCGCCCCCTGATTGACGCTGCCACTATCGACCGGACGATCGACGCGGTAATCCAGCATGGCGCGGCGATTGTGGGAATGCCGGCTGTGGATACGATCAAGCAAGTGGAGCGGACGGCGCACGGAGCGCTGATTACCTCGACGATTCCACGCGAGTTTGTGGTGCTGGCGCAGACACCGCAGGGCTTTCGCTATGGGCTGCTTCAGCAGGCATTTGCCGAGGCGCAGGCGGACGGATTTGTGGGCACGGACGAGGCCTCTGTAGTAGAGCGCGCCGGGCTGCCGGTAGCCGTGGTGCATGGCTCTCAGGTTAATCTTAAGATTACCCAGCCGGGCGATTTGGAGTTGGCCGAGTTTTATCTACGCCAGCGGAGCCGCTGACGATGTTGAACGAAATCGAAATTTCCGCCGATTAATCTAAAGAACAGGCACGGTAACCATGGAAACTCGCATCGGATTTGGCTATGATTCGCACGTCTTCCAACCGGGAGTGGTATTGCGCATCGGCGGGCTGACGCTGGACCACCCGGAGGGGCTGGCCGGCCACTCCGACGGCGATGTGCTACTACACGCCGTCACCGATGCACTGCTGGGCGCGATCGCCGCAGGCGATATCGGGACTTTCTTTCCGCCGGGCGATCCGCAGTGGAAGGACGCCGACTCCGCGATTTTTCTCAACCTGGCGTTGGAGACGCTGCAACGGGCGGGCTACCGCATTGTCAACATTGACGCTACGTTGATTCTGGCCGCACCCAAAATCTCTCCCATCAGCGGCGAGATGCGCGCTCGGGTAGCGGAACTGTTGAGCCTGGGCATCGACCAGGTGAGCATCAAAGCTAAAACTCCTGAAGGCTTGAATCTGGAGCAAACCGCCCAATGCCACGCGGTTGTTTTGGTCGAGCGGGTGATCGAGCCCGAGGAGCTGAAAAGCATGAGCGCCGTGATTGAAAGCCAGAGGCAGTTGGAAGACGTGGTGGAGGATCTGCTCAGCTCGGTTCACGGCGTGCCGAAGAAGCGCGGCGGGCTGGTCTTCGATACCGAAGATATTACCTAAGATGAGGTCTTAGGCATAAGGCCGATCAGTGCGGGGCGTGTGCGCGAGCATTTCGTCCGGGAAAAGATCGCGAAGCGGAATAGTCCTTATCGGTTGTCGCCCGCACTCTGGCCAGCTCAAAACTCGTAGTTCTTGCCGAAATAGGTAAAGCACCTCTGCATCAACTCTCGGTTGGCGCTGGTAATCTTGTCGTAGTGAACACCGCATTTATAGTTCAGACCATCCTGGCGCTGCCAGACGATGCGTCCCGACAGGCGGATGGGCTGCTGGTGCTTGTACTTTTCCATGTCTTCATCCGGCACATAGAGAGCTATCTCCATCGGCAGGGTTTTGTCGATGGACTGGCGCGTGAGCAACTGCGCACCGGTCATGGAGAAGTTTATCGTCAAGGCTTCGGATTCGACATTTCCCTGGGTCAATACGATTCGCAGCCGGTTATCCACGCGGGGCGCGGAGCGTTTTTCGTTTTGACTCAGATCTGCCTGGGCTTCATCTTGGAAAGAAAAGCCGTGCATCAGGCTGTTCAAGCGGTCCGTAATCGTGCGCAAATCGTGCCCGATGGTCGCCGTTGACTCCACCTTGATCTGGCTATCCTTCAGCGTTCCCTCCAAAGAATCCAAGGTCAGGTGCAGCACATCGAACTGCTCCACTTGACGGATGCTGGTCTCTGAGATCCCCTGGTTGGCATTGGCGGTAATCACAGCATTTCCGGCCATGCCTTCAATGCCCACAGCCGTATTTCTCGCCCACTCCCGGGTGATGTCCACTTTCTTCACCACCACGCCCATGGTGCTGGCCACCTGGAGGATCTTGCCGGAGACCTGCGCGACGATGTCATTCACTTCCTTGGCTGAATTCGTGGTGCGCATCGCCAGTTTGCGCACTTCCCCGGCAACCACCGCAAAGCCTTTGCCTTCCTCGCCGGCCCGCGCCGCTTCAATGGCCGCGTTCAGGGCCAGCAGATTGGTCTGATTGGCAATTTCCTTGATCGCGTTGACGATGTTGTTGATCTCTTGCGCCGATCGCGCCAGATCCGCAATCTCGCTTTCCGCACGGCGCACTTCGACCGTAGTCTCTTCCATGGAACGAATATTTTGATGCAGGTTTTCGATTCCCTGCTGCGCGAATGTCTCAACCTCTCTGGAGCGCTCAGCGGCTTCCACGGCCTGACTCTGCACACTGGACGAAAACTCATGCATCTGCGTCATCGCCTGAGCCACCTGCCCTGAACTCTCCTGCTGCTGCTTGCTTACCACGGCAATTTCATCCGAGACCGCTGCAATATGAAAGGCCGACTGGCCCATATTCAAGCTGCTATCTTGAATCTCCCGCAAGATCTCGCCGAGCTTTTCCTGCATCAGCTTCAGCGAATCGAGCAACTCACCGGTTTCACCACCCAGCCCCGCTTGTATCTCATTGTCGAGTTGTCCATGCGCCACGGAATCGGCAATCCTCACCGCCTCATTGAGAGGGCCGGTAATGCTGCGCGTGAGAAAGGTGGCCATAAAGGCCAGCACCAGAAATGAGATTCCTCCAATGATTGCGATCATCCCGATCACCTGGCGGCCAATGCGCCCTACCTCGGCAGCCGAAGTATCCATGGCGCTGCCCTGCATCGCTATTAATTCGTTAAGAGATTTAAGGTAGACTTTCTGCAACGGAATTGTTTCACCGATCAGCTTGTCTGTGGCCTGTTCATAGCTCCCCGCCAATGCCAGATCGATCGCCTTTTTGCGACTGGCGACATAGTCCGCTCGTTTCTTCTTGATTTCATCCAGAAGCGCCTTTTCGGCCGCATCGGAAGTCCAGGCATCCAGTTGTGCATAGAGCCCGGTCAGTTCCTTTGATGCTTCGCTCATTTGACTCACGGAACGTTTCATTTCGTCCGGGTTGGTCAGATACATGAGGGTAAGCATAGCTCTGCCATTATTGTTTACATTGTCGATAATCCGGTTGGCGGCCTGTGTCTTGGGCCATAAAGAATTGGAAACGCGCAGGGATGTTGCCTGTAATTGACCAATCTGGTACCACACAGTTCCGCCAGCCAGGGCACCTCCCAGAATCGCCACGGCAAAGGTCAGATATAAGCGCGTTCCGATCCGGTCGAGCCTCATTGTGCAATCCCCTGATAATGCTTGGTGGAAGATGGCCCCGCCTGACAAAGAATGTCAATTTCCACTCGCCCCTCGCTCTCTCGATGCGAGAAAGGCACAAGGTCGTTATCGGCTAGCTGTCCAATTTGGTTAGGTGGATTCCCCGCACCATGGGAATAGCTCGGTTCGCACCGGGTCTTGATTCTGATGCTCCCCCGAAAAATTGACCGGGAAGAAATCCGGCCAGACTCGTACAATCGTTGCATGGCTTCTGAACCGCGCTACACTCTCGATCACGCCAAGGCCGGCCTCGATTTTCCGTTCCCCGAGATTGAAACCTGGCAGAATCAGTTTCCCAGCTATGAGATCGTCATCGACGACCCGGAACTGACCTCGGTCTGCCCCAAGACCGGGCTGCCCGACTTTGGTACGCTGACCATTCGCTACATGCCTCGGCAGCGCTGCTTGGAGCTGAAATCGCTCAAAGAGTATCTCTTCAGCTACCGCAATCTGGGCATCTTTCAGGAGAATATCGTCAACCAGGTGCTGAACGACGTGGTCAAGGCCTGCGATCCGGATTGGGCCGTGGTGCGCTGCGAGTTCCGCCCGCGCGGCGGCATCGGGACTACGGTCGAAGCGCGCTGGCCGCGGCCGGGAAGCCGTCTGTAAATTCGTGCTTGCCGGGAATCTTTAGCGCGCCGTCGGATTTTTTGCGCTGAGACCGTTCGGCCTGGATACCGGTCAGCAAAGAACTCGCATTTGTATTGACGCAAAAGCCGTCCTGCGGTAAACTTACGGCAGTAGGTGTTCCGCCACCCTGAGTGCGGACCTGAAAAAATAGGTGTTCCGCTGCCCTAATGCGGGCCTGAAAAAGTAGGTGTTCCGCCACCCTGAGCGCGGACCTGAAAGACGAATGCGGGTAGTTGGACCGCTCAAAGAGGATGACCGAAAGGTCATCCTCTTTTGTAGAGGATCAAAGTGGATTTTTATATCGTTTCCGATGCCTACATTGAATTTCTGTACAGTTTCGACCCAAAGGTTTTCTACAATAAAAGCGCGACAAATACTCGCCCCTATGTTGGGATTGTGCTTGAAACCGGCGGCCACAAATACCTTGCGCCCCTCACGTCGTACAAGCCAAAGCAGGACTCTTTTCGCGCCTCCGACCCGAGGATTTTCAAGATTCATGCCAAGGGCGACGAATCGAGAAAGCTGGGCATGGTTTCCTTCAACAACATGATTCCCGTTATCGATTCGGAGATAAGCAAGATCGACTTTCGTTCTCAACCGGAGAAATACCGAAGGTTGCTTTTGCTGCAACATGAATATTTATCCAGCCAAACAAGAACAGTCCTGGACAAGGCCAGAAAGCTTCATGAATTGGTTGCCATAAAAGGACATGTTTTTTATTCGAGAACTTGCTGCAATTTTTTGCTGCTTGAAGCAATATATCGAGATTTTCAACCGTTATGAGTAGTAGTGTTTGGTGGAGCACCCTCTCAATTGGCTTCGGAAGGAAAGTATGATGAAAGCCGCTTTGAAGACAATCGCACCACTGCTTCTGTTGTTTGTCATTCTCGGATCGAACTCCGCCGCGCTTGCCGATGCTGGTGTTTATTACGGTGCAGGGCAAGACCTTCACCAGATCACATCCAAGTCAATCCATCTTGTCAGCATCGACGTCACGATTGTGCTTGGAGCAGGAAAGCTTCCCGCGACCGCGGAATTTGCAGCGCTGGACAAGAAGACTGCCGAGCTTGTCAGAAAAAATCTGGCGGAATATCGCTGCATCTTCGTACTCAAGAGCTTGTCGGATCGGCCGGAGGAAGTGCAGGTTGGATTTCCTGTGGATCCAGCGGCCGACAATGGCAATGACATAGACGATTATGCGTTTGTCGCACGGGACGATAAGGAAACCTATTCGGTTAAGTCGGATGTTGTCCAGTGGAAACCGAAATCCGGTACCGGAGATTCCGGCAGCATCTTTTCGTGGATGATGCATTTTGCGCCTAGAGAAATTAGGACGCTCACGGTGACCTATCAGATCGCTATTTCCATGGGCCTTGAATCGACCAACAAGAACGTTGGCGGTGGAACGATGAGTCCCGATGCGAAGGATTGGTACCGAACGCGCTGGCGCTACGGAGCCCTCAGACCCGAAACCCTTGACCTTGCGTTGGTGCGCGAGGCCGGATATATCACCTCAACCGGCTCCTCCTGGTCTGGGAATGTCGAATCCGCTACTTTCACGCTGATCACCGATTCCGTTGACAAACAGATGAACCAGGATGGGATTCCCGGATTCGCGGATGAGTCCAACCCGGCATCGAAGCGCATTCCTCCCTTTCCACTGGAACACCCGATTTGGTTTCGAAAGATAACGCCCACTGGATGGAAACCGGTGAAGGGCGGTGTGCAGTGGAGCTACAAGGACTACAAGCCCAAAGATTCGATCGGAGTCAGTTACTACTTCACGCAGCTACCTAAAACGCCCGAAGATGTGGACAAATTCGTCGATTGGTTCCTGAGCCGGCTTAAGACAACCGATCCCTATGCCGCCAAGCTGAACCAGCAGGAGCCGACCGATTCGGTTGCCGCCGAATTGATCCGAGTAAGAGATGTGATTCTGGCAGTCTATGGCAAGGAACCGTCGGACAGCTTGACGAAGCGGTTTGTCGAGGAGCAGTTGTGGTATGCTCCGCTCAAGGATTATTCCTATGCAAGTTTGAGTGAGACACAAAAGGCCGTGCTCGCTAAGCTCGATGCAAGGATTGAAATCGCCAAAGGAATGAAATAGGCTATCTTTTTTTGCGCTTGTGACTCCTTCTTCCTCGCCGGAGTATTTCCTCTTGTCCACCGCACCGCAGCCCCGCCCTCGCATCCCCCCCGCCCAGGGAACGCTGGTGCTGCTCATCGGGCTGAATCTACTGAATTACATTGACCGCTATATCTTTCCCGGCGAGCTGTCGCTGATCCAGCGCGACTTCCACTCGACCGACCACCAGATGGGCGCGCTGACGACGGCGCTGTTTCTTTTTTATATGATTGCCGCGCCATTGACCGGCTGGCTCGGCGACCGCTTTCCGCGCAAACCCATGATCATTGCCGGCGCGGTTCTGTGGAGCTTGGCCACGCTGGCCACCGTCTGGGTTCACAGCTATTGGACCTTCTACGCCCGCCAGGCTCTGGTGGGCATCGGCGAGGCCACATTTGGCATCTTTGCTCCCGCCGTGCTGGCCGACTTCTATCCCGAGCGCGATCGCAATCGCATCCTCTCGGTCTTTTATCTGGCCATCCCGGTCGGGGCCGCGCTGGGCTACCTGGCCGGTGGGCAGATGGGTCCGCACTGGGGCTGGCGCGCGCCATTCTTTGTCTGCGCAATTCCCGGCTTTGTGGTGGCCGCATTCTATGGATTCTGGGGACGCGAACCCGTGCGCGGCGGATCCGACTCGGTTCGCCCCACCCTGGACCGCACAACTTTCCTCGGACTCTTCACCAACCCGGCCTATCTCACGGCTACCTTCGGCCTGGCCGCGCTGACCTTTGCCATGGGCGGCATTTCGGCCTGGGTTCCCACCTTCCTCAACCGCTTCGCAGGCCTCTCGGTTGGCAACGCCAGCCTGGCCGTTGGCGCCATCACCGTGATCGACGGCATAGCCGGAACTCTCGTCGGGGGCTGGATCGCTCAGCACTGGCTGCGCACCAACCACCGCGCGCTTTATCTGGTGTCATTCTGGAGCGTCGCGCTCACGCTGCCTTGCGGCATTCTGGTCTTCTTCGGTCCCGCCAGCTGGGCCATTCCCGCGCTCTTTGCCGCCGAGTTCTTTCTCTTCCTCAACACCGGCCCGCTCAACGCCGCCATCGTCAACGCGGTCAATGGGCCGGTCCGCGCCACCGCGATTGCCTGCAATCTCTTTATTATTCACTGCTTCGGCGACACCTTCTCGCCGCAGATCATCGGCTATATCTCCGACCGCGTCCACAGCCTGCGCATCGCTCTCGGAGCCACGCTGGTTGCGATGATCGTCTCCTGCATCATCCTGAGTGCCGGCGCGCGCTTCGCCCCAAGGCTGGAAGAGAGCGCCTGAGCCGGCCGTCGTATCTTCCCGTCCCCGCGACCAGTTAGATTGAAGAGATGGTTCAAGAACAAGCCAAGTGGAGGCCGGAACTGCTCGCGATGATTGCGCTAGCCGTCCCCGTCGTTCTCAGCGAGCTGGGCTGGACCGCGCAAGGCATCGTGGACACCATCATGGTGGGCCGGCTGGGCCCGGCTGCCATCGGCGCAGTGGCTCTGGGAAACGCCGTCTACTTTACGCCGACGCTCTTCTGCTTTGGCCTGCTGCTGGGCCTGGACACTCTGGTCGCGCAGGCCTACGGGCGCAACGATCACGACGAATGCCATCGCTGGCTAGCTCAGGGCGTCTACATGGCCTGCATCCTCACAGTGCCGCTGATGCTGCTCCTCTTTGCCGCCAGCTTTGGCTTTGGGCCTTTTGGAATCACGCCGGCGGTCGCCGTACCGGCGGCATCTTACCTCCGCATTCTCACCTGGGGAACTCTCCCGCTGGTGCTCTATGGCGGTACGCGCCGCTACCTTCAGGCAGTAGGCCAGGTGAAAGCGATCACCGTTACCATTGTCGCCGGCAACCTGCTCAACTGGTTGTTCAACTGGGTGCTGATCTACGGCCGCCTTGGGTTTCCCGCGCTCGGCGTCAACGGCTCGGCGCTTTCCACCCTGCTATCGCGCATCTTTATCGCTCTGGCTATGATCGGTTTTGCCTGGCGTTATGAGCACCAGCGCGGCCACCCGCTCTTCGCCCGCTGGGCCGGACCCAGCCTCGCCAAGCTGCGGCAGTTGGCGCGGCTCGGATTGCCCGCGGCGGGCCAGATGCTGCTGGAAGTAGGAGCATGGAACCTGGTTACGCTCTACGCGGGAAAGCTCACTCCCGTCGAACTGGCAACACACACCATTGTCTTCAACTATGCCAGCCTCACCTTCATGGTGCCGCTGGGCGTCTCGGCTGCCGCGGCGGTCAGCGTGGGCCATGCTGTGGGCGCGGGCGACGCAGCCAGAGCGCGCCGCGCAGGCTGGCTGGCGCTAGGGCTTGGCACGGCCTTCATGCTGCTGGCGGCGGCAACTTACCTGGCCATTCCCGGTCCACTGATCGCGCTCTACACCAGCAATCCAGAGATCCTGGCGCTGGGGCGAAGGCTGCTCTGGGTCGTTGCGGCCTTTGAGGTCTTTGACGGAGCTCAGGTGGTCAGCACCGGCGCGCTGCGCGGCCTCGGTGAAACACGTGTGCCGATGCTTGCCAACCTCGCCGGCTACTGGGCGCTGGGGTTGCCCTTGGGCCTCACGCTCTGCTTCACGCTGCGGTGGGGAATCTACGGCCTCTGGATTGGCCTTTCAATAGCACTTGCCGTTATCTCGTCCACTTTGGTAGCGCGCTGGCGTCGCGACTCGGCCCGTCTCGCGCTTTCCGCATAGCCGCCGCATAGGCCCCATTTCGGTACAAGGACAAATTATTCCCATTCTGTGGGACTCAAAAGGGTTACCCTAATAGACGGAAGTGAGACGAAGCGCATCCTATGTGACTATAATCACATAGGAGAGAGTGTAAGAAGCTCTCCAAATGTTTCAGGAAGGGAACTCCGCCAAATGGCGACAGGAGACCTCGCCCTCGGTCAAGTGGAGGGCGCATTAAGTACCCGGCATCGAGTCGTTAACGACTTCAGCATCAACGTAGCCACCGTGAACGGCTCCGGCTCGCAATCCGCCAATAGCGTGCTGTTGAAAGCCATCTTCGGGATGGGTGTTCCGGTCAGCGGAAAGAATCTTTTTCCCTCCAATATTGCCGGTCAGCCTACCTGGTACCTCATCCGCGCCAGTAAAGACGGTTATTTGGCCCGCAAGCGCGAGACCGCGATTCTGGTCGCGCTCAATCCCGAGACGGCGCGCGCCGATATTGCTGCCTTGCCCTCGGGCGGCGTGGCCATTCATGAGGAGAATCTCAAACTCGATCAGCCCCGCGAGGACATCGTTTTTTATTCCGTCCCTTTTGACAAAATCACCGCCGCCATCTGCCCTGAAGCCAAGCTGCGCAAGCTGGTCAAGAACATGGTCTATGTCGGCGTCGTCGCACAGTTGCTGGCGGTGGATCTGAGCGTGGTGGAAAACGGCCTGCGCCGCCAGTTCGCCAAGAAGCAGAAGGTCTTCGACCTCAACTTTGGCGCCGTCAAAGCGGGCTTCGATTATGCCCAGCAGAACCTGACAAAACAGGATCCCTACTTCATCGAGCGGATGGACAAAACTGCCGGCAAAATCGTCATCGACGGCAACGCGGCCTGCGGCATGGGCGCGGTCTTTGCCGGCGTCACGGTCGTTGCCTGGTACCCCATCACGCCTTCCACTTCAGTCATCGAAGCTACATCCGACCTGCTCAAGAAGCTGCGAATTACGCCGGAAGGCAAGGCCACCTTTGCCGTGATTCAGGCCGAGGACGAGCTAGCCGCCATCGGCATGGTAATCGGCGCGGGCTGGGCTGGCGCGCGTTCCATGACCGCAACTTCAGGCCCCGGCATCTCGCTGATGGCTGAATTCAGCGGCCTGGGCTACTACGCTGAAATTCCCGGCGTCATCGTCGATGTGCAGCGCACCGGCCCCTCCACCGGCATGCCCACGCGCACCCAGCAATCGGACCTGCTCTCGGTCGCCTTCCTCTCGCACGGCGATACGCGGCACATCGTTCTGCTTCCCGGTTCGGTCAAAGAATGCTTTGAGATGACCATGGCCGCATTCGATCT
>JBEKDN010000023.1:0-27818 GCA_050014335.1 Occallatibacter sp. | reverse complement strand
CTTCACCTAAAGCCCGTACCCTTCACCTAAAGCCCGTACCCTTCACCTAAAGCCCGTACCCTTCACCTAAAGCCCGTACCCTTCACCTAAAGCCCGTACCCTTCACCTAAAGCCCGTACCCTACACCTAAAGCCCGTACCCTTCACTAAGCGGACCAGACGGCGCGGTTGGCGCGGCCGCTGGGCGTGTATCCCATATCGGCTGAAATGCCGCGCACGCACTGGAGGAGATGGTTGGCGATGCCGGGGAGTTTCTGCGCGGTGACGCGGAAGGATGGACCGGAGACGCTGACTGCGGCGACTGGCAGGCGCTGGGCATCGAGCACAGGCACGGCGATGCAGCGCAGGCCCTCTTCGAGCTCCTCATCGTCCACGGCGTAGCCGCGGCGGCGGGTCTTTTCAATTTCGACGCGGAGGGCGTCGGCGTTGGCCAGGGTGCGATGGGTGAAGCGCTCAAAGCGGGTGCGGCGGATAACGTCGGCGATACGCTCCTCAGGCAGGAAGGCCAGAATCGCCTTGCCCACCGAAGTGCAGTAGACGGGGTTGCTGGCGCCAATGCGAGTGATCATGCGCACGGAGCGGGCGGGCTCGATTTTGTCAATATAAATGACATGCGCGCCCTCAAGAATGCACAGATGCGCAGTCTCTTCGGTTTCAGTGACCAGCTTGCGCAGGTGGGGCTGAGCGCGGTCGCGCAGGTCGTACTGATCGATGGCCCGGTTACCCAAATCGAAGAGCCTGAGACCGAGACGGAATTTGCCGCCGGTGGTGCGCTCAACCATGCGATGGCGTTCGAGAACCATGAGAAAACGATGCGCGGTACTTTTATGCAATTGCAGCGCCGCGGCAACTTGTGCCAGACCTTGCGGCGTGTCGCTCTCGCCAAGCAGATCGAGGACGGCGAAGGCTCTGTCAAGGGCTTGAACTTTATAGGTACCTTGCGGTGCTGAATCTCGCATGAATGCTCTCCGAAAACGCGCAATAAGCTTATCTTCAGTTTGCCGTTATTGGGATGTCATGTCAAGTTGTGATACGGAATTTCTATCCGTGGGAGTTGGGGTGGAGGGTGGGAGAAGTCAGGCCATTGGTAGGAACCAGCGCGGAAAGAAAAACTCAAATACTTCTAATGCAGCCAGCCAGGACGCCGATAACAAGAAAGAACGAGTGCCAAAGTTTTAGAGATTTCTAAGACTGGCAATTACCTCATTTTTTTCGATTCACTGAACCGAGGCGCAAAACGGCAATCTTTTCGCCGGCAAAAAAGCACGGAATTAGCACACGCTGCAGGGAGCAGCAAGACCGCTATGTCGACCGCAATGCAGATTCCCGACTCACTTACCCTTTGCGGCAGCGCGATTACCATTGCCGTGATCAGTCCAGACGATAAGCGGCGCAACGCGGCGATCACAGCACTGGACGAATGCCAGGGCGGGGAGATTCGGGAGTTCATCTCATACCCGCCGGGGGTGAACGAAGTCTCTCAGATGCTGGGCAAGAACTTCGATGTGGTAATTGTGGATCTGGACAGCGATCCGGAGTACGCGCTGGATCTGGTGGAGAGCATTTGCGCCGGCGGATTGGCGACGGTGATGGTCTATTCGGAACACACCGATCCGGGAATGATGGTGCGCTGCATGAGGGCGGGGGCGCGGGAGTTTCTGACGCTGCCTTTTGAAGCGGGCACGATGGCGGAGGCTCTGGTGCGAGCGTCGGCGCTGCGCTCAACGGTGCGGCCAACAAAGAAGACGAGCGGCAAGCTGCTTGTCTTTGTGAGCGCCAAGGGCGGCTCGGGAGTGACCACGCTGGCCTGCAATTATGCGGTAACGCTGGCGCAGGACGCCAGCAAAAGAACTCTACTGATCGATTTGAATCTGCCGTTGGGAGATGCGGCGATCAGTTTGGGAATCAAGGCGCAATACTCGACTGTGAACGCGCTGCAAAATTGCAGCCGGCTGGATGCGCATTTTCTTTCCACGGTGCTGGTGGGGCATAGCTCAGGCCTGTCTGTGCTGGCCGCGCCAACGGAGTGGGCCAGCGCGCAAGTTACCGAAGAAGCGGTGGAAAAGCTGCTGGAGGTATCTTGCCGCGAGTTCGATTATGTAGTGGTGGATGCAGGGTCGAGATTCGATCTGCAACATACGCATCTCTTTGCGGAATCGTCCACGGTCTACATTGTGACGCAGATTGGGATTCCAGAACTGCGCAATTCAAACCGATTGATTACCAAGCTCGCGGCCGAAGGCGGCCCAAAAGTGGAGATTGTGATCAACCGTTTTGATCCGCGCAACCAGGAAATTGGGGAAGACCACATCAACAAGGCACTGACGCGGCCGGCGGATTGGAAGATCCCGAACAACTATGCCGCCGTGCGGCGGATGCAGAATACGGCGACCCCGCTGGTGGAAGAGGAATCGGAGATATCGCGCTCGATCCAGCAGATGGCGCGGGCGACGAGCGGCCAGTCGGCGCCGCCGGAGAAAAAGAAGGGATTCCGTCTTTTTCATTGATCGCGCGTCAAGCGGTTGCTTTGCCTGAACCTTGCGCCCCGCCGTTGTAAGATTGCGGGAAGGGGGCAAGGAAGATGAGCAACGAACAGAAAGCAGGCAATGCTCCCTTTACCGGTGGAAGCGGGCTTTCGGTGGCCGTTATCAGCCCGGACCAGGAACGGCGCGCCGCGGCGATTGCGGCATTGGGAGAATCGCATAGGGGGGTGACGCGCGAGTTTATTTCGTATCCACCCAATCTGGACGATGTTTCGCAGGCGCTGAATCGCGACTATGACGTTGTGTTTGTGGATCTAGACACCGAGCGCGAGTCCGCGCTCAAGTTAGTGACGGCAGTGAGCCTTGAAGGCAAGGCGACGGTGATGGTCTTTTCCGGCACGACCGACCCCGCTAAGCTGCTTGAGAGCATGAGAGCGGGGGCGCGGGAGTTTCTGGCGCTGCCGTTTGCACCGGGCGCGATGAGCGATGCGCTGGAACGCGCCGCGGCGATGCGCCCGGTAATTCGCCAGGAAGAAGCGAAACCGCGGGACGAAGGCAGGCTGCTGGTCTTTCTGAGCGCCAAGGGCGGCTCAGGCGTGACCATGCTGGCGTGCAATTTTGCCGTGGCGCTGGCCAAGGATTCGGGCAAAAAGACGCTGTTAATCGATCTGAATCTGCCGCTGGGGGATGCGGCTATCAACCTTGGGATGAAGCCGCAGCACTCGTTTGTGAACGCGTTGCAGCACTTCAACCGGCTGGATGGAAAGCTGCTATCGACGATGCTGGAAGCGCATAGCTCGGGCCTGTCGGTGCTGGCCGGACCCAGCCAGCTCTCGGCGACGCATCTCTCCGACGATGCAATCGACAAGCTGGTTGAAGTGGCTCGGCAGGAGTTCGATTTTGTTGTGGTGGATGCCGGATCGAGGCTGGAATTACAGAGCACGAAGCTGTTCGCAGCATCGGCTACGATCTATCTGGTGACGCAGATCAGCGTTGCGGAGCTGCGCAACTCGAACCGGCTGATTCAGAGGCTTTCGACCCCGGGCAGCCCGAAGCTGGAGATAGTGGTGAACCGGTATGATCCGCGCAGTCAGGAGATTGCCGAGGAGTTGGTGAACAAAGCACTGACCCGGACGGCTGAGTGGAAGATCCCGAACAACTACGGGGCGGTGCGGCGGATGCAGAATACCGCCGCGCCGCTGATTGATGAGGACACAGAGATTGCGCGGGCGATCCGGCAGATGAGCGCGGCGATCACTGGGCTGCCGGTGGTTCAGGAGAAGAAGAAGCTTTTTGGTTTCTTTCGGTGAGGAATATCCTGAGCGGCTGGCTTTGCGGGAGTCAATTCAATCGCCGCCGCGCACCACTTACGATATGATTGCGTCTATAGAGTGTGCGGCCTTTTTCCCCATGGGGCTGCCCTGGTGGTGCTTGTGCCTCGAATCTTTCAACGTGTTGTTTTTGTTCTTTCCGTGACGATTTTTGCCGCTCTTGGCCTTGGCTATGCGCTGGGCGAGTTTGGGCTGTTTGGCGTTCATGCCGGAGGCCAGCAGGACGGCGCATACCGGCCGATGGGCGTCTATGCCGAGGTTCTGAAGAAGATCCAGACCGACTACGTGACCGAGCCCAATATCGACAACGTGACGACTGGGGCGCTGCATGGGCTGCTTGAGTCTCTGGATGCGGATTCGAGCTATCTGACTGCGACCGAGTACAAGATATATAAAGACCGGCCGGCGACGAGCGTGGCGCAGGTGGGGCTGACCGTTTCAAAGCGTTACGGCTACGCGGTTGCGGTGAGCGTGCTTCCCGGCTCGGCGGCGGATAAGGAACATATCGGCGACGGCGACATTATCGAGTCGATTGGCGATCAGTCTACGCGCGAGTTGTCTCTGCCGGTGATCCGGCTGCTGCTGGAGGGCAAGCCGGGAACGACGCTGACGCTCTCGGTGGTGCGGCCTCGCAAGACAGACCCGGACAAGGTGACGCTGACCCGGTCGATTGCCGACACGCCGGCGCTGGGCGAGCAGCAATATGAAGGGGCGACGATTCTCGATTTGAAGCCGGGCGCGCTGACCGCGGCTCGCGTGGATGAGATTGCGGCGCGGCTGAAGATGGCGGGCAAGGGGCAGAAGGTTTTGCTGGATCTGCGCGACTCTTCTGGCGGCGATGAGCAAGAAGGCTTGCGGCTGGCGAATTTCTTTGTGAAGCAAGGCACGCTGGCGACGCTAGAGGGGCAGCAATTTCCCAAGCAGAGCTTTGCGGCCGACCCGGCAAAATATATTTCAGGCGCTCCGCTGGTGGTGCTGGTGAACCGCGGGACCTATGGACCGGCCGAGCTGACGGCGGCGGCGATTGAAGAGTCGAAACGCGGCGATGTGGTTGGCGAGCGGACCTTTGGCGAAGGCTCGGTGCAGAAAACAATCGACTTGCCCGACGGCGCCGCTCTGCTGTTGACCGTGGCCAAGTACGAAGGCCCGGACGGCAAGAAGATTCAAGATGAGGCGGTAACGCCGAATGTGCCGGCTGGAGCGGGAGCGTCGATTGACGACGAGGACGATGAGGGCGCGCCGCCAGCAGCCAAGGGCGATGTGCTGCAGAACAAGGCGATTGAAGTGCTGAAGGCGAAGGTCAGCTGAGCTGGCACTTGCCGAAGCTTTGAACCGCGCGCGCCGTCCGGCTCTTGCAAGGTGTGGTACGCGGGGTTGGCTTTGACCAACTTAGGCGGTGCTCTCCGTGCTAGCCTTGGGCTGAAGCATTTCTTTTTCCGTAGGCGAGGGAATGCCGATGAGGCCCGAAGCTCTTGGCTGTTTCTCCGATTGAACCCACTGAATTTGGCGATAGTGTGCGGCGGCGCCGGCTCCAGGCCGTACCCCCGCCAGAGCCGAGGCGCGGGCCGCGCAAGCTGGCAGGCAAGATAACGCTTATCACGCTGCTGGGGCTGGCCGTAATTACCGGCTCGCTGGCGGGGCTTACGCTGGTGTACTCGGTGGATCTGCCGCAGATTCACGACCTGGAACGCTACCGGCCCTCGACGACAACCGAACTTTATGACCAGAAGGGCCGCATCATTGGCTCGTTCGCGCTGGAGCGGCGCGAGGTGGTGAACTACGAGGACTTTGCGCCGGTGCTTCGGCAGGCCGTCCTTTCAATTGAAGACAAGAGCTTTGAATCGCATTGGGGCGTTAATGTGCTGCGCATTGCAGGAGCGTTGTGGCACGATCTGCGCAGCCATGGGCGCGCGCAGGGGGCTTCGACGCTGACGATGCAGTTGGCGCGCAATCTTTTTCTCTCGTCGGAGCGGACGGTGGGGCGCAAGGTGCAGGAGGCGTATCTGGCGATCCAAATTGAGCGCGCTTTCACGAAGGAACAGATCTTTACGCTCTACGGCAATCAGATTTATCTGGGAAGCGGAATGTATGGTTTCGAGGCGGCGTCGGAGTTCTACTTCAGCAAACATGCGCGCGACTTGACGCTGACCGAAGCTGCCCTGCTGGCGGGACTGCCGAAGGGGCCGGTGGCTTACTCGCCGCTGCTGAATCCGGAAAAGTCGCTGCGGCGGCGCAACCTTGTGTTGAGCGAGATGGAGTCAGACGGCAAAATCACGCACGCACAAGCCGAACAGGCGCGCAAAATGCCGCTGGGCCTGCATGTTGCGCAGCCAGAGATGAGTGTTGCGCCGTGGTTTCAGGAGGAGGTGCGGCGCGAGCTGGAGAAGCGCTTTGGGAGCGAGCAGGTGCATGAGGCCGGCCTGAAGGTGGAAACCACGCTTGATCTGGATTTGCAGAAGACGGCGAACCGCGCACTGCAGGATGGGCTGGCTGCTTATGAGCGGCGGCGCGGCTGGGTTGGGAAACTGGAGAATGCGATTGCCAGCGGAGGCACGATTGAAAGCTACGAGCATCCCGATTGGGCGATGAAGAGTGGCCCAGGGGACTACGCACACGCGGTGGTGACGCGCATGATGCCGCTGGAGATTCACGCACGGGTGGGCAAGAACGAGATTGTGCTGTTGTCAGAGGATTGGAAGTGGACGGGACAGAGCTTTGCCGATGCACTGGTCAAACCGGGCGACGTGATCTACGTCCATCTGGCCGACGCGCTGGAGGGCGCGGCGCGGCGCGCGACGCTGGAGCAGGATAGCGGCGCAGAGGGATCGCTGATGGCAATCGACAATACGACTGGGGATGTGCTGGCGATGGTTGGGGGGCGCGACTATGCGGTGAGCCAGTTCAATCGCGCCACGCAATCGGAACGGCAGACGGGATCGAGCTTCAAGATTTACGACTATACGGCCGCGATTGAAGACGGCTCCAAGCCGAACGACATTATTGTGGATGGGCCGGTGAGTTTTGGCGGTTATACGCCGCACAACTATGAAGGCGATTACAAGGGCGCAATGACGCTGACCAGTGCTTTTGCCGAGTCGCGGAATATTCCCGCGCTGAAGCTGGCCGCGCGAGTGGGAATTCACAAAGTCATTGAGGTGGCGCACCGATTTGGCGTGACGTCGAATATCCCGGCATACCTTCCTATCGCGATTGGGGCGGTTGAAATTACGCTGCAAGAGCAGGTGTCCAGCTACTCGGTCTTTCCCAACGACGGGATACGAGTGACGCCGCGGCTGGTGAAGAAGGTGGAGAACGCAGACGGCATCACGCTGTGGGAGGACGCGCCGGAAGTGAACGAAGTGATTGACCAGAAGACGGCGCGGACGATGCTTTCGCTGCTGCGCGCGGTGACGCAATTCGGCACGGGCGCGGCGGCGGCGCAATTGAACCATCCGCTGGGCGGCAAGACTGGAACAACGAGCGATTACACGGACGCATGGTTTCTGGGCTTTTCGCCTTCTGTGACCTGTGGCGTGTGGGTGGGGTTTGACAGCCGCGAGTCGCTGGGCGACAAGGAAACTGGGGCCAGGGCTGCGCTTCCGATCTGGATGACGTGGATGCGGGCGGCGATTGCGGGCAAGGAGAACGAGAAGTTTCTTGGCGATCAGCAAGACGATACATTGCTGCGGGCGGCGTCGCCAGGGGTGGCTGCGCCGACGGTGAAGGCTGGGGCTGGCGGCGGGCCGGTTAGCGCAAGTACGGCCGCTAAACCGGGTGGCGCGGCGGCGACGAAAGTCGAGCCGGCGAAAGCGGTGGTTGTGCCTGTGGCGAAGCCTGCAGTTCCGGCGCAGTCCGTTGCAGGGGGCAGACCGTTGGTGAAGCCGGCACTGATGGTACAGCCTGCTCAGCCGAAGACTGTGGGGACGGTGAAGCCGGCTTTGGGCGCAGGGGCAAATCCGGCACGATGAGTGGGCGGGGATTTGCGCCATACGCTTCTTGACCAACTTGACCAATCAGGGAGGTGGGTGCAGAATCAAAGCACGGTTGAAACGATTGGAGGCGGCGTGGCGAAGACCCAAATGAATTTATATGAGGCAAAGTCACAGCTTTCCAGCCTGGTGGAGCGAGCCGCCAAGGGCGAGGTCTTTGTGATTGCCAAGGCCGGCAAGGCGATGGCGCGGCTGGTTCCGTTGGAGGAAACGCCGCGGCAGGCGCGGAAGCCGGGACGAAATCTGCTGGGAATTACCTATATCGCCGACGACTTTGACGCTGCTCTGCCAGAAGATGTGCTTCAGGATTTTGGACTGTAAGGGATGAGACTCCTGCTCGATACGCATGTTTTTCTCTGGTGGGATGCCGAGGCCTGGCGTTTGCCCGACGAGCTTTGCGCGGCAATTGCGTCGCCTCAGAACGAAGTTCTGGTCAGCGCGGTGACGGTTTGGGAGATTGCCATCAAGCGCACATTGGGCAAGTTGAGCTTTGGGCGTTCGGTGGGAAAAGCTATAGAAAAGCACGGGTTTCTGCCGTTGCCGATTACCGTGGAACACGCGGAGCGGGCCGGCGAACTTCCGCAGTTGCATCGCGACCCTTATGACAGGCTGCTGGTGGCGCAGGCGCAGCTTGAGGGCCTGGTTCTGGCCACTGTTGACGATCAGATTTTGCGCTACGCGGTTCCGCATTTGTAGGTTTGTTCTCTGGTTTGCCGTGAACTGGGTTGGTTGGGGTTCGCGGAATCCCACCCTAGCCGCAAAAACAAAGACGCGGCGAGGGTGGGGCACCCGGAGAGCGATTCATTCGCAAAAAGGCAAGGATCGAACTCCCATGACAAAACGAAATTCAAAATCGCTACCCACGTGGACGGATGTCAAGGCAAAGCTCGCCAGCTTTGACCGGACAAACTTGATGGGCCTGATTCAGGATCTTTATGCTGCCGACAAGGATAATCAGACCTTTCTTCACACCCGCTTTGGCTTGGGCGAAGATGTTCTGAAGCCCTATAAGGACACACTGGACCGTTGGCTCTGGCCGGATGTGCTGCGTAATCAGGATATCTCCGTTGCAAAGGCCAAACAGGCGATTTCCAGTTATCGAAAGGCGGTTGGCGATCCGGCTGGACTGGCAGAGTTGACTGTGTCCTTTTGCGAAAATGCGGTTGGCTTCTCCAGCGATGTCGGTTACCAGGATGAAGGCTATTTCGATGCTCTTGTTCGTATGTACGAAGAGGCCCTCAAGACCACTCATCAGCTACCTGCGGAGGAACGGGATGCCTTAATCGCCCGGCTGGACCGCGCACGCGCCATCAGCCACGATTTTGGTTATGGGGTTGGAGATGACTTGGACTCCTTGCTTGCCGAATACACCGGCAACTAACCGAAGTTAGATCATGTATCGCGCGCCATCGAGATATATCGCACGAGCCGGAAGCAGCGCTTTGCTTTGGCTACGTCTTTGAAGATTTGCGCCTTGAGGGCTTCGGGCGAGGGCCACTCGATTTCGCCGCGCAGGCGGAGTAGAAACTCCAGATCGATGGGAGTCTTTTCTGTAATTTCTATCGGCTCGAAATCTAAAATGTGTGACTCTACGGCGAACGACGCTTCACCGAAGGTCGGGCGGTTGCCAACGTTGGTGACGGCTTGAAAGCAGCGTCCGGCTACGGTGAGGCGGGTTACATAAACTCCGAATTCAGGGAGCAGGCCGTCATACGCCGCGAGATTGACGGTTGGGACCAGGAGGCGGGTGCCGATGCCTCGGCCACGGGCTTGCGTGGAGCGGACGGCGAAGGGGCGACCGAGCATCCAGCGGGCGCGTGTCATGTCTCCCCTTGCGATGCGCTCACGGATGGCGGAGCTGGAGACTTCCAGATTGTGCACGCGGACGGGGGCGTGAATGTGGACGTCGAAACGAAAGCTAGAGGCAAGAGAGTCAAGCTCGGCGACACCGGCTTCGGCGTTGCGGCCAAAGCGAAAGTTGCCGCCTTCATGGATGCTGCGCAGGTGAAGGGCGCCGACCAGAATCCGGCTTACGAATTGTTGCGCGGGAAGAGCGGCGAGGGCGGCGTCAAAGGGCAGCATAAGCACGGCATCGATGCCGGTGAGGGCGAGCAGGCGAAGGCGCTCGTTGAGAGGGGTAAGCAGACGGGGCGCCTGGGCGGGGCGGAGAAACTGGTCGGGGTGGGGATCGAAGGTGATGGCTACGGCTTGCGCGTTTTGCGCGCGCGCCTCGGCGACGACCGCGGCGAGAATCCGCCGATGGCCCAGGTGCACGCCGTCGAAGTTGCCGATGGCGGCGACGGTGGGGCCGAAGGCGCCGGGGATCTGCGGGAGTGAGCGATAAACCTGCATCATTGCGATCTGGAACCTATGGAAACTCTATTGTTGACGAAGACGGGCTTTTGCTCGCCGGTTTTGTGTGGATTTAAAATTGCGGCTTTGTCCGCTGAGGGTAATCGAACTCTCAAAGAATTCCCTCAGGGGCTAAAGCCCGCGTTGATAAAGCAGAGTTTATGTACGGGCAAAAACCCGTACCCTTCAGCGGAAACCCTGCTCCGCGACAGGCTCTCATAGAATCCCCGGTCCCGGACTCGCCGGATCAAGGCTCGCCGAAATAAGGTCTACGGGAATGTTGAGGCCGTCGTAAGCGAGGCGGATGTTGTTGGGTAGGGCTTGGTTGGTCTGTTCGTGGCCTAGCTCGTGCGCGATGTGGGTGAGCCAGGTTTGGCGCGCGCCGACGCGGGTGGCCCAGCCGACGGCCTGCTCGACGGTGGCGTGACTGGGGTGCGGCTTGTGGCGGAGGGCGGAGACGATCAGATTGTCGAGACCATCGAGTAGGGCAAAGCTGGCCTCAGGGATGGCGCTGACGTCGGTGAGATATGCGGTATTGCCGAAGCGAAAGCCAGCAATCTCCATCGGTCCGTGAAGGAGCGGGATGCGCAGGAAATCGACGCCGTGGATGGGGTTGCGCGGAGCGAGGGGGTGGAGCTGGACGCGGGCGCGGTTGGGATAGGTGGCGCCGGGCGAAAGGGTGTACTCGAAGATGCGCTCGAGCACGGCGGTGGTCTCAGCCGAGGCGTAGAGGGGAATGGGCGCGCCCTCGCGGAAGACGGTGAAGCTGAGCGGGCGGAGGTCGTCCAAGCCGAGGATGTGGTCGGCGTGGGAGTGGGTGTAAAAGACGGCGTCGACGCGGGTGAGGCCGGTGCGCAGGGCTTGCTCGCGGAAGTCGGGACCGGTGTCAATGACGACGACGCGCTCGCGAGGCTGCCGCGGGTCTTGCCAGCGGAGCAGCACGGAGGGGCGCAAGCGGCGGTCGCGGGGGTCGGTCGAGGTGCAGACCGGGCAGTCGCAGCCGAGGGTGGGAACGCCCATCGAGGTTCCGGTGCCGAGAAATGTGAGCAGAGCGTTCATGGGAGTTGATGACTGGGTGGGGGTGAAGGTCTGAGGTATCCCACCCATGAAGCGATGAAACCGGGCATGGATGGGATACCTCAGACCTTTAGCTCTTAGTGCTTGGGCTGGGGCGGAGGCTGCGGGGTCTGCATGGCTTGCAGGCTGATCATTTTGGTCAGCTCAAGGAAGGCCATACGCAACTCAAAGAGGACCGCTTCAAGCGTGCTTTTCTCGGTCTCAGAGAGGTTGCCGCGAGTCTTTTCGGCGAGGATGGCGAGCATGTCGATGGTGGTGCGCGCGCCAAGAATATCCATGCGGGGACGCTGGCCGTCGGGCGTGCCGGCACCCATCTGAATCATTGCCGAGACGTAGAACTGCTGCACCAGATGCTCGAAGGTGACGGGCGGCTGCGGACCGGCGGCGGGGTTCTGCGCGCGCACAATATCTTCAAGGCGCTGCGCGGAGGCGTCGTAGGCGGCCTTCTGCTCGCGGCTCTCCTGAGCGGTGGGCGGGGTGGGCATTTCGCCTTGGGGCTCGGCCAGATCATCCGCCGAGGCTTCAGGTTTGGGCTCGCTGACAACGAGGCGGGGTCCGCCACCAGAGGCGGGCGCGGAGGCGGGCTCCGGTGTTGTGGGCTCGGATTGCGGCGCGGAGCTATGCTGGTTTTCCTGCTCTTCTTCCGCCTTGATTTTGCGGCGGTCAATGACGGTGAACTTCGGGGTATCGCTCATGTTTTTTCGATTTCCTATTCGTGTTGCTGACTTGCTTGAAAGCTGGGCGGCACGGCCTGAATGCGGGCTGTGCCGGTGGCCGACGCGGCAGTGTAGGCGAAGGGTTGATTGCGTATTTCGGCCTCGGCACGAATCATGCCGAGAGCAAATTTGCGGTTGCCAGTGGGCAGCGGCAATTCAGCAGCGCTGGTGATCTGACCAGCCGATGCGCCACTATCCAAGGTCAATTCAGCACCAGGCGTGGGGAGCGGGCCAAAAAGCTCCAGCGACCGCAGATGGCGGTGAACGTTGCCACGAGAGCGGATGCGCTCGACAATCTCCTGACCGAGATAGCAGCCCTTATTGAAGCTCAAACTCCGCATCTGCGAGGTCTCCTGCGGGAGGTCGCGCTCGACCATATCTGTGCCGTAGGCGGGGATTCCCTCCGCGATGCGAAAGGCCTCAAGCGATGCCACGCCGACTGGGGTTGCGCCGGAAAGGGTAAGCGCCCGCCAGAGCGCGGGAAGCTGAGCGGCTTGCAGCCACAGTTCGAAATGCGGTGCAAGCGCACCGTAGGCGCGGAGGATGCGAATGGGCTGGCCGTTCCACTGGGCGGTTGCGCAGGTCAGCTTTTCTGAAGGCGCGGGCAGATCGAGGCGCTCCAGAATGCCCGCGGCCAAGGGGCCAGTGAGCCCCAATGCTGTTTCAGCGGTCAGATTGCCGTCGGCGTCCAGGCTTAACGGAAGCAATTCAACATCGTCCATGATGATGAAGCGATCGAAGTGGGCGAGCAGACGGTTGTACTGATCCGCGGCGATGGTGAGCGCGAGGTTGTCGCCTTCGCGCCAGACGTGCAGATCGCCCTGGATGCGGCCCTGCGCGTTGAGCACTAGATTCCATGCGCCGGCATTGGCGGGCAGATCGATGACGGTATTGGTGACCATGCCACTGAGCCAACGGAGTCGGTCTTCTCCTCGCACGGCGACGCGGCGCAGCCAAGCCAGGTCATGCACGGCGGCGCCAAAGGCCAGAGACTCTGTTTCCCGCCGCGGCGCATCCAAGGAATAGGGGGTCAGCGCTCCGCAGTGGGCCGAGAGCGCAGGCGGCGCAGCGGCTTGGATGAGGAGCGCGGCAAGCGGGGAGGGCGCTAGATCGATGGCTGATAGAGCCGGTGGTTGGGCCGTTTCCGTCATAAGGGGAGAATTCTACTGGTTTGCGCGCGAATTTCAGAAGGAAGATCGCGCCAAACCACACTCTGATTATAGCCTTGAGAGAGGTTAGGGAGAATCAATGTTGAGAAAGCTCAAGATGGTTTGGCGCGGATGGTTCTTGGCGGCGGGATTGTCTTTGGCATGGATGGCGGCCGCGCAGCAGGCTTCGTCCCCGACCGTGACAGCCTCTCCTGTCGTCACAGCGCCAGAAGCGCAAGTGGCACCGGCGCGGGGTTCCGGCAAGATCAGCGACGAGCAGGCCAAGCAGCTCTTCTCACTGGTGGATGAACTGATCAAGTTCTCAAGCAGCGAGAGCGGTTTGCCGATCAAGAGCCAGGTCAAGCGGCAGATCACCTCGCGCGCCGCGGTGGAAGGGTATCTGAAAGAAAAGTTCGACGAGGACGAGAGCTCGCGCCGCTTGCAGCGAGATGAGATTGTGCTGAAGAAGTTTGGGCTGCTGGATCGCGACTTTGCGCTGAAACCTTTTTTGCTGGAGTTGCTGAAGGAGCAGATTGAGGCCTATTACGATTCAAAGACAAAGACGGTTTACATGCTGGACTGGGTGAGCATTGACGAGCAGAAACCGGTGCTGGCCCACGAGTTGACGCACGCGCTGCAAGATCAGCACACTGACCTGGAACGGTGGGGCAGCCAGACGCCGGAGGAGGTTTCCACGAACTCGTCCGGCGACACCGATCATCTGGTGAAGGATGAGATGGACTCGGCGCGCGAGGCGGTTGTGGAGGGCCAGGCGACGGCTGTGATGCTTGATTACATTCTCAAGCCCAAGGGCCTGAGCCTGGTAAAAAATCCGGAGGTGATGGACTCAGTCAAGGAGATGATGACGGGCTCGGAGGATTCGCCGGTGATGGCGCGCGCGCCGCTGCTGCTGTCCGAGTCGCTGCTCTTTCCGTACCGCGAGGGGCTGAGCTTTGAGCAAGATCTGTGGATGGATCAGGGGCAGACGGCTGCCTTTACCGGAACGCTGGACCGTCCGCCAACTTCAACCTGGGAGGTAATGAACCCACGCGAGTACGAGAGCCACCACGTGCCAGCGGTGCCGCTGCTGCCTAACATTCATCCGCTTGTGGACGCGCTTTACAGACCTTACGACATTGGGCAGATTGGTCAGCTCGACTTGCATATACTGGCCGGGCTGCTGGGCGGCGACCAGGCGGCGAGCGATCTGACCTCGGCATGGGACGGCGGGATTTACTGGGCAGGCCAACGCCTCAGCGCGAAGACCGCGGAGGAACGAGCCAAAACCAGTTCGATTGCGCTCTTCTATCTTTCGGCTTGGAAGAGCTCGGCCTCGTCACAGGACTTTGCCCAGCTTTATGCCGAGCAACTGGCGCGCAAATACTCCAATGTGCAACTGGAGCAGACGGCACAAAGCGCCTCATCGGCGTCTGCGGATAGTATTACGCAGGAGCAGGTCTACTCCACCAGCGAGGGGAAGGTGGTGATTACCACGCGCGGCAAACTGGTCTTTGTGGCGGAGAGCTTTCCGCTGGAAGTGGCGCGCAAGCTGACCACGCTTGTGCTGGATGCGCAGGGCACGGGCGAGATGAAGCTGGCACGGGCGGGTGGCACGGAGTTGGAGACTAGCCAGCCACTGATCGGCGATTTGGTTCATTTGCTTTCAGACAGCGGCGTAATGAAAGCGGCGGTGGAAGCTGGCGTTATGGCAGGAAGGTAACTCCGCGCTGAGTCAAGGAAATCATACAGTAATTCCGCGGACGAGATATTCATCGACAAGCACTGTGACCAGCACGGCGGTTGGGACCGAGACCATAGCTCCGAGGACGCCTTGAAGCGAGGAGCCGATGACCAAAGCCACGAGTATGGCCAGACTGGGCAGGCCAACGCTGTTCTTCATAATGCGTGGAGTGAGAAGAGAATTTTCAACTTGAAGATAAATTAAGTAAAAGACAGCGACGCCAAGGACCCTGCCCCATGAGTCGATGGCCGCCACAATCAGAGCGAGCCCAATGCACAGGGCAGCACCCAAGACAGGAATGATATTGAGTAATCCAGTGAGTACGCCAAGCGCATAGGCATAACGAATGTGGAGAGAAAGATAGACGATGGTGCTGGTCACGCCCATTATGAGCATCAGGCTGCCTTGGCCGATGAGCCATTTGCCCATGCGGATTTCCGCCCGCTGGAGAGCCCGATCGAGACGTTCGCGTTGATTGAGCGGGAAGAAGGAAAGGAACCAGCGATAAGCGTGATCCCCTTCAAGGATGAAATAGATGGTCAGGATGAATCCCATGAGGAGATCGAATAATCTGCCCGCCCAGTCACTGATTGAGAAAAGAAGATAAGTAGCGGCGCGGCTCACAAAATCCTGAAGACGGGAGGTTATCTGCGTAACATCGATGTGTTGAGCCAGAGGAAGGTTCTTGAGTTTGTCCAATAACCCTGGCAGGCGTTCCGGCATATCCCGGGAGAAGCCCTGCAGGTCTGCCAGGACAGGAGGCAGCGCAAGGTAGCCAAAGGTGGCGAGCGCAATTGCCGCAACTAACAGAAGAATGAAAACGGCCGAGCCCTTGAACGGTTGCCATCCGCGAATCCGAAGTTGCGAGGTAAAGCGCACCGTGGGAGTAAGCACTACTGCAAACAGCGCGCTTACATAGAGCAGCACGAGAACGTCGCGGATCAGCCAAGCGAGATAGCAGGCCAGGGCAAGAGCAAAGGCAAAGACAATGTCGCGGCGAAGTGTGCGGGGACTATCGGAGATATTTGTCATGCGCGGGGTTCCTGCAAGCCGGGGTGGAAGAGGCCGTCTATGCGTTCGATGCATTCCGAAGCAATGTGGCTGCTGGAAAATGAGTTATCCGAAAGAGAGATTTCTCATTCAACTAGAATAGACCCGCAAGCCCGGGCTGTGACCTGGTCGATTGCCTGACCGCGGCGCTGAAAAATCTTTCTTCCGGGCAATCTCCGGGATATAATTTCGTCAGAAACTATGCTCAACGGCGGCAAAAATCCGGCCAAGGGAAAGCCCCACCTCAAGCGCTTCCGGCGCAGACGGCCTGATCGCGGGCGACGCAGCTCCTATTGAGGTATCCAGTCCCCTGGATGGTGATGTTTCAACTCCCCATGGAAGGATTGGAACCGAAGTATCCCAAGCATCGAGAGCACTGCGTCTTCAACTTCTTCGACAAGGATTGAAGCGCGAAGATTTTCTTATAGCGTCTCCGCATCGGCGCGGAGAGAAAGGCTTCTCATACGATGAACAGCTTTAATAGCAAAGCTACGCTGGCCTCCGGTGGCCGCACCTATACCATCTATCGCCTGCCGGCGCTGAGCGCGCGCGGCTTCAATCTGAGCCGTCTGCCCTTTAGCCTGAAGATACTACTGGAAAACCTGCTGCGCCGCGAGGATGGCGTGAACGTAACGGCGGGCGACATTGCGTTTCTGGCCAACTGGGAGGCCAAGGCCGAGCCCAGCCGCGAGATTGCCTACATGCCCGCGCGAGTGTTGATGCAGGATTTTACCGGGGTGCCCGCGGTGGTGGATCTGGGCGCGATGCGCGATGCGATTCGCGAACTGGGCGGCGATCCGGAGCGGGTGAATCCGCTGGTGCCAGCCGAGTTGGTGATCGACCACTCAGTGCAGGTGGATGAGTTTGGCGCGGCGGGAGCATTGGATGCCAATACGATCTTGGAGTTTCAACGCAACCGCGAGAGGTATGCATTTCTGAAGTGGGGACAGACGGCCTTTCGGAATTTCTCCGCTGTGCCGCCGGGGATGGGTATTTGCCACCAGGTGAATCTGGAGTATCTGGCGCGCGTGGTATTTACTACCGAGTTAGACGGCGAGTTACTGGCTTACCCGGATACTCTGGTGGGCACTGACTCGCATACCACAATGATTAACGGCCTGGGCGTGCTGGGCTGGGGCGTGGGCGGGATCGAGGCCGAGGCGGCGATGCTGGGACAGGCTGTATCCATGCTGGTACCACAGGTGGTTGGCTTCAAACTTACCGGAAAACTGCGCGAGGGGGCAACGGCAACGGACTTAGTACTTACTGTAACTCAAGCTCTGCGCAAGTTAGGCGTGGTGGGTAAGTTTGTGGAGTTCTACGGACCGGGCGTGGCGGAGCTTGCGCTGGCCGATCGCGCAACGATCAGTAACATGGCTCCCGAGTATGGGGCAACTTGCGGCATCTTTCCGGTAGATGAAGAGACGCTGCGCTATTTTCGGCTCACGGGCCGCAGCGAAGAACAGATTGCGCTTGTGGAAAGTTACTACAAGGAGCAGGGGCTTTTCCATACGGCGAATTCACCAGAAGCCGAGTACACGCAGACGCTGGCACTGGACCTGGCGACCGTTGAAGCGAGCGTGGCTGGCCCGAAGCGCCCGCAGGATCGCGTGCTGCTGCGGGATGCGGCGGCCAACTTTACGCAGCAACTACCTAACTTGCTTGCGCCGACGGCAAAGCCATTGGGGGCGCGCACGGCGGCCGAGTGGCAGCGGGGCGCGGTGACGGATGCGGCGGTTGCGGAGAAGGCCGCGGTGCATGTTGCCACAACAGTCAAAGCGCGCTTTGGAGTCGATCCGGATGAGTATCTCGATCACGGATCGGTGGTGATTGCGGCAATTACGAGTTGCACCAATACGTCGAATCCTTCAGTGATGATGGCGGCGGGAATACTGGCGAAGAAGGCCGTCGAGAAAGGACTGACTGTTCCGCCGTGGGTGAAGACTTCACTGGCGCCGGGATCGCGCGTGGTCACTGACTATTATACCAAGGCGGGTTTGCTTCCCTATCTTGAAAAACTGCGCTTTAACGTGGTTGGTTATGGCTGCACCACATGCATTGGTAACTCAGGGCCGTTGCCTGCCGATGTCTCAAAAAGTATTGACGAACATGGACTGGTTGCTGTCAGCGTACTAAGTGGGAATCGCAACTTTGAAGGACGCGTGAATGTGGACGTGCGGGCAAATTATTTGATGAGTCCGCCGCTGGTGGTGGCTTATGCGCTGGCTGGAAGGATTGGTCATAACTTCGAGACAACCGCTTTGGGCAGCGATAGCGAAGGCAATCCCGTTTACTTGAAAGATATCTGGCCGACTCAAGCGGAAGTGAATGCCGCGATTGAAAAAGGCGTGTCCAGCGAGGGTTTCCGCAAGGAGTATGCGATAGTCAGCCTGGGAGATGCGAATTGGCAGGGGCTGAAGTTTCCTACCGGTGAGGTCTATCAATGGGAGCCGGATTCGACTTATATCCGCAAGGCTCCGTACTTCGACGGGATCGCTGCGACTCCCGCGTCAGTAACTGACATACTCGGCGCGCGAGTACTGGCGGTGCTGGGCGACTCGGTCACTACCGACCATATCTCGCCGGCGGGCAACATCAAGGCCAACGGGGCGGCGGGAAAGTATCTGGCCGAGCATGGCGTGAAGCAGGCCGACTTCAACAGCTATGGCTCGCGGCGCGGCAATCATGAAGTGATGGTGCGCGGAACCTTTGCCAATGTGCGGCTGCGCAACAAGCTTGCGCCAGGAACCGAGGGCGGAGTGACGCGCCTGTTGCCTGAGGGCGAGCCGATGTCGATCTTTGACGCTAGCGTCAAGTACGCAGAGCGTGGCGTGCCGCTGATTATTCTGGCGGGCAAGGAATACGGGTCAGGCTCGTCGCGCGATTGGGCGGCCAAGGGACCGAAGCTGCTGGGCGTGAGGGCGGTGATTGCGGAGAGCTTTGAGCGGATTCACCGGTCGAATCTGGTCGGCATGGGGATTTTGCCGTTGCAGTTTGGCGAGGGCGAGAATGCTGAGTCGCTGGGGCTGACGGGCGAGGAGGTTTTTTCATTCGCTGGACTTACAGTGCTCTTGTCGGAGCGGCTTGCGAAAGGCCGCGCGTTGACGGTGCAGGCCACGGCTGCAGACGGGACGGTGAAGAGCTTTGTTGCGAAGGTGCGCATCGATACGCCGCAGGAAATTGAGTACTTTGAGCACGGCGGGATCTTGCAGTATGTGCTGCGGCAGTTGGCGGCAAAGTAAGCCACCCGCGGTGGGGCCAAACGCTCACTTATTGTTCGCACGGGGCTGGTGGGCTTGGTTACGCAGATGGGTTGATGTTCTTGATTTCCCACCCATTCCGCAAAAAGCGCGGAATGAGTGGGATACCCTGCAACCATGGCATGATCCTTGATGGACGCAACGCTCTCTATGAGTTGCGCTGGCCGTAATAACGCTCTAGAACTGCCGTGCGATGTCAACGATGTAAAACGCGATAACAAAGACCGTGGCGGCGGCGACGAGCCATAGAGAGGCTCGCACGGCGGGCTCGACCTTGTTCACTCTGGCTAAAATGGCCTCTTGCGCTGCCTTCTCGTGAGCGAAGGCGTCGTCCAGGTAAATCTGGTCGTCTTCGTCGCGGGTCAAACTGGAGCGATACAAATAGAGAGCGGCTGCAACGACTGCCAATGCTCCCCACACTGTCCACATCAACGGAATCAACTTCATGCTCCACCTCCCACTTGGATTTTCAGCCCCGGATGCCGGCGGAACTCAAGAATCCAGCTTCCGTTCAACAGAGGAGCCGTCTTGGGAACCATAATAGTCCTGAACGGCGGCGTTGTCGCGTCAAAAACCTCGGAGTTTTCATAGTGAATCGGAATGGGACGAGGGCCTGATGCGCCGGAGCGGCTTCTGCGACTTTCCCGGAGCGGTTGCATCCAATGAGACGAAAGCAGCGGCAGGCCTTGAATCTGGGCTCGCCGCGCAGTAGAGTTGAGACAGGGCACGCATTCTTACCGACCAGGAGAGACCATGGCGACGACAGCGACCGCAGTACCCGCAGAGGAAACCGTAAAGAAAGCACCGCTCAACCTGACCCCGCAGGCAATCGCCAAGGTACGCGAGATCATGGCCACGCAGGATCCCTTGCCGGCCGGGCTACGCGTAGGCGTGGTGGGCGGCGGCTGCTCAGGCTTTCAGTATTCCATGGCCTTTGAGAACCAGAGCGGCATGATGGACAAGGTCTTCAACTTTGAGGACATCAAGGTCTTTGTGGACGCCACTTCGTTGATGTACTTGAATGGCTGCACGGTGGATTACGTGGAGACGCTGGAGGCGGCCGGCTTCAAGTTCGACAATCCGCAAGTGAAGAGCACTTGCGGCTGCGGGTCTTCTTTCAGCGTGTAACGGCTGGAGTTTTTGGTTTTTGGCAAGGCCCGTCCCTGGAATGGGGGCGGGCTTTGTTGTGTTTTGGGGGTGGTGCGCATCGCTGCGTTCCGGGTGGCTGTTCCGCGAGGCTGGGATATCCACGTTACTGCTGAGCGCCAGGACTCGGTACGGGGTTGGGGCTCGGGTTGGGGTTCGGACTCGGACCCCCCGGGTTGGGGTTGGTACCAATGCCAGTGCTGCCCGGAAGTCCGTTTCCTGCGCCGCCCACGCCTGCCGCAGCCTGCATCTGCTCGGCGATGGGGTCGTAGACAAACTCCCATTCGTTGTAATGGCTCTTGGTCTTGTAGACCATGATGGACTTCTTGGGGCTGTTGGGAGAGAAGCCCATGAGCGGTCCGCCGCCAATCTGGCCGAGTTGGCCGGTCTGGCCGGTCGTGGAGCCGGAGGTGCTGGATGTGCCGGAGGCATTGGCGGCATTCGGGTCGGTGGTGGTTCCGTCGGGGTTAGGAGTGCCGGTACTCGACGAAAGGTTGAGAGTGCCGCAGTTGGCGCCGCCGTTGGTCGACGAGCCGGTCGATCCTGGGCCAGTGCCGGACGACGAAGAGCTGAACGGAGAACCGGATGGCTGGCCTGGTGGGGTGGCGGAGCCTCCGCCCATGGTGTTGGCTGCGCAACCGCCGGTGCCGCCGAGAGGCTGGCCAAAGAAACCCATCACTGTGGGTGCTTTGTTCATGCCTACGGGAATCGGCTTCCAATCCTCTTTGCCGGTGGTGGGATCGGAGTACTTTTTGCGCAGGAAGCGGATGTTATTGACGGGCTTGACCAGCACATCGACGTTGGGCGGATAGCCACCGAATTTCTTATAGTACATGCGGACGGCGCGGGCATACTGCTTGCCGCGATTCATCGTCTCCAGGTCACGATCACGCTGGATTTGCCTGGACATTTTTGGCAGGGCGACAGAAAGCGCGATGGTCAGCAGCGTCACGAGGAAGATGACGGCGATGAGCATATAGCCCTCTTCCGAGGCTTCTGAGGGCTTGGGGCGGCGAGTTGGGGAGGGCTTTTTCATTCAGCTTCTAGCTCCTAGCTGTTTCATTGCAGCGGCAGCTTTGTCGGGCTACCGATAATCTACCCCAGGCAAACCAGCCGAAATTCAGAAAAGCTAGAAACCAGTAGCTAGGAGCTGCCTTTCAATTCGCCTGAAATTGCAGCGTCTGGGTGTTGTTATAGCCCAGATCGGTGACTTGCACGTTGAGCGGGAGAATGGCGCCAATCTTGTAGCGGTGATCGACAATCTCTCCGGTGCGGGCGATAAAAATGTCATCGCCGTGGACGAAAAAGGCCTGGAAGGATTTGTCCTTGGCCTGGGTGTAGCCAAAGTACCTGAGATCGATGGGCGGTGGCGCGGGCTTGGGAGGCGCGGTGACGATCGGAGGCACAAAACCCGGCTGGCCAGGGCGCGCGCTGGCAATGGGGTTCTCAATTTTCATTGGCTCGGGGGCGGACTCGGCGGAGAAGATATTTCTGCCGGTGCCGAGATACTCGACGTCTTCGCTGAGGGCGAGCTTGTCCAGATGCAGCGCGGGGTCGATGCCGGCGTTGGAGAGCTTCTGCGCCTCAGGGCCGGCGACAAGCGCAACGGTGCGCGCGGCAGCTGGCGGCGTCTGGGTGCTTGCTGGGCGGATGGCGGCGATGGGTGGCGGCGGAGTGGCGCTGGAGAAAAAGCTGTCCTTGATCTCATAACCGCCGACGCAAACCAGCACCACACTAAGGGCGATGAAAATGTAAACCTGTTTTTTGTTTTCCGTTCCTTTTTGGAGGGCCATGACTATTCACCCTCCTTTCCCTGGGGCTTGGCGGCAGCATTCGGCTCTTCGCCAGGCGGCGGGGTGGGCGGCAAGCCGCTGGCCATTGCATCGGCTGGCCTGAGCCAGGTGGAAACGCGCAGGCGCAGATTTACCATTCCACCCTGCTGGCCGGTGAGGGACATGGCGCGGATGACAAAGAAGATTTCATCGCGCTCCAAGCCGTTCACAAAGCGCATGATCTGCGGATAGCTGCCGGTGATTCCAGCATCGAGCGATATCTCAGTGAGGTCAGAACCGGGCGCGCCCTGCGAGTATTGCACGCGGCCGAGGCGCACACCGGAGCTGACGCCGAGCTCGCCAATGCGGCGGTCGATGGATGAGTAGTTGGGCGGTATACGCTTGGCGTAGAAATGCCGCATCTGCTCGCGAGAGTCTTTTACGCGCTGCTCAAGACCGCGGAGTGGAGCGGTCTGCAGATCCAGAGCTTTCAATTGAAATTCCTTGGCTTGCAGCGCGTCAGTGGAACTGCCGTTGGTGGCGACCCAATCCAGGCCGAAACGGATGGAAAGGACAACCACGGCGACCAGCATGATGACAAAGGCCGCAAAGTGCCAAGTGAGCGGCGAAGCGAGGCGTTCCCGCCAGACGGATGGGGTGCGGGGGATGTTCATCGCTGGCCTCCGTTCTGGAGATTGGCGTCTGGCGGCATGCCGGGTCTTGGCCAGTTGGAGGCAGGCACACCGGATCCCAAATGGTTAGGGCGGCCTTGCTGCTGCATCGGAGCCGCCCTGTGCATGGGGGAAGGCTGCCAGGGCGCATTCGGGAGTGCATTCGCGCCGGAGGCGGTTGGCTTCTTGATAGGCGCGGCGGAGGCTGTAGCGGGCTTCTCTTGTTCCGGCTTGTGTTTTGCGGTGTGCTCCAGCGGGACGGCCGGATTGTACTCGGCGGCTAGCTCAAAGCTGAATCGATTCGACGCGCTGACCGGCTCCAGGCGCTCATTTGCACCGCCGTTGCCGGTGGCCTCAGAGCTTTCACCGACGATGTGCGGGAGCAGAAAATGCCTGGAGTGTTCCAGATTCACGACCAGATCGTCGGCCCGGTCGCGCGGACCCACCACACGGAGCTTCAAGGTGATGACGCCAGTCTTGGCGTCGCGGACCGGCTCAAGAGTGGTCACCTGCACACCGCCGGGTAGGACGGTTTCAAGGTCTTCCATCGCAAGGGTCCAGGAAAAGGTCTTCAGGTCGAAGAGGCCGTTGAGCATCGCAGCCTGAGTGAGCAGGTCAGCGTTGGCGGGTTGGCGCATCAAGTCTTGGTAGCCTTGGCGTTCGCGCTGGATGGCGTCGATCTTGGCTTGAACTTTCTGCTCAGTGGCGCGGGCTTCTTCCGCTTTCTGATGCACGGCGCGCAGGCCGAGCAGTAAGCCGCCGCCGAGCACAAAGAGCACGGCCATGGCGATGCGCAGGCGCTTGAGGGCCGGCCTGAGGTCGGCATAAGGGCGGGTGGCGAGATTGAGTGTTATTCTCATTGCTTTATGCCGCCCCCGCCAGCGCGCCCAAGACGCCAGCCAGACTCATCGAGTCGCTTAAGGAAGTCACCGCACCAGTCTCAGGCCGCGGCGTAAGATCGACGACGGGGATTGCGACGTCTTCAGGCGCGTAGATCCAGTGAGCAAAATCCACCGCCGCGCTCTCACCGCCCGCGCCAATGCCGGCGTAATGCAGCAGTTGCGGAGACGTGCCGAGCTTATCTTCATAATAAGCCGCGGCCACGGCGATGCCGCGTTGCACTTCGACCAGGCGAGCCTCATCGTCTTCTGGCAAGTCAAGGGTGCGATAGAGCAGCAAGTCCTGGCCATGCGTGATGGAAGTGGTGAGCGCGACCGCGCCCAGGTTGGCGGTCAAAATCGGATCGGGCGAATCGATGGCGCCTAGGGCGGCCAGGCTGGTGGGCAGCACGGCTCCGGGTTCAAAACCGGCTTGGCGCACAACGGCCTCATACTCGGCCAGTACGGCACCTGGCAATACGGCGGCCAGCACTTTGCATTCGGTTCGGCTCTCGACAAGGATTTGATAACTCAGGCCGGCATGTTCCACATCGAAGGGAACCATTTTACGCAGGCGGAAGCGCAGAACCGGGATGGCTTCAGAGGGCTTGGGTGGGAGGGAATCGAAGTCCAGCACGAAGACGCGGACGACGGTGTCTGGCACGACGAGCGTGATGGCGCGGGTGCGCGGCGAGAGCTGGCCGAGCGCTGTGCGTATGGCGTTGGCGATGGCCTCTGGCGCGCGCAGATTTGCCTCGCCAATGCCGGGGATGAGCGCGCCCTCCGGCAGCGGCTCAAAGGCATAGACGGCGGGCTGGCCAGGGGCGGGCGTAGCGGCGGCGAGGACGCCTTGCGGCGAGAGCTCGACGGCGACAGGCGGACGCGCACCGGGTTGGGAACCGAATTTGGTCTTGCTGAGGATCGAATTCATTGCGGCATGGCTCCTTCCGAGACGACGGCAGCGGAAACAGAGAAATAGCTGTTCTGGATTTCCGAAAAACGTCCCCCAGGGGCTAAAGCCCGGCATCCTCTTGTTGCATTTGCGGCACGACTAAAGTCGTACCCTTTCAAAGCAACGTGATATTGATGAGGCGATGAAGCGAAGTACGGACCCAGTCTTCTCATCTCGACGCCTCGATAAACGTAACCTTATTGATCTCTTTGAGCGTAGTGAAGCCGCGGCGGACACGGTCGAGAGCCGACTCGCGCAGAAAGCTCATGCCCTCTTTCTGGGCGAGCTTGCGCACCTCGGAGGTGGGTTTCTTGGCCAGAATCAATTCACGAATCGGGTCGGTCAGATCGAGCAATTCATGGATCGCCGTGCGGCCGCGATAGCCCGTGCCCCCGCACTCCATGCAGCCCGCGCCCTCGTGGAACTCAAAGCCGCGCCACTCGGTAGGATCCATGGCGCTGGCAATCAATTCGGCTTCAGAGTACTTGACGGGCCGCGAGCAGTGCTCGCAGATGGTGCGCACCAGTCTTTGAGCCAGAATGCAGTTCAGCGCCGAGACAAAGTTGTAGACCTCGACGCCCATGTTCACAAAGCGGCCCAGCACATCGACGACATTGTTGGCGTGGACGGTGGTAAAAACCAAGTGGCCGGTCAGCGCGGAGTTGATGGCAATCTGCGCCGTCTCGTTGTCGCGGATCTCGCCGACCAGAATCTTATCCGGATCGTGGCGCAGAATGGAGCGCAGGCCGCGCGCAAAAGTCAGACCTTTTTTCTCGTTGACGGGAATCTGCGTGATGCCGCGAATCTGGTACTCGACCGGATCCTCAATGGTGATGATCTTGTCTTCGTCGCTTTTGATTTCGTTGAGCGCGGCGTAAAGGGTGGTTGTCTTGCCGGAGCCGGTCGGCCCCGTGACCAGCACCATGCCGTAAGGCTCGCGAATATAGCGGCGGAAACGCTTGAGATCCTCATCGGCAAAACCGACCACGTCAAGCGTGAGCTTGTGGAACTTCTCGCTCATCGATTCCTTGTCGAGCACGCGGAGCACGGCATTTTCGCCGTGAATTGTGGGCATGATGGAGACGCGGAAGTCGATGAGGCGGGTCTTGTAGCGCACGCGGAAACGGCCGTCTTGCGGCACGCGGCGCTCGGCAATGTCGAGTTCGCTCATGATCTTGATGCGCGAAAGGATTGTTGAGTGATGCTCGCGCGCGATGGGCGCCATGGCCTCTTGCAGCACGCCGTCAATGCGGTACTTTACATGGACGGAATCGTCGTAAGTCTCGATGTGAATATCCGAGGCGCGGCGTTCGAGAGCGGTGAAGATTGTCGTATCAACCAGGCGAATGATGGGGCTGATGTCTTCTTCGCTGGTGAGCTTTTCAATAGAAATATTCTCGTCGGCATTCTCTTCGCCGGTGAGCACGTCGAAGGTCAAACCTTCGCTGGCTTCATCGAGTACGCGCTGCGACTGCTCGGTTTTCTTCAGCAGGTCGGTAATTTGTGAAAGAGTCGCCACGCGGGGAATGATGCGGTGCGCCAGTAGACCGGAGATTTCATCGAGAATCATCAGCCGCGATGGGTCACTTACGGCGATCACGAGAGCGTCGCCCTGCTGTTCGATGGGCACGAAGTTATAGCGAAACATCAGCTCAACGGGAACTGTGCGCAGCAACTCATGCTGAATCTTGAAGTTCTTCAGGTCGACAAACTCGGCGTGATAACGGCGCGCCAGAGACTCGGCCTGAGAGCGTTCGTCCTGACCGGCCAAAAGTGGAACTGCGAGAGTTGCGCCTGTTGCCATGATTTACCCCTGACTACCGCCTGCCTGCCCCAAGGAGAAGATGGGCAGGTAGAGCGAAATGAGAATGAAGACGACGACAACGCCCATCACAATAAGAATGGCCGGTTCAATGAGCGCCAACGCGGCGGTGAGCGCTGTGGCCACGTCTTCCTCAAAGAATTCAGCCACCGAGTTGAGCATCTGCGGCAGCGCGCCGGTCTGCTCGCCCACGGAAATCATTTCTGCGGCAAGATCTGGAAAAACTTTAGTCTGGATCAGCGCATCGGCCAGCGGCTTGCCTTCGCGGACTGTAGTTATGGAACTCATTACGGCCCTGGAGACGCGTCGCGAAGAGATGGAGCGGGCCGCCGTCTCAAGCGACGGCACGAGCGAAAGGCCGCCAGTGAGCAGCGTGGAGAGCGTGCGCGCAAAAAGCGCCACCTGATACTTGAGCCAGATCTTGCCGAAGATGGGCAGCTTGATACGCACTCCGTCAATGAAGTCGCGGCCCTGCTCCGTAATGGAAAAGCGGTAGCCGCCAAAGCCGACAGCGGCCATTCCGAGAAGAATCCAGAGAATGTTGTGATTGAGAAATTTACCGAAGGCGAGCAGATCCATGGTCATGGCCGGCAGCTTGTTTCCCATCTGGTCATAAAGCACGGCAAACTGCGGCACTACAAAAACGAACATGAAGAACATGAGGCCGCCCACCAACGTCAGCAGCACGCCGGGATAAATCAGCGACGCCAGCAGTTTTTTGCGGAAGGTGAGCGAGATGCGCTGGAAGCTGACGTAGCGTTCCAGTACCTCTTGCAAATTGCCGCTTCGCTCTCCGGCCAGCAGCGTGGTGGTGTACATGACGGGAAAGCCGCTCTGCGACTCAAAGGCCGAACTCAGCGCATCGCCGGTCTTGACGCGGGCAGCCACATCGTCCAACTGCGAAGCAAAATGCTGGTTTTTCTGGTTCTTGGCAAGCATCTGGATGGAGCCCAGAATCGGCAACCCGGCGCGAATCAGCGTAAGGAATTGCTGATTGAAGATGAGAAAGGGTTCGAGCTTGACCTTGCCGCCTTTTAGAATGCCAAGACCGGAGCGGTTGCGGATGGAAAAGACGTGATAGCCAGCATGGATAAAGCGGGCGCGCAGTTCTTCAGCGGTAGCGGCCGACTGCACCTGCTCCTGCACGCGACCACGCTCGTCGCCCAATTTGATGATGAACTCCGCCATGCCTTTGCCCGCCGGGTGGCCCGAAGGAACGAGACCAGTGACTCCGGCTCTTCCAGGGCGATTCTTCTCAGTATTAAGGTTACCAGCTTCGGCCCGCCGCGCTCGCAACGGTCCGGACTCAACCAGTAGACGCGCCAGGAGGAAGCAGCGCTCAGGGTGATTGCTCCACGTATCTTGTCCGGAAACTGGGCACTCCAACGGCTATGACAAAAACCAGACATAGAAATTACAGAAACCACGACG
>JBEKDN010000022.1:0-27987 GCA_050014335.1 Occallatibacter sp. | reverse complement strand
TTGCGCTTTTGAAGCATCCCCATATACCGCTATCCGGGATATGCGAGCCCGAAATTCCACAAACCATAAGGCGCGCAAACACACTCAGCCGCACGGCGGGTGTCTGGCGGAAGGGGAGGGATTTGAACCCCCGGAACCCGTTAAGGTTCGTCGGTTTTCAAGACCGATGCAATCAACCGCTCTGCCACCCTTCCGCTTCCTCCAAAATATCACGCATCCTCCTTCTCACGTCGCCTGCGCGTTCAAACATCTCGAACAAACCCCATCAAACTCCCGCGCGATTCTCCTTGACAGCGCTCCGCCGCCTGCGGCAAAGTCAATTCCACGGCTTCCTTTGCGCCGGCCTGTGAGCCCCACGGATTCCCCCCGCCGCTGGCTGCTTGAAGACGAATCCCCAATCTTTCTGCGAGGTATCTCAGTGCATCACATTCACTTCAATCACCTGCCTGTGCTCGTTGCCGCTCTCTATCAATGGATTCTGGGCGCGCTCTGGTATTCGCTCTTCTTTGCCAAGCCTTGGATGGCCCTGACAGGCCACGTTCCCGGCTCGCGTCCCAAGGGTGCGGTTGTCGGCATGGTCACTTCCTTCTTCGGCGGACTCGTCCTCTCGTTTATTCTGGCGCACGTGATCTGGTGGTCCGGCGCAAACACCATCGGCTTTGGGGCATTCATAGGATTCATCTGCTGGCTGGGCTTCATTGCCATGCCGCTTCTCGCTGAGACAATCTACGAGCAGCGACCCTTCAAGCTCTTCGCCATCAATAATGGCTACTGGCTGGCCGCGGTCATGGGAAGCGGCGCGCTGCTTGCGGCTTGGCGATGATTTATTCGTTGCGGTGGAGATAAAATCGAGGGATGAGTAAAAACGTTATCGCAACCGATAAAGCCCCCGCCGCAATCGGACCATATTCCCAGGGTGTTCGCGTTGGGAACCTCGTCTTCACCGCCGGTCAGGTCGGCTTCGATCCGGCAACCCAGCAGATCGTCGCCGGCGGCATTACCGAACAGACTACTCGCACCTTTGAAAACCTCAAGGCCATCCTTGAAGCCGCGGGCTCTGAGCTTGGCAAAGTGGTCAAAGCCACTGTCTACCTCAAGGATATGAACGACTTTGCCGCAATGAATGCGGTCTACGCGGACTATTTCGCGGATGCCTCCGGCCAACTGCCGGCTCGCACCACGGTGGAAGTCGCCCGTCTGCCCAAGGATGTGCTGGTGGAAATCGACTTGATCGCCGAGGCCTGAGCGACAGCCGCACGTCCTTCCAATTTGAAAGCATCCAAAGGCTCAGAACCGACCAGGAGGCGCACCATGAGTGAATCGCCGGAAAAAATCCAGCGCACCGAGGCCGAGTGGCGCGCCATGCTCACTCCCGAGCAATACAGGATTCTGCGTGAGAAAGCTACGGAACGCCCCTTCACCGGTGCGCTCACCCAAAACCATGAGAGCGGCAACTACCACTGCGCGGGCTGCGGGGCAATGCTGTTTGCAAGCGGCGCTAAATTCGATTCCGGCTGCGGCTGGCCTAGCTTCATGATCCCCGCCGATTCCAAGGCCGTTGCCGAGCACGAAGACGTAAGCCTCGGAATGCGACGCGTCGAGGTCACCTGCGCCTGCTGCGGCGGCCATCTGGGCCATGTCTTTCCCGACGGCCCGCGTCCAACCGGCCTGCGCTACTGCATCAACTCCGCCTCGCTCACTTTCGAGCGTGCGGAGTGAGCTAACCGAATAAATGAAATCATCTGCCCAAGTGGAGTTCAGTGCCGCCGCCCGCTCACTGCAACACGTCCACGGCCTTAATCTAACCTGAAGGTGTGCAATGCCGCGTCTCTCTCTCCGCCTGTTTGCAAGCTCAATCGCCGCTGCTCTGCTCGTTGCCGCCGCACCCGCGCCATCCCAATCTCCCATCGTCCTTACCGGCGCCGATCGCCGGCCAGCCATTTCGCTTGACGGCGATTGGGCCTCCATCGTCGATCCTTACTTTTCCGGTTACTTCAACTTTCACCATGAAGTCAAGAAGGATGGATTTTTTCTCAATCGCAAGGCACAGCCGGGCGACCAGTTTGTTACCGAGTACGATTTCTCCAAGGCGCCTCAGCTCAAAGTCCCCTCCGACTGGAACACCCAGCGCGAGTCGCTCTTCTTTTACGAAGGCCCCATCTGGTACCAGCGCGATTTTACGTATCAACCCAAAGCACACACGCGCCTCTTTCTGCACGTGGGCGCGGCCAACTACAAATCCTATTTTTGGGTCAATGGACAAAAGGTCTGCGAGCATGAAGGCGGCTATACCAGCTTCAATTGCGAAGTGACTGCCACAGTTCATGCCGGTAATAATTTCGTCGTCGCCGCCGTCGATAACACGCGCCACGAAGACGGCGTTCCTACGCTGGAGACCGATTGGTGGAACTACGGCGGCCTCACGCGCACGGTCTCGTTGATTGAAGTTCCCTATACATTCATCGATCGGTACGATGTGCATCTGAGCCGCGCGGAAAGCAACGTCATCGAAGGTTGGGTACATGTCGAAAGCGGCCAGCCGAATTCACATGTCGAAATCATTCTCCCCGAATTAAAAGCAAATGCAATTGCGTCCGCCGATAAGCCCGGTTGGTTTTCCTTCCATGTGAAGGTGGAGGGATTGCAGCGCTGGTCGCCAGAGAATCCAAAACTTTATAAGGTGGTTTTGCGCGCCGATAAAGATACCATCGAAGACCAAATCGGCTTTCGCACCATTGAAGCGCGCGGCACGCAAATACTTCTCAACGGCCAACCGATCTTCCTGCGCGGCATTTCCATTCATGCTGAAGCCCCGTACCGCACCGGCCGCGCCAATACCGAAAAAGATGCCGAGACTCTGCTGGGCTGGGCCAAGGAGTTGGGCTGCAACTATGTCCGCCTGGCGCACTATCCTCACGATGAATCGATGCTGCGCGCCGCCGACCGCATGGGGCTAATGGTCTGGTCGGAGAATCCTGTCTATTGGGCCTTGCAATTTGATAATCCCAAAGTGCTTGCCAACGCCGAGCAGCAACTCGATGAAGAAATAGGAAACTCGCGCAATCACGCCGCAATCATTCTTTGGTCGATGGCCAACGAGACGCCATTGACTGAAGCGCGCACAAGTTTTATTGAGACTGAAGCAGCTCATGCGCGCGAGCTTGATCCCACGCGTCTCATCACCGCGGCCCTGTTGGTGCGCGCCGACGGTCACACCAAGATTGTGGACGACCCACTCGGCAAAGCGCTCGACGTAATCGGCATCAACGAGTACATCGGCTGGTATGAAGGATCCCCAGAAACCGCCGACGTGACTCAGTGGCAAATCGATTATGAAAAGCCGCTGATCGTAAGCGAGTTTGGCGGCGGTGCAAAGGCCGGCATGCATGGCGGCGACAACGAACGCTGGACCGAGGAATATCAGGCAAACATCTATCGCCATCAACTGCAAATGCTCAATCGCATTCCGCATTTGCGCGGAATGAGCCCGTGGATCCTGATGGATTTCCGCTCGCCGAACCGGCCTCTGGTGGGCATTCAAGATGAGTTCAACCGCAAAGGACTTATCTCCGATCAAGGCCAGAAGAAGCAGGCGTTTTTCATTTTGCAAAAGGCCTATAACGAGAAATCCGTCGGCAAACCGTAATGAAATTGTCCTTGGTTCGATCGGCGGAACATGAATCGTTGAATCGGAAAATTGTGCCGGAGTGTATTCCTGAGTTATGCTTGACTAATGACAAATGATTCCATTGTTGCTCTTATCGATGCAGAGATTGCCAAGCTCACACAGGTTCGTTCCTTGCTTGCCGCCAGTGGCAAAGTAACCGATAAGATTAACGCGCGCCTTGCCAAGAAAGCTGCCAAGAAGGCCGCCAAGGCTGCGCCCGCCGCCAAGGCCGCACCAGGCAAGAAGGCGAAGAAGCGCCGCACGCTGAGCCCTGAAGCTCGCAAGCGGATTGCCGACGCGCAGCGCCTGCGCTGGGCCGCGCAGAAGGCGAAGAAGTAGCTTTTTTTTCGCGGCGCCGCCAAAATCAATAAAACCTATCGCCTCGCTCTATAGCCCCGCGATCACCAGCATGCGCGGCTCGGTCATCTCTTCGATGGCCGACCGGATGCCTTCGCGTCCCAGTCCCGAGTCCTTGACGCCGCCAAAGGGCATCGGGTCCAGACGCCAGCTTGGTGTGTCTCCCACGATCAGTGCGCCTACTTCCAGCTCGCGATACGCGGTCAAAATGCGGCCCACATCGCGCGTCAGAAGCCCTGCTTGCAATCCATATTTCGAGTGGTTGACGTCGGCCAGCGCCTGCTCAAAGTCGTCGAATGGCTCAATGCACACTACGGGTCCAAAGACTTCTTCGTCCCACAGCTTCATGCCCGGCTTGGTTCCCGTCAGAATCGCCGGAGTAACCACTGAGCCGTGGCGCTGTCCTCCGGCCGCCAATTTGGCGCCATCCTCCACAGCCTCTTTGATCCAGGCCTCAACCCGTTCGGCCTCGGCGGGCCTTATCAGCGGACCAATCTCAGTGGAATCCATTGCCGGATCGCCTGAAGCCATTTTGGTTGTCGCCTCAACTACCTTCCACAAAAATGTCTGAAAGACGCTACGCTCTACCAACACTCTCTGCACACTCACGCAAGATTGTCCCGCAAAACCAAAGGCCGCATGTGCGGTGCGGACGGCTGCTTCGTCCAGGTCGCGCCAGTCTCCGCAGACAATTAGCGCCGCGTTGCCGCCTAGCTCCAGCAGCACGCGCTTACGCCCGGAGCGGGCCTTCAACTCCCATCCCACCTTGGCCGAGCCGGTAAAGCTGACCAGCTTAATGCGGTCTTCCTTCTCTGCCAGCCATGCCGTATCGGCGTTGCTTAGCGGCAGTACAGCCAGCGCCTCCTCCGGCCATCCAGCCTTCAGAATTACCTCGCCCAGCGCCAGCGCGGTAAACGGAGCCTCAGGCGCGGGCTTCAAAATCACCGGGCAGCCTGCCGCCAGCGCGGGCGCAACCTTGTGCGCCACCAAATTCAGCGGAAAGTTGAATGGCGTAATCGCCAGCACCGGACCGACCGGAAAGCGCTGCACCAAGCCCCAACGGCCCTCATTGCCCTCTGCCAGGTCCAGCGGAATGCTCTCGCCGCCCAACCGCGAACTCTCTTCGGCCGCTGTCTTGAAGGTCAGCGCGGCGCGATCCACCTCGGCCCGCGCCAGCCGAACCGGCTTGCCCGCCTCGGCCACAATCAGCTGGGCAAAGCGCTCCTTCTGCTCGATCAGCGCGGCAGCCACGTCCTCAAGAATCTCGCGCCGTTTCCAGCGCGGCAGCGCGCGAGTGCGGCGCAAGCTGGCCACGGCATGATGCACGGCCTGGCGCGCGTCCGCCCGCGTCGCCACTGTCACGCGGCCAACCACTCCCTGATCCCAGGGCGAGCACACCTCCAGCGTCGCGCCGTCCGTCCATTCCTTACCGCACAGCAGAAATCCCGTTTGTGTCCCCGGCCGCATTTTCATGGTTGGCGCCTCCGCCTTGAATCTGTTTCTAGATGTTACAAGGGTAAGGCCAGCAAGCGCAGGATTTGAAGGTTCCTCTCTCCAGGCCGCGACTAGAAAGTCCCGACGCGGTACACTGTTCCCCTATGATCCACAACGGTCGCAGTCTCAAACTTCCCTTTGATTCCGCCGCGGCGCTTGAACATCTTTGCGCCGCCGACCCCAAACTCGGCCTGCTCATAGAACGCGCCGGCGCCTTCTCGCTTCGCCTCGACCCATCCCAGTCACCCTTTGAAGCCCTCCTTGAGTCGATCCTCTACCAGCAGTTGAACGGCAAGGCCGCAGCCGCCATCCATGCCCGCGTGCGCACCTTCTTTGGCGGCGACCCAGCGCCCCAGCTTCTGCTCGATACTCCCGACGAACCGTTGCGCGCCGCCGGCGTCTCCTTCAACAAAATCAAAGCTCTCAAAGACTTGGCAGCCAAAACCCTTGACGGCACCGTCCCCAACCACGCCGCAATCAAGAAAATGACCGACGCCGAAATCGTCGCGCGGCTTACCGCGGTCCGCGGCATTGGCCCTTGGACAGTCGAGATGCTGCTGATCTTTCGCATGGGCCGGCCCGACGTCTTTCCGGTGACCGACTACGGTGTTCGCAAGGGCTTCGCGCTAACCTTCCTGCGCCTTCCCAAAACCCGTCCGCTTGCTGCCCAGGATCTCCCCAAGCCTGAGATACTGCTAAAAAGAGGCAAGCGCTGGGCACCCTTCCGCTCCGTCGCCAGTTGGTACCTGTGGCGGGCATGCGCCCTGGCTAAGGAGACGGCTTCGGACTGCCGATAAGACCTACAATGAATTTAACTCCGGCGCTCCGGCAAAGGTTGAGGTTTTGATGGCCGCAAATAAACGATTTATCTGCATTCACGGTCATTTCTACCAGCCTCCCCGTGAGAATCCGTGGCTAGAGACGGTCGAGACACAAGACTCGGCCGCGCCTTATCATGATTGGAATGAGCGTGTCTGCGCCGAGTGTTACGCCACCAATGGCGCGGCGCGCATCGTCAACTCAAAAAATCAGATCACGCGCATTGTGAACAACTACGCGCGCATCAGCTTTAACATTGGCCCCACGCTGCTCAGTTGGCTCATGGAAAACGCGCCGCGCACCTACCGCATGATTCTCGACGGTGAGCGCCGCAGCCGCAAGTCCTTTCGCGGTCACAGCTCTGCGATGGCCCAGGTCTACAATCACATCATTCTCCCGCTGGCCAGCCATAGCGACCGTATCACGCAAATTCGCTGGGGCATAGCCGACTATGAGCACCACTACGGCGCGCCCCCGGAGGGCATGTGGCTGGCTGAGACTGCGGCCGACAGCGAATCGCTCGAATTGATGGCCCAGCACGGGATCAAATTCACCGTCCTCGCGCCCCATCAATGCAAACGTATCCGGCCCATCAAAGACGCCGCAACAGCCGGCTGGACCGATACCCCCAACGCCAGCGTCGACACTTCACACCCATACCTCGTCCGCTTCAAATCCGGCGATTCGATTGCCGTCTTTTTCTACGACGGCCCAACCTCCCGGGCCATCGCCTTTGAAGGGCTTCTCAACTCAGGCGAGAGCCTTGCCGGCCGCCTCAAATCCAGCTTTCGCTACAACTCCGCGCCGCAGTTGGTCCATGTCGCCACCGACGGCGAGTCCTACGGCCATCACCACAAATATGGTGAAATGGCACTGGCCTATGCGCTCCGGCTGCTTGAAGAAGACCCCACGGTAAAGCTGACCAACTATGGTAGCTTCCTCGACCAATTCCCGCCCGAGTACGAAGCCGAGATCGTCGAAGACACCTCATGGAGTTGTGTGCACGGCATTGAGCGCTGGCGTTCCGACTGCGGCTGCAATAGCGGCAGGGCAGGTTGGAATCAGGCCTGGCGCGCCCCGCTTCGTAAAGCTCTCGACGACCTCCGCGACTCCCTGGTTCCGCTCACCGAGCAGGAGGGCAACAAGCTCTTCAAGGACGTTTGGGCCGCACGCGACGGCTATATCGATGTCATGCTTGATCGCAGCCCGCAGTCCGCGGAGAAATTTTTCCGTAAATACCAGCTACGCGCTCTCACCGTGCCCGAGCGTGTGCGCGCCATGGAATTGATGGAGATGCAGCGCCACGCGCAGCTCATGTACACCAGTTGTGGCTGGTTCTTTGATGACATATCTGGGATTGAAACCGTGCAGATCATCGCCTATGCCGCGCGCGTTTTACAGTTGGCCCGTGAGGCCTTTCATGAGCTGGCAGCACCGCTTGAGCCAGCCTTTCTGGACACGCTGGCTCAGGCCCGCTCCAACGATCCCAAGGCCGGCGACGGATCCAGCATTTACAAAGAGCAAGTCGCCACCAAGCAGCTTGGCCTTGAGCAAGTCGCGGCCCACTACGCCATCAGCTCCATCTTCTCCTCTTTTGCTGAAGAGACTGACCTTTTCTGCTTCCGCGTCTGGCGCAACTCCTATGACGTTTACACCTCTGGCCGCGGACGTCTGGCCTTGGGCCGGGTCAAAATTGTCGGCGCCATCACCGGCAAGCAGCGCGGCTTCTCCTTTGCGGTATTGCACTTTGGCGACCAGAACATCTCCGCTGCCGTCAAGGCGTATGAGCCGGAAGACGCGCCCGCCTTCGAGGTTTTTGCCGCGCAAGCTGCTGAGCGAGTGCAGCGCGCCGATTTTCCCGGCGTGATTCGCCTGCTTGACCGCTTCTACGGCCACATGGATTACTCGCTCACTTCGCTCTTCACCGACGAGCAGCGGCGCATTGTTCAACTGATCCTCAACTCCACACTCTCTGACATCGAGACTTCTCTCACCACCATTTACGACGACCACGCCAGCCTCTTGCACTTCCTCTCGCAAGCCGGCCTGCCCAAGCCCCCGGCTCTCACTTTGGCCGCCGGCTTTGCTATCAACGCCGGCCTGCGCCGCGCCCTTGAGGCTGATCCCATCGATCACGCACTACTGCGCTCTTTTCTCTCGCTCGCCAAAGCCGATCAAGTCGCGCTGGAGACGGCTACGCTTTCCTATATCGCCGACCAGCGCATGAAGCGCGCCATGGTCGATCTGCAAATGTCCTCTGGTGGAGTCGAGGCGCTGGAGCGCGCGCTCAGCCTGGGCCGCATCTTGACCGAGCTGCCCTTCGAGCTGAATCTCTGGCAGGCGCAGAACATCTGGTATGAGGTCTTGCGCACCTCCAACTATGCCCTCACTGCGCTAACCGACGATGATCGCCCCCGCTGGGACAAAGGCTTCCGCGAGTTGGCCGCCTGCCTCTCTATCGACTACTCTTCCATCAGCGACCAGGACCCAGCATCGGTAACCACAGGCGATTAGGAGATAGATGATTGAATTGGGATGCTTCAAATTACGTCGGGGCATAAGAATGTGCTCCCAGCGATGCGGCTTGGTGCGTTTTAATACCGTCAGAGCATGGGAATCCGCTGACTTGCTGACTCACCGGTCTTGATCAGCTTCCCATCCTTCAGCACAAACCCCTCCCCGCGCCAAACAATCGAATTCCCCGCAAATCCCGCCACCCAAATACCCATCGCCACCACATCGCGAAGCGGCAGCAGCCACAGATTGGTCAGCACCTGGTGATCGGCCAGCACTGCGGCGCCAACCGTCATCGCAAGCGCCAGCCGCAGAAAGAAGCTCAGCCCCAGCAACCAGAGACTCAGCGGACTCGCTCCGCTGGCCAGCACGTTCAGCAAAGCCCAACCCAGCCCATGCGTAAAGATCAGCCCAGCGTAGCCCCACGGCCGCGCGTCGCGCACCGTCCGCGCCCAGCGCATTTGGTGAGCCGCAAAGCCGCTCCATCCGTAGGCTGCTATATTAGTCTCCACAACTTCGGAGCTCAGCGCCACCTGGTAGCCAGCTCCGTCCACGCGCGCGCCCAACTCGTAGTCGTCGGCCAGATAATCCACCAGTACTTCCAGCCCGCCAATCTTCTCCAGAGCCTCGCGACTCACAGCCAGAGTTGAGCCAAGTCCGTAATGCAGCCCCCCTTCGATCCACTTAGAGAGCAGCACGCCAGCCTGGAAGTCGGTAGCAATACCCAACGCCTCGAGCTTTGAAGGCAGAGTCCTATGGGCACGCCCACGATAGAGCGCCGTGACCAAGCCAACTCGTTGCGCGCCATCCACCGGCGCAAAATACCCCATCACCCGCTCCAAATAACGGGGCGAAACCGTAATGTCCGAGTCGTTGATCAGCAGAAAATCGTAGCGCGCATGACGGGCAAGCTGCACCAGCGTACTAACCTTGCCATTTGTTCCCAGCCTCTCCGGGCACTCAATCAACCTGATCGCCCGTTCGGGAAAATCGGCAATCAATTGCTCAACGGCCGCCACCGCCGGATCGTCCAGCGAGGCAACTCCGAAGAGCAATTCATACCCCCCCGCGTAGCTCTGCCGGCAGTGGCTAGCAAAGGCATCCATCATGCCGGTGTCCAGCCCCTTGAGAGACTTCAGTACGCTGACGCCCGGCGCAAAATTCGCCATCGGCCCATGCCGCACGGCTATGAATACTCGCGCCGCCAAAATCGCGGCCAGAAAGTATCCCATGCCTGCCACGGTGAACAGCATGGTGACGAGCTCAATGGAATTTGCAAACGCGTGCCGCATACAAGAGTCAGGATACAGCTTTTGGCGTCTGTCCCATTTTCGCGGCAACCTGGAGGCTGCGGCTATGAAGACGGATTGAGAGTCCGTCCTGCATAGAGTTGCCACACCAGCAGCGCGGACCAGGTTGTGCGCATAAGAGACGCCAGTTTCTCAAAAGTGCCTGCGGGACCTCCACTATGCACTTCTGCTCCAAATGCTGTCAGAAACCCCATCATGAGCAATGCCGTCATGAGTGAAAATGTCGTCCAACCCTTCCATTTTCTATCGCCGTAAAATCGCCAGGCAAATAACAAGAGAACAAGCAGCGCGGAGTTGAATGCAATCAAATCACAGATCAGATGCATTGGCTCGTGAATGAAGATTGCATCGCCGATCACTCCGGCTCCTGACATCAATTGAACAATTGGGATGAATGCAGCACCCTTTCCAGCCATCAACTCACTTCGCAATCCCACCGCAAAAGTGCAAAGTAATGCGCCAAAAACAAGAAAATTTATCCGCTGCGCTGCGCTCACAGTAGTGAATTCAAGTGCGCTGATTGTGTCGCGCTGTGCATCGTAATCGGGAGCAAGCGCACCCAGAATCAGATAGGTCAACACAAACAGCAAGCCACCGAAGCCGGTTGCCAGCAGTGCGATTTGTGTCTTCGATCTCTGCATGGCAATTTCATCCCACATTCAGAGCTTGCCAAAGGGTTCTTTACTCGTACCGCAGCGCCTCGATCGGGTCAAGATTCGCTGCCTTCCACGCCGGATAAATCCCAAAGATCAATCCGATAGCGCAAGAAACGCTAAAGCCAGTCAACACCCACAGAGTAGAGAGTGCGGCTGGCAGGCCAATCGGTAAAAGCCGCACGATCCCTGTCAGAATCGCCCCCACTATCACGCCTGCCACCCCACCCACCGCGCACAGTGTAACGGCCTCAGTAGTGAACTGTGTCAGCAACATCCGTTTGGTCGCGCCAATCGCTTTGCGCACCCCGATCTCCCGCGTGCGTTCCGTTACTGAAACCAGCATGATATTCATCACGCCTACCCCGCCCACCATCAACCCCACGCTTGAGACGGCAATCATAAAAGCCACCAGTCCGCCTGTAAGCTGGGTCCACAACTTGGTCAGGGAGTCGGGCCCAAAAATCTCAAAGTCGTCCGGCTTCTCTACCTTCACCTTGCGGCGAATGCGCAGGAGCTCGCGCACCTCTTCCTGCACCAGCGACTTGTTCCGTGGGTCGTCGTACTTGATGCTCACCCACATGTCCTTGTCTTCAGGGTGCAGATTATGGAAGGTGCCCAATGGAAAATAAACTACGTTGTCTTCCGGATTCTTGCCGCCGCCAAATGGCTGCTTGCGCTTGTCGATTACTCCGATCACCGTGTACAGCCCCGACTCAATCGCGACATCTTTGCCCAATGCGGGCTGGTTGCCGAAGAGTTCCTCCCAGGTGTCGTGTCCCAGCACGCAGATGTGCGCGGCGCGTTGATCCTCATCGTCGGTATAAAAGCGGCCCTCCAAAAAACTCATGTCCAGCATCTCGGTCGCCGCCGAGGTCGAACCCCACAAAATTGTCCCTGCCACTTTCTTGCCGTTGTATTTCACGGCCACGTCGCCTACGCGGAACTGCGACTTGACGTGCTGGAATCCACCGTCGGCTGTCACCACATGGGGTAGTGTGCGCAGCGCCAGCACATCGTCAAGATTCAGCTTCTTGCGGTTAAGCTGCTCGGTGGTGGGCCGTACGCCGATCACCGGCATATGAAAAACCCAGATCACATTCGAGCCCATCGAACTTACCCAGTCCGAGACTCTGTTATTCAGACCATTGATGACGGAAGAAATCGTAATGACCGTAGTTACGCCAATCACAATGCCCAGAATCGTCAACCCCGAGCGCAGCTTATTCGCTCGAAGCGTATCGAGCGCCATCTTGACCGATTCGCGTGTTTGTCCTTGCGCCATGAAGAACAGCTCCTAGCTGCTAGCTTTTAGCTTCTTGCTAAATGCTCATCGTGCTTAACGGTGCTCAAAAAGATTCATCTGCAATATCCATTTCACCTAGAAGCCCGTGCGGCGGCACAATTAGCTGGCAGCTAGAAGCTAGTGGCTAGCACCTGCCCTCACAGCTCTGCTCGGAGCGCCACTACCGGATCAAGTTTCGCCGCCTTGCTTGCCGGGTAGACGCCAAAGAAAATTCCCACCGCCAATGCCAGAACAAGCCCCAGAAAGATCACCCACAACGGCGCATTGGTCGGAAAACCCACCACCAGCGTGATCACCTTGCCTACACCAATACCGAAGATCACGCCGATCGCTCCGCCGGCCAGCGCCATCGTTCCGCTTTCAATCAAAAACTGCAGCAACACATCTTTCTGCCGCGCGCCCAGCGCCTTGCGCACGCCAATCTCCCTGGTGCGCTCGGTCACGCTCACCAGCATGATGTTCATGATCACAATGCCGCCCACCACCAGCGAGATGGAAGCTATGCCCAGCACCACCCACGCAAACAGTCCCAATAACTGTTTCGCAATGTCCAAGAACGTATCATTCGTCTCGATCTCGAAGTCGTCCGGTTGACCTGCCACATTATGCCGACGCGAGCGCATCATTGTGCGCACCTCGTCTTCGGCCCGTTCCATCACTGCGGCGCCTCCGCTGGCGCGGCCATATATATCCACCGAATCGTTGTAGCCGTATGTCTGCTGGTATGTCGTGATAGGCACGGCCACCCAGTTATCCTGCGATTGCCCAAAAGTCTTCCCCTGCCTATCGCCCACTCCTACAATCGTGTAAGGAATGCCATCCACGCGAATTTCTTTGCCGATCGGGTCGCCGTCCCCCAGCAGATTATCCACAATATCGTATCCCACAATCACGTTATGCGTGCCGTGGTCTTCGTCGGCTTGGGTGAAGCCGCGGCCCATCGCAAGATCGATGTTGTTTAGCGAGATCATCGTCCATGTATAGCCGCGCATCCCGGTATTGTTGCTGGAATGCCCGTTGTACACCACCATCGTTCCGCGATTCAGCAGCGCGCCAACTTCGCTGCATTCGGTGCACGCCTCTCGGACCGCTTCATAATCCTCAATGCGCAGAATCTTGCGCTTCTCATAGCGAAAGTAGTCGGCCGCGGTAAATATCACGCTCGACATTCGCGTCACGGTAAACACATCCGCCCCATAACCGGAGAGCTTTGTGCTCACATACTTCTTGGCGCCCTGCACCAGCGTCACCACCATAATGATCGAGGCCACAGAGATCACCACTCCAATCAGAGTCAGAATGGTGCGCATCTTGTTAGCCCACAAGGATTGCAGCGCGAGTTTGAAGGCCTCACTGAAGAGCATGTTCCTGCTTTCGTTCCCAAGAAATCTGACCGGGCCCCGCCACGCGAGCCTCCGCACTCAAGTCATACGCAAGCAGTGCCAATTCAGTTCCGCAGCCGCGTCCAGCCCTTCACCGTCCCGAGCTGCCAAACCCCTTCTCCGCTCGCGCCGACACTTCCAGAGTTTCGACCTCTTGGACTGGACCTGTGAGAATTTCAACTGGAATCATCTGCGCGATCTTCTCGCCAGCCTTCAATTCGACCGCGGTCTCGCCCAGATTCGTCATCAGCACCAGAATCTCGCCCCGATAGCCCGCATCGATCACGCCCGCCGTCGTAGCAATCCCCCGCGCCGCCATCGATGAGCGATCCCGCACCAGCAGTCCCAGTGGCACGCCCGTCATCGGGTGCCGAGCCTCAACGGCGATCCCGGTCCGCACCTTGACCGTGACGTGCGGAGCCAGCACCGCACCCTCCAAAGCAAACACGTCATAGCCCAAGTCCTCACCGGGATGGGCAACCACCGGCGCGCGCGCTCCCGCTTCCAACAACTTCACTCGCAGCATGAATTGATGGTAATAGATCAGCGGAGCTCGCGGCGTTAGCCAGCCGCAACACATGTAGGCATGTCAAACTCCGCTACCCCGCTAACGCGCCCGCACATGCGGCGGCTAACTCCACTTCCGCAAAAATGGCCAGCCCCAGCCGGAAAGCTCTCCCGGCCAGGGCTGTCGTGGTGCTGCAATAAAATTCGGCAGGAAGATCCTGTAAGCCGAATTCTGTCGTGTGCGGTCATTCCTCTAGGCGCCGCGTTGCCGCGGACGCTCATCAGCGACCTACCCGGAGGTTTCGGCAATTGCTCAAGCCGCCTGGGCGCATCGGGCCGATGCGCAGCAGCACCGGGCTCTTCGGCGCATGCTTCCCTCCCTATTTGGTCTTGCTCCGTGTGGGGTTTACCCTGCCCCCGGCGTTACCGTCGAGGCGGTGCGCTCTTACCGCACCTTTTCACCCTTACCCCGGCGCTGGACTTCCGCAACGGCGAGCGCGTCCGGCACGCCGGAACAACTCGGGTCTTGCGTCTCCAGGGTGACCCTCGACCTGGTCCGTGAAACGGGCGCGGATGAGGGGTAGCCGAGGCGGTATCTTTTCTGTGGCACTGGCCGTCCATGAGCCTTCACGCTCACGTCCCGGACGTTATCCGGCACACTGCCCTGCGGAGTTCGGACTTTCCTCCCCCGGTTCCGCGTGAGCGCAACCGGCAGCGACCGCCCGGTCCTCCTGCCAGTCCTAAGTCTACAGCACTTCCGGCGTTGCAAACGCCAAGCGCCCAGAAACTCCAAACGCCCCACTCTCGCTGCGCTTTCTTGTTTTTTGCGGCTAGTTCCTCTCTGCATCTCTCGCCTTTCTGCTAAAAACAGCCTCGCCCCCGCACACCCCATCCCATCGCGAATTGACCTTTCCCCTCCAAAGCCGGTACACTACTCTAGTTTGGCGATTCCTGCCTGTAGCCGCGGAGTCAGTCGTTCGCCCTCCAGTTCTTTGCCTGGGGGCTTGAGCGATCCTCGCGGCGCGGAAGTTTCCGCCCGAGCTATTCATTTCAAGCGCGCACCGGCCAAGCCGGCCCTGCGCTGGAGGATTTATGTACGCGGTTATTCGCACCGGTGGTAAACAGTATCGCGTCGCGCCTGGCGACGTTGTGAAGATTGAAAGTGTTGTTTCTGACTCCGGCTTTGTTGAGTTCAGTGACGTTCTTGCCGTCTCCGGCGAGCCGGGAACCGTAGCCAAGCCAGCCGCCGCCAAGGTAATCGCCGAGGTGCTGGGCGAAGGCCGCGGAGAAAAGATTCTCGTCTTCCACCTCAAGCGCAAGAAGCAATACAAGAAGCTTCAAGGGCACCGGCAGAACTTTACCGAGGTGCGCATCAAGGCCATTGAGGCCGACGGCGTTACCTACACGGCTGCCGTAGCCTAGCGCACTTTTCAACATTATTTGGATATGGGTGCCCACCCTCGCCGCGTTCTTGTTTTTGCGGCTCGGGTGGGAGACAAAAAAGCTGGATAAGGAGATTGAGTCATGGCACATAAAAAGGGTGGAGGCAGCTCCACAAACGGACGGGATTCCAATGCACAGCGGCTGGGCGTCAAAGCCTTTGCCGGCGAACTCATCACGGGCGGTACCATCATCATGCGCCAGCGCGGAACGCGCATCAAGCCGGGTCTCAATGTCGGCATCGGCTCTGACGACACGCTCTTTGCCAAAGTTACCGGCAAAGTGAAGTTCAGCGACCACGGCAATCGCGGACGCTTCGCCTCCATCGAGCCCATTGCAGCCGAGTAATTTCACATCGCATCCACGCAAGAAGGCCACGGCATTGCCGTGGCCTTCTTGCGTCCCCTATTTCAAATCCCCTATTTCAAATCCCCTATTTCAAATCCCCTATTGATCCGGCCCCGCTAATCTCCGGCCCAGCGTCTTATCCACCACCTGCTCCGCATCGGTCAAAAAGAAGCCGCTAGTCTGCTGCTGCATCGCCACCTGCGTTCCCGTGTGCCCCAGCGCCATGGCAATCTCATTCCAGCGGAAGAGAAGCGAGTTGATCGGCATCATCACAGGCTCGCGCGCCGGTTCAGGCAGCGCAGCGTAGACTACCCAGATCCCTAGCGCAAGAAGAATTAGAGACTCGCAAACGAATTGGCCTAGAGTTGTTAGCGAAGCGGGGCGGAATATAAATGAAGCAACGATGAGATCGCTAGCGGACATGGTGCCCAAACCTAATGCAATTCCAAAGGGTAGATCGCGTACCGAGATACGTAAGGCGTTCATGCTCAGGCAGAGGAAGGCTAGCAGGAAAAGTTCGAGAAGGCTCACCGACCGCATCAATCCATGAGCTATTGTGTGCAAAAAGAGGACACGTGTTGGATCGAAGGTAAGGGACGATAAGCTGACGATCACTGAGACAAGGACCACCCAGCGAAAGGCCAGAGTACCAAGCCTCTGAAGTCCAGAAAAAGAGGAGAGCATCGACCGGAAGATCTCGATGCAGATAAAAAAGAGCAGCACCGCGCTGGCTATATAAACCGTCCAATATATGTAGACGTAACAAAAATAGCACCAATCATTATAACCATGCCGCAGCAGACCTCGATAAAGTGCCAACAGGACTGGGCTCGCGACCGCATTCAACGTCAGATAGATTCCCATCGCTGGAAACCTGCGGTGCAATCCTCGGACCAGAAAGAGCACGGCGAAGATAGTCCACAACGCGGTCTCCATCACGGTCATCAGCGACATCGCGCTCTGTGAAGACATAGCAGACCCCTCGCTATTTTGCGATTCCTTCTAGAATAGCGCGAAACGCTGACCCGCTCAACCACAAAATGGTTTGTTCTCAGAGGAATTCTTGGATTACTATTGGTTGCAATTTTGTTACCGATGGCGCCTATCGTGCACTCGATGAATCGGTAGTGAAACAAGAAGGACTGCCAATAGGGCATGACGGAAACGGCATCGCCCGCGTTGCAGACTGATGGCTTGAAACGGCTGGTACGTTCTTCGGCGAAGCGGCGGCGGCAACGCCGACAACAACTACGGACAAGGCGAAGATGCGAATGGCAAGTTTCATGATAGGTAACCCCTTTTCTTTTCTCTGCCGGAAATTGGTAATCCCGGCTAGCTAAATACTAGGAGCAAAATAAGAAGTAGTCCAGCAGTCCATCCGCGGGTACCTCGAACGCTACTGCCTCAGCAGCTTGGATGCGAGCGGGCAAAAGGCGGTTATCTCCGCTTTTTCCGCCCCGAAACCCCCGAAAACCGGCCTGTTTTCCACCCTTCCGGCATGGTAAAATAAGCACAGGAAGCTTCGCTGAAAAGCCCACGTATTTTCAACTGGTTAGACCGTTGAATCCGCGCCCGGAAACTACCCCACGGACGCGCCTTGGATCGAGTGGCCCGCGAAGCCCCGAAAAGGTAACCCGAAATGGCGACTGACCCTATGAGCACCACCCCAATCCCCGAGAATAACGGCAGCTATACCGGCGAAAATATTAAAATCCTTGAAGGCCTGGAGGCAGTTCGCCTGCGTCCAGCCATGTACATTGGCTCCACCGGCGAAATGGGCCTCCACCATCTCGTCTATGAAGTCGTCGACAACTCCGTCGATGAAGCGCTCGCCGGCTATTGCAAAAAAATCGATGTCATCATTCACATCGACAACTCCATCACCGTCGTCGATGACGGCCGCGGCATCCCCGTCGACATGATGGATCTTTCCAACGGCAAGAAAATGCCCGCCGTGCAAGTCGTGCTCACCAAGCTCCACGCCGGCGGCAAATTCGACGCCTCCACATACAAGGTCTCCGGCGGCCTGCATGGCGTCGGCGTCAGTTGCGTCAACGCGCTCAGCCAGGAGTTCAACGTAGAAATCTGGCGCGACGGCTTCACCTGGGAGATGGACTTCAGTTGCGGCGATCCCGTCAGCGATCTCCGTAAAGCCGGCACCAGCAAGCGCCGTGGCACCAAGGTCCACTTCCTCCCCGACAAGTCCATCTTCTCCGTCTCCGAGTACAACTACGACACCCTGGCCCAGCGCCTCCGTGAGATGGCCTTCCTCAACAAAGGTCTTGAAATCACCCTCACCGACGAGCGCACAGCCGACCCCAAGACCGGCGAAGCCCGCCGGGCGGAATTTAAATACGCCGGCGGCATCGCCGAGTTCGTCAAGCATCTCAATCGCGGCAAGACCGTCCTCCATGACAAGCCCATCATGATGGAGGCCACGCGAGACAACGTCGAGATCGAGATCGCCCTCCAGTACAACGACAGCTACTCGGAAACCGTCTTCAGCTTCGCCAACAACATCAATACCGTCGATGGCGGCTCGCATCTCTCGGGCTTCCGCACCTCGCTCACCCGCACCATCAACGCCATCGGCCAGTCCCTCGGCCTCTTCAAAGACCTCAAAGAAAACCTCAGCGGCGACGATGTCCGCGAGGGCCTGGTCGCCGTCGTCAGCGTCAAGCTCTCGCAGCCTCAGTTTGAAGGCCAAACCAAGGGCAAGCTCAACTCCGACATCGCCGGCACCGTGCAGGCCTTCGTCAATGAGCGCCTCGGCGCCTTCCTCGAACAGAATCCGCCCATCGCCAAGCGCATCATCAACAAGGCCATTGAAGCCGCCCGCGCCCGTGAAGCCGCCCGCAAGGCTCGCGACCTCACCCGCCGCAAAGGCGCGCTCGACGGCGGCGGCCTGCCCGGCAAACTGGCGGACTGCTCTGAGCGCAATCCCGATAAATGCGAAGTCTATCTCGTCGAGGGCGAGAGCGCCGGCGGCACCGCCAAGCAGGGCCGCGATCGCCGCTTCCAGGCCATCCTCCCGCTCCGCGGAAAAATCCTTAACGTCGAAAAGGCCCGCTACGACAAAATGCTCGGCCATGAGGAAATCCGCGCCATGATCACCGCCTTCGGATGCGGCATCGGCAAAGACGACTTCGACGTCTCCAAGCTCCGCTACGGCAAAATCATTCTCATGACCGATGCCGACGTCGACGGCTCGCACATCCGCACCCTGCTGCTCACCTTCTTCTTCCGCCACATGACCGAGCTCATCCGCCGCGACAACATCTACATCGCGCAGCCGCCCCTCTTCAAAATCAAAAAGGGCCGCCGTGAAGAGTACATCAAAGATGAGCGCGAGTTCGTCAAAGTCATGGTCAGCCGCGCCTCTGAGGGCATGATCGTCCGTCACGGCGAGGCAGCCGGCCACATCGAGGGCCCCGTCCTCACCCGCTTCATCGCCACCCTCAGCGAGTATCTTGACTTCGTCGACAAAGTCGACAAGCGCATCCGCAATGAAAAGCTCACCGAGCTGCTCGCCCGCGCCGAGCTTGTTCACCGCGCCGACTTCGCCTCCAAGGAAGAAAGCCAGATCCCGTCCAAGCTCGCCCAGCTCCACGCCCAGCTTGTCGAGCAGGCCGACGATTTCCTCTTCAAATCCCTCGGCGAGCCCGTAGAAGACGAGGAGCACAACACCTGGTCCATCAGCTTCACAGACGCCCAGGGCGCACCGCGTCACATCGATTGGACGCTCGCCTCCAGCCCCGAGTTCCGCCAGATGATGGCCAAGTACACCCTCATCAAGGAGTACCTGGAACCGCCCTTCCTCATCGAATTCGCTCCCAAGGCCTCCGCTGCCGATACCGCCGCCGTCGACACCTCCAGCATTGGTGCCGATGGCTTTCAACTGATCGCTGAAGAAGGCCCCAAGCCGGAGCCCGAGGGTGCCGAAGCCCAGGCCGAGGCCAAGCAGGCTCGTCGCATCGCCCGTGCCCTGCAAGAGCCGGTTGAAAAGCAGACCGCCCGCGAACTCTTCACCTACATCGTCGAGCAAGGCAAAAAAGGCTATGACGTCCAGCGCTACAAAGGCCTCGGCGAGATGACCGCCACCCAGCTATGGGAGACCACTATGGACCCCGAGCATCGCACCCTGCTCCAGGTCAAGCTCGAAGACTTTGTGGAAACCGAAGAGATCTTCGCCACTCTAATGGGAGAAGACGTGGAGAAGCGCCGCAAATTCATCGAAGACAACGCCCTCGACGTTAAGAACCTCGACATCTAACTAACTATAGTGAAAGTCTGGTTTTGAAAGGGCACGGCTTCAGCCGTGCCGCAAATCGCATAAAAATGAGCACCCGGCTTCAGCTCCTGTGGTATGTCTTCCTATGTTCCAAAAATCGAGATCTAGTACACTCGGCAATTTCTCGCTTCCAGATATGAGTTTTTTTATGTATTGTTTACCCTATGGCTCCGCCTAAAGTCATTTTGGATCTAGTTGAGCATTTCGCCCGCAACGCCTCTGTTTACAAAGACAGCTTGAACGAGACTGAAGTTCGGGTTCAGTTCATTGACCCCTTCTTTCAGGAACTCGGTTGGGATATTCACAATAAGCTGCACTACGCAGAAACTTACAAAGATGTGATTCATGAGTACAGCCTCCATAAGGGACCGAATACAGAGGCTCCTGACTATTGTTTCAGGGTCGGAGGCACAAGGAAGTTCTATGTTGAGGCAAAGAGACCGGCAATCCACATCAGCACCGATCCAGCTTCCGCATATCAACTTCGAAGCTATGCTTGGACATCCAAGCTTCCTCTTTCCCTTTTGACGAATTTTGCTGAATTCGCTGTTTACGATTGTCGTACTGCACCCCGCCCTGGGGACAAAGCCTCTGTTGCCCGCATCGACCTGATCAAGTTTGAAGAGTACCCGGAGCGATGGGATGACATCGCTTCCTGGTTCTCGAAAGAAGCTGTTTACCAGGGCTCTTTCGACCAATATACGGTTTCAACGAAGCTAAAAAAAGGGACCGCAGAAGTCGATGCCGCGTTTCTCGCAGAAATGGAATGTTGGCGCAAGGAAATCGCTTCTAACATCGCACTCCGAAATCCCAATCTGACACAGCGAGAGGTCAATTTCGCAGTCCAGCGCACCATCGACCGCATTATCTTTCTTCGAATTTGCGAAGACCGAGGTATCGAGAAGTACGGCCAACTGCAGGATCTTCAGCAAGGTGACAATGTATATGCTCGACTATGCACAATCTACGAACGTGCAGACGAAAAATACAATTCTGGACTGTTTCACTTCACCGCAGAGAAGGGACGGGCGGAGTCACCTGATACTTTAACGCCATCGCTGAAGATTGATGACACGCGGCTAAAGTCGATCTTGAAGCGACTATATTATCCTGAAAGTCCATATCAGTTCTCACACTTCCCTGTAGACATTCTCGGTCAGGTGTACGAACAGTTTCTTGGTCAGGTTATTCGACTGACTCCGGGGCACCAGGCTAAGCTCGAGCGGAAGCCAGAAATCCCGAAGGGTCAAGGCGTTTATTACACTCCCACGTATATTGTGGATTTTATTGTTAGAAACACAATAGATAAGCTATTTGAACAGAAGACACCAAGGCAAGTATCTAGAATTCGCGTCCTTGACTCCGCATGTGGTTCGGGTTCATTCCTGCTTGGCGTTTATGAGTGGATTTTGAATTGGCATCTAAATTGGTACCTTACCGACGGCCTTTCAAAAAACAAAAAGGTTTTGTTTCAGACGCAGACCGGCGATTGGCGCCTCACCACTTCCGAAAAGAAACGCATTTTGCTGAACAACATATACGGTGTAGATATTGACACCCAAGCGGTTGAGGTCACAAAGCTCTCGCTTTTGTTAAAAGTCCTTGAAGGAGAGAATGATCAATCCCTGGGAGAAAGTCTTCGCCTTTTTCATGAACGCGCTTTGCCGGATCTTGGAAATAACATCAAATGCGGGAATTCCCTGGTTGGTAAAGACTTTTACGATTACGAACAACTGTTGTTGCTCGAAGAGGAGGAGCGGTTTCGAATCAACGTCTTCGATTGGAATGGAAAGGATGGGTTCCCGGAGATTATGCGCTCGGGTGGATTCGACGCGATTGTTGGGAATCCGCCATACACCTACCGTAAATCCACAGAAGAAAAGCTTCGTCCCTATTATCTCAACAAGTATAAAAGTGCTGAAGGCAACTTTGAACTATATAAATTCTTCATTGAGCGCAACCTGGATCTCTGTCGTCCGAATGGACTGATCGGAATGATCGTGTCTGCGACTTTTCTTGTGCAACCCACGTTTGAGAAATTGCGCAAGATTCTTCTTGGCGCCAGTTTGGATTTGCTCGCGCCACTTGGTCCGAATGTATTTGACAAAGCAACAGTCGATACCGCCATTCTAGTTGCACAACGATCAAGCGCGGACGAATTGCATGAAATCAACGTGATTTCACCGGCATCCCCGCTAGAACTCTCTCGCACCGCACCGTATACAGTACGCCAAGAGAGATTCAATAATAATCCCAGCTTAATGTTCGACTATAAGCTTTCAGAAGAAGGTGCAAGGATCGTTCAACGGTTATTTACGAAGTTCCCGAACATCGAAAAGGGTTATGAGTTCGGTGTTGGCATCAACACCGGATATATTAAAGATGAACTTATTGCTGGCAACAGAATTGATTCACGTTATCACAGGATGGTCCCAGGCTCAGGCATTTCGCGGTATGGCCGGATCGAAACTGACGGTTGGATCATGTATGACACTGAATTCATAAAGAGTAAAGGGAGTCTGGGCCGAACCCTTCCCGCAGAGCATCTTTTAAGCTCTGAGAAAATTCTCATCGTCAGAACTCGCAACCTTTCGTTGAAGCGGCGCATTATCGCGACGATTGACGGTAGTGGAGCATACAACCTCAATCGCCTGTCAAATATTGTGGCCAGAGATGGCTATAGTCTGATTGGGCTGCTTGGTATTCTTAACTCGGAGCTATTCCAGTGGCTGTTCTCATCGCGCTTTTTTGACTATGAGATCAAGCCCGTTTATCTTCGTAGCGCACCTCTTGCGAACAGTAATGATTCCAAACTAATTGCGCTCGTGACTGAAATGTTGAGGTTGCGGCAAAAACTCACAGAGGCTAAAACTGATCAGGATCGGACGAGCGTCGGGCGTCAAATAGACACCATTGACAGCGATATTGACAAGCGCGTTTACCAAATCTACGGGTTGAGCAAGGAAGAGATTGCAATAGCAGAGAGGCCGGCGATACTTCCATAGGCGGCAAGGCCTGTATTCGCGGCCTGCGCATCACCGTCTAGAATGCCCTGGCGGCATGTGCACGGAAAAGAGATTCTGGCCGGCTTCCCCAGCCTCACCCAGGACGACATCCGCGCTGCCTCCCCTTCGCTACCTAGGCCACGAACCCGAGCGAGCGAAAGGCAAGCCGCCGACCGCCCCAGGTGGTTTCTGCGCTGCGCAAGTGACTGCCTCTACTCCTAAACCGCAACGCGCCCAAGCCTCTGCGGCCGTTGCCGCCCCTAACAAGCTTGCTGCTTCTCCCAATACTATCTATAACTTCGCGGTAAGCGATGCGACTGGTGTGTTGTTGACCTGCGCCAAACAGCAGTTCGATTCCGACACGTTCAGCGGCTGTACGCTTGCCCCCGGCCGGACACTGGACGACCTGATGACCAGCATTGTTAGAACCATCCGGGCCGTGCAAAACAAAGTTGACAGCGACCCGCGGTGATGGAGTCATTCTGTAAGCAATCTCTGGGCAATCAATTGGATAGGCGAATGTAGAGAGGCTCGGGAATTCGAGCGGCACTGGTAGCGACTGGCTTGCAAAATATATCGGACTCATTTAGTCTTATTTCAAATATACGACTGATTCTGTCGGATTTCTTGGAGGACTCAATTTTGCACTCGAACCTTGTTCGGAGGGGTTTACGAGCTGGCTGCGGGCTGGCGCTTTGCCTTTCACTTTTGTATTCAGTAATGGTCAGGGCGCAAGACAAGCCCTACTTTGTCACCTATTCGCACGACCTGGAGGAGCCGGGCAACCTGGAGATCGAAACCAAGACGGCGCTGGGCAGGCCGGAGGGAGGCAACCGTTACGGGGCCACTGCGATGGAGCTGGAATACGGTACGCGCGCCTGGTGGACGACAGAGCTTTATCTAGACGGCCAGGCCACCGGCGGTGACTCAACGATTTTTACTGGCTGGCGGCTTGAGAACCGGCTGCGGCCGCTGATGCGGGATCACGCGGTGAACCCGGTTTTCTATGTGGAGTACGAGAATACCTCGGACGCCGATAAGACGATTCTGGAATTTACGGGCCACGACGGGCAGAGCGACCTGGCGCCTACGAATGGCGTGCTGCGCAAGGTACATCAACATGAGGCGGAGCTGAAGCTGATTCTCTCTTCGAACATCAAGGATTGGAATATCAGCGAGAACTTCATCACAGAGAAAGATATGAGCCATGCGCCTTGGGAGTTCGGCTATGCGGTGGGTGCGACGCGCCCGTTGCGCAGCGCGGCAAGCGGCCGGGAGTGCACTTTCTGCGCGGAGAATTTCATTGTTGGCGCGGAGGGTTACGGCGGGCTGGGCGACACCTTTGCGCTGACCGTGCGCGACACTTCCGACTACATTGCGCCGCTGGTTGGCTGGCAACTGCCGAAGGGTGGGCGTCTGAGCTTCTCACCGGCTTTTGGGCTTACGAGCACGAGTATGGCGCGGCTTTACCGCGTGGGGTGGGCTTGGGAATTCAACCAAATCGGCCCCCAGATTGGGGCGTGGTTCCACGGCTCGGCAGAAGGTGGAAAATGATGCGACGAAGCTTGGTTATTTTTTTGATTTTGCTGAGCGCGACGGTAGCAGTTGCAGCGGTTTCTAGTGCGCGGTGGGAACGGACTCCGGCAAAGGATCATGCCCGCGTCAATCCTCTGGCCGCGCGACCAGAGGCAGTGGCCGCGGGGGCGCTGGTCTATCGTGAGCATTGTTCACAGTGCCACAAGGCTGATGCGCAGGGCGATGGGCACAAGCGGCCCTCGCTGCGCAGCGAGCGAGTGCGCGCGGCCAGCGATGGCGACATTGAGTGGTTTTTGCGGCAGGGTGATCTGGCTCATGGTATGCCCTCGTGGTCAAGTATGCCCGAGGCGCAACGGTGGCAGGTGGTGGACTATTTGCGGTCGATTCAGTAGCCCCCCGCAGTGGGCCAAACGCTCGCTATTCACTGGCAGGGGGTTTGTGGCAGCCCGAGCTTTCCGCAACAAGATGATGCGGAAAGCTCGGGAAACGTGCGGACGGATCAAATTTCGAGATTCCGCAATCCACGAGACGAAAAAAACATCTAAGATTTTTGTTGGTTGGAAATAATGTGGCGGAGGTAGGGTCTTATGCGCGTTTTATCTCAAACTAACTGGAAGGTCATTGGTAACAGAATGCGGCGGGCGATGTGGGGCATACTTCTAGTTGCAGCTATGACGCCGGGCTGCCGCGTCGACGGACAGGCAGTTCCCGTTACGCTGGAGCTGACAAGCCCGAGCTTTCAAAATGGCGCCTCGATTCCCGCGAAGTTTACTTGCAGTGGCGCGAGCATCTCGCCGCAACTGAGCTGGAGCGCTCCACCGGCCGGGACGAAGGCGTTAGCACTTGTTGTCACAGACCCGGATGCGCCGAGCGGTACCTTCACCCATTGGCTGCTCTACAATATTTCAGCCGGGACGCGTGGGCTTGCCGAGAACTTGCCGAAGCAGGGCCAGCTTGGTGACGGCTCACTGCAGGGGCGTAACCAGCATGAGGAGATTGGCTACGCAGGGCCATGTCCTCCGAATCATCAGCAGCATCGATATTTCTTCAGGCTTTATGCGCTGGATGCGAAGTTGAGTCTGACGCCAGGAGCGGAAAGAAGCGAGGTTGAAGCCGTGATGAAAGGACATATTCTGGGGCGGGGAGAGTTGGTTGGGTTGTATCGGCAATAGGGTGTGGCTATCGCTTGGGACAGCGACTGCGACGCCATTGAACCGATTAAACAGAATAATGGCATTGATTCGGCAATGGGCGATAGTGCCTTTTCACAAGCGCGTGATGGTCTCATCTCAGATGGATCGGAGGATCTTAATGCTCTCTTCTTTGAGAGGTTCACCTTCCTTCTCAATATCCTTTATGGCTTGAACGAATGGCCGAGAAACGCACACGCGTCGAGGTTCCCTGCTTCGTAAGCCCGCTTGCGCGCTTAGCCTGCATTTCTCACCGGTGTGGCGGACGGGGTAGAGTCGCAGGGGTAAGAAAAGTGTTGGAAAGGCCGTCTTTTCATGGCATAACTGCGTTAGCGAGACGTAGTTTTTGCTGCGCGGAGGCGGCCTTTCTGATGACAGAGTGTAAACAAGAAACGTTCGCATTTACAGCTCATTTTTCGCGCCGCGTGGAAGCCGGGTTTACCGCCGGTCGGGTTTCGAGCAACGGCGGGGCGCTGCTGTTGCGCGAAGCTGACCGCAAAATCAACCTTCTGGGGCGGCTGGCGGCGTGTTTTACCGATGGCCGCTCTGCCTTGCTGGTTAAGCACCAACTGCCGGAGATGCTGGCGCAGCGCATCTATGGGCTGGCGCTGGGCTACGAAGACCTCAACAACCACGAGCAGTTGCGCACCGATCCGCTGCTCGGGCTGCTCAGCGGCAAGCGCGATCTGGATGAGCCGCTGGCTGGCAAGAGTACCCTGAACCGGCTGGAACTGGCTGGCCGCAGCGTCCGCTACCACAAGATTGCGTACTCGACCGCAGCGCTGGACCGGCTGCTGACGGACTTGTATATCGAATCGCACAGTAGCGTGCCGGAGCAGATCGTGCTCGATCTGGATGCGACCGACATCCCGATTTACGGTCATCAGCCGGAGCGCTTCTTCCGCCGGGGTCCCCACGGACAGGTCTTCGTCCGTGGGGTGGCATGGCTACTACGACAGTTACTGCTATCTGCCGCTGTACATCTTCGCCGGCGATCAGTTGCTTTGCGCGCGGCTCAGGCCAGCCACCCAGGATGCGGCGGCCGGCGTGGTCAATGAAGTGACCCGCATCGTGGCCCAGCTGCGCCAGCGCTGGCCCAAGGTGTGCATCGTGCTGCGGGCCGACAGCGGCTTCTGCCGCGAAGAGCTGATGGCCTGGTGCAAACAGAACCATGTCGATTACCTGTTCGGACTGGCCTGCAACGAGCGGCTTCGCAAGCGCATCGACGCCCAGATCGAAGAGGCCCGCGCACAGCATCTGGCAACCGGAAAGGCCGCGCGGGTCTTCACCGAGTTCTCTTACCGCACGCGTAAGAGTTGGTCCTGTTCGCGCCGCGTCGTAGTTAAGGCCGGGATCCCCGGCAAGCGGTCTTTGCTTGCTGGGGTGGAAGGCCGAGTATCTCGATAAGGGTGAGAACCCGCGCTTCGTGGTAACTTCTCTAACTTCCGATCAGTAGGCCACGCAAGAGTTATACGAAAAGTTCTACTCCCACCCCACGGACGAAGACCTGTCCGTGGGACCGCGGCCTGTGCGCGCGGAGAAATGGAGAACCGCATCAAGGAGCAAATGCGCCTGTTCGCCGACTGGCTCTCCACCGACGAAATGAAAGGCAATCAACTGCGGCTCTACTTCTCCGCGCTGGCCAACACGCTGATGGAGGCGCTCAGGAGGCTGGGCTTGAAAGGCACAAAGAGGGTCGAGGCGCAGGTGGATAAAGACAGATTAACCGTGCGGAGCATTGCGGAGAAAACTCAGCCGGTCGCCGTTTCTGACGCTTAACCTACGAGAAGCGTTTGCAGGCGGTATTGCCAGATGCATTTTTCCCAGAGCCATTGCTAGACTCGGGCCAGGCGGCAGCGATCTTGAAAATCCATCCTTAGATCATATCCGCAAATAGTTAGCGTCTGCCTCCAACTCGTGAGTGCCGAGGCTAGGTAGAGTAATGCCACGAAGCTGGCCTCGGTTTTCTCGAAGCTCACCAGAATCTTGCGGTAACCGTTGAACCACGAGTGGCTTCTCTCGACGACCCAGCGGCGGGCTTTGAAGCCGGCCTCGGTGCGCTTTTGTTCAGCCTCTTTGTTGCGCGGCCGGATGTGCGGTTCGTAGTTGCGCACCCAAATTGCAGTCAGCGCGTCTTTTCCAACATACCCTGCATCGGCGCATAAATG
>JBEKDN010000021.1:0-28065 GCA_050014335.1 Occallatibacter sp. | reverse complement strand
CTTCAAGCGAAAACGCTCACGAATGACGTGACTGGTCTTGTCCAGAACTTCGGCGAGGTTTCCTCCGCTCTCTTTCTGGATCATGATCGCGGTTGCCACAATGCGAAGGTCTTGAAGCGGAACGCGGTTGATAAGATTGTCCATGGCCGTTCTCATTTCAAGGCCATAATTCTGCTCCTCGAAGCATGCCTTGAACTCGCAACCGATCGGGTCGGCGCTTTCCCGCGCGACAGATCCCATCGCGGCGATGAGGCTATGGCCGGCTCGCAGCGCACTCACCATCAGTTCCAGTGCCTCCGGCAATCCCTCCTGGAAGCGAAAGAGACGCTTGCTCCGTTGAAACAGTGCCCAGCCAATTGGCGCGAATCCGACCAGCAACCCGACGCCCAATGCAATCAAAAGATTTCCAAAGCGCCAATAAGCCAAATAGCCTGGAATAACAAAGCAGATGCCGCAACTGGCAAGCAGTGCTCCCGTCGACCATTTTAGGTCCGCCTGATACAGCAAGGTCTGGATGCGCGGTGCTATTTCAAACTTCAGAAGCTTGCGATTGAGCCACGGGATACTGCTGAGGGTATCGCTCTTGCGCAGATCCACAATCTGCCCGCGCTCCTCCTCGCTCTCCGTGGCCAAGGCCGAGTCGAGGGTGGCATGCACCTGCTTGGCCTGCTGAGAGGCATCGGAGCTTAAGCCGATAGCCACCAGAGCAACCACCGAGAAAACACCCGCGAAGACCAATATGACGATCAGGTTCATTCCTACTGCCTCCGGCTTCCGCTTAATTCACCTGCGTTTCGCGCTCGAAGAGAATCGGCGGAAGAACGATGCCCGATACGCGTAGCCGCTCAAGGAATCTGGGACGAATGCGGCTTGGCGTGAAGGTTCCTATCACCTTGCCATCGGGGCCAATCCCCTTCTTGACAAAAGAAAAAATCTCTTGAATGCTAATCACGCTCTCTTCCATTCCGGTAATCTCTGAAACACTCGTCACTTTGCGCGTGCCGTCGCTCATGCGCGTCGCTTGAACCACAATCGTGATAGCCGACGCAATCTGCTGGCGAACGGACTTCTCGGGCATGTTCATATTGCCCATCGCAACCATCGATTCCAATCTCGAAATGGCATCGCGCGGCGTATTGGCGTGAATCGTGGTCATCGAGCCCTCGTGACCGGTATTCATGGCCTGAAGCATGTCGAAGGCCTCCTCGCCGCGAACCTCGCCCATGATAATTCGGTCGGGGCGCATACGGAGGCAGTTGATCAGCAGTTGCCGCTGGCGAATCGCGCCTTGACCTTCGATATTCGGCGGGCGCGTTTCCAGGCGCACGATATTCTCCTGCGCCAGCCGCAGTTCAGCCGCATCCTCAATGGTCACCAGCCGCTCGTTGCGCGGAATATACTGCGACAAAATATTTAGAAACGTCGTCTTGCCGGCGCCAGTGCCGCCGGCGATGAGAATGCTGATCCGGGCCTTCACCGCCGAGGAAAGCACTTCCATCATCTCCGCCGACACGCTCTTTAATTGCACCAGTTGATTGGCGGCCAGGGGGCCCGTGCCAAAGCGGCGGATCGATAGCGAGGGTCCATCGAGCGCCAGCGGAGGAATAATTGCATTGACGCGCGAGCCATCCGGCAATCGGGCATCGACCATCGGCGAAGATTCATCCACGCGGCGTCCCACCCGCGAGACAATGCGATCGATGATTTGCAATAAATGCCGGTCGTCGCGAAAGGTCGTATCGACGCGCTGCAGCAGCCCGCCTTTTTCAATAAAGACATGGTCCTTGTCGTTCACCAGAATATCGGAGATCTTGGAATCCCTCAGCAGCGGTTCCAGCGGGCCCAGGCCAAAGACCTCGTCCAGAAGATCCGCCTGAATCTTCTCCTGTTCGTCAAAGTTCAGCGGCACGCGCTGGTCGGCAATGATCTCTTTGACAATGCCGGCCACCGCTTGGCGAGCCTGGCTGGAATTGGCCCTCGATAGCTTCTCCAGATCCAGCTTCGAGATGAGCGTCCGATGTATCTCTGCCTTGTACTTTTCCAGATTCAGCAGTTCCACGTTACCCCTTCCGTTGCCAGCAAGCCTTCCAAGCGCAGCCGTCCTACTCCGCGCCTATTCAGAGCGCTGAAAAAAGGCGCGGTATTATTGAGCCGCGGCATAGGTCACATTCACTGTAGTGTCCACTTCCACGGGTTGTCCATCGAGCATATATGGCCGGAAGCGCCAGTTCTTCACCGCATCTAGAGCCGATTGCCGCAACATCGCCGGTCCGCTGATGGCGCGCAGATTCCCCACCGAGCCATTCTTGGCGATTGTCACCTGAATCACCACCGTGCCGGAAACATGGGCGCTCTTGGCAATCGGCGGATAAGCCGGAGCTGTTCTTTGCAACAGCAGGCCGACCGCTACGCCGGAGGAAACAGAGACCTTGTGAGCGGCCTCAACTTTGACCTTAGGCCCTGTCTGCCCGCTGAAGGGACTGCTTCCAGAGCCCAGTCCATCGGCATTGACAGAGCCGAAATCGGCCGTCGGGGCTTCCTTGCCAGCCAGCGTCCGGAGATCGGTCGAAATCTTCGATTGCGCGCTCAATTGCGCGCTGATATTTTCAGACGAAGCTCGCTGCGTGCGATCCGCCGCGGTGTCGGTCGTCGTCGTCGCCGTCGTTGCATTGCCACCCGGTGCAGGCGTACTGCCATTTGCGGTCATCGTCATTGCCGATGGCGTCGGCTGGGGCAGATTCGAAATCGCCGTCTGCGTCGGAGCGGTCGAACTCGCCGCAGCTGGTTTGGAATGCATCTTCATGTATCCAAATCCGCCACCCAACAGCAGAACTGCCGCTACGCCGATTCCGATAAACAATCCGGTCTTTTTCTTTTCGCCGCCGTCGTCCTCAATCTCGACCTTCTGCCTTGACGCTGAAACCTTCGCGCCTCTGGACTGGGGTGCTTGATAAACCGGCTCAACATCGACAAAGGTCGATGCCGACGTGCGAGAAGGCGCGCTTTGCGCGCGACCCACCGCGGGCAGCACTGCAACTCGCGCCGCGACTGGCTTCGCAGCCGGCTTGGACGATCCGCCCGAATATCCGTCGAACGAGCTGGGCGGGGGCGGCGGTGCAGCGTGATTTTCGCCGCTATCCCACTCGCCAAAATCGGCAGGTAGTGTTGCGGGTTGAGCCTTCTCTAGTTCTTCTGGAGGTACCATTGGCCATCGGCTCCCTTCACATACGTAGCGCCTTTGTAAATGCGCGTTTCAGGTTGATTCTGCGGGTTCGGAGCGCTGCCGCTCCCCCGGTCGTCGCGGTTTGAGTCCGCATCGGCTGAGGCTGGCATGAGCGAATCCAGATTGGCTAACCCTTCCACCACCAACTGCACCGTGGCTTGCGCCATCGTGTAGTCCGCCGTATCGGTCGGCGCAAAGGTTACTGAAAGAGTCTGCGTCCCGGCCGCAAGAACGGTGCCGGCGGAGGGAGTGTAAAAGAACGCGCCGGGGACCAGTGTTGTGGCATTAAGCTGATCGCCACCCAGCATTGAGCCGTACGAAATTGCCGCGGGCGACTGCCAGGTGATAATCGGTGTTGCCTTGGCGACCGTTAGTTGCACGGTAGCGCTGGCGTTCGATTCATCCGCGGTGTCTTTTGGGGTAAAGGTCACCGACAGAGTGTGTATTCCAGCCCCGAGAACTTCACCGGCTGCTGGCGAGTAAGCAAAGCTGCCCGGCACCGATGCCTTGGCGTTGAGCTGGGCGGCGCCGAGGGCGGAGCCATAAGAAATGCCGGCCGGCGCGGGCCAGGTGATGGTCGGGGTTGCCTTGGTCACAGTCAGCGGAACGGCGGCCTGCGCCTCTGGAAAATTCGGATCGGCGGGAATGAATGTCACAGAAAGCGTATGCTGACCTGTTGAAAGCGATTCGCCCGCGGCCGGACTGTAGACAAACTTTCCAGGGATGGTTGCCGTGGCATTCAACTCGCTCGCGCTCAACGGGGTTCCATGCGCGATGGGAGCTGGAGCCGGCCAGGCAATTACGGTCGGCCTCGCCTTGGCCACCGTGAGCGAAACAGAGCTTTGGACCGAGGCATAGTCGGTGGTGTCGGTGGGCGTAAAGATCGCTGAAAGCGTATGCGTCCCAGCAGCCAGAACCTCGCCCACCGCGGGCGTAAAGGCAAATCTGCCCGGTACCGATGCCGTGGCATTCAACTGCGCCGCACTGATTGCGGTTCCATAGACGATCGGAGCCGGTGTCGGCCAGGTAATTGTCGGGTTGGCCTTGGTCACTGTCAGCGAGACAGCGGCCTGTGCCGGAGTATAGTTCGCGCTGTCAGTTGGAGTGAAGGTCACCGAAGGAGTATGCGTTCCCGCGGCAAGAACCGCGCCCATCCCTGGAATATACACCAGTTTTCCTGGAACCGAAGCCGTGGCGCTTAACTGCGCGGCATTCAATGCCGTTCCATAGACAATCGGAGCCGGTGTCGGCCAGCTGATCGCCGGCTTGGCCTTGGTTACTGTCAGAGTCACTGTTGCCTGCGCCGGAGAATAATCGGTGCTGTCGGTTGGAGCAAAGGCGACAGAAAGCGTATGATTTCCCGCCGGCAGTATGGCTCCCGCCGCGGGAGTGTAGACGAATTTTCCGGCTACCGATGCTGTAGCGTTCAGTTGCGCGGCGCCAATCGGGCTGCCATATACGATCGATGCAGGCGTGGCCCACACGATAGCGGTTGGCGCCTTTGTCACGGTTAACGAGACGGCAGTCTCAGTCACTGAGTAACCCGCCGTGTCGGCCGGAGTGAAAGTCACTTTAAGCTCGTGCACGCCAGCCGGCAACATTTCGCCGATCGACGGCGTGTACTCGAACTTGCCTGGAATCGATGCCGTGGCATTCAACTCCGCGACGCCGATCGCTGTGCCGTGGCAGATCGCGGCGGGCTGCGGCCAGTTGATCGCCGGCGTCGCCTTGGTGACGGTAATCTGCACCGTAGCCTGCGCCGTCGTAAAGCTGATTGGATCGTTCGGCGTGAAATCCACCGTGAGCGTATGCACGCCGGCGGGTAGCAACTCGCCCACAGCCGGCGTATAAACGAATTTTCCCTGAGCCGATGCCATCGCCCTCAACTGCTTGGTGCTGAGAGGCGTGCCGTAGGGAATTGAAGCCGGAGTCGACCAGGCAATTGCCGTTGTCTCCTGCACGACAGGAGCCGGTGGAGCTGGCGGTTCGGGCGCGGCAACGTGAATTGGAGCGGCAACTGGAGCCGCAACTGGAGATTCTTCCCTCGCCACTGCCGTCGAAATCTGCTGCAGGTGCCATTCGCCATCTGGTCCTTTGACGTAAGTGGCGCCTTTGTATGTGCGCGTCTCCAATTCGCCTTGCCGACTGGGAGCGCTCTGCTTGACTTCGCGCTTCGGCTCCGCTGTTTCTGTTCTCTCGGATGCGGCGGGCTCATACTGAGCCTGGACTCTGGCCACCGGCACGACACTTATCGGGGCTGACGGTCTCGCGGGCGCTTCATGCTGAACTGCGCGCGAAGCGGGCTCAGGATGTGCCGTGCGAGGCGCGGCTTCGGATGTCTCTTGATCGGAGCCCAATCCCAACTGCGTGAAAGCCTGCCCTTCCTCCGGGTTCGATATCTTCGACGAAATGCTGCGGCTCAAGCTCTTGAGGCTGAAGCCTCCGCCCTTCTTCTCTGGCGCTGCGGGCATCCCGCAGGCCGTGCGCGCCATCTGGTGAACCAGCCGCGAGATCGGGGAATCTTCCAGCGCCAGCGGCACCGCCGTGCTCTGCATTCTGCGCACAGCCACGTAATCATTGGGAATCTTCCAGTTTGCCGGCCGGGTCAAAGCCTTGGTGATCTGGTCTTCCGGAACCCCAAGCGAGCGAGGTTCATAGCGGTTGAGAACAATCTCCAGCTTGGGAACGCCGGTATTGAAATACTGAGAGATCAGCCGGTTTGAGTTGCGCAATCCGGCTATACCTGCCTGAATAACCAGGTAGACCGTCGAGCCGTCCTTGAAGAGGCTCGTGCCCATCAGATCCAGCCGCGAACCCATATCGATGACTACGTTCTCGAAGTCCTGCCGCGCCACGGCGATCAGCCTGTCAATCGCGTCATTTGAGGCCGGAAACTGCGGGAACTTGCCGGGAGCCGCAAGCACCGAGACGCCCGAACTGTGCTTCACAAGCAGCTTCGAGAGGAAGCTCGAATCCAGACGACTGGCATTCTGCAGCGCATTGATTGCCGAGTACTCGGCCACCACGCCAAGATTCAGCGCCGCATCGCCCAATGGCAGATCAAGATCGATGAGCAGTGTGCTCTGGCCGGATTCCTGCGCCACCGACACCGCAAAGTTGCAAGCCAGTGTCGTAACGCCGTCTCCGCCCTTCGCGCCCAGAAAAGTCAGCAGTCGTCCGCCCACCTTCTTTGGCGTTTTGGTGGCGGGCCGCCGCGCGGAGGCGCGCACCAGCGCCTCGGCCATCGTATTCTGGGCAAAAGGCAGCGTCAAAAATTCGCGCGCCCCCGCCCTCATGCAGCGCACCAGCAACTCCGAGTCGGCCTTCACCGAGTAGACCATCACCGTGGAAGCCCCGTTCGCGCAGATGCTCTCTACCAGCTCCAACGCATACTCCGGGTGGCTATCCAAGTCGATGATGATGACGTCGTAGTGCTGCTCCAGCAGCTTTGGCACGTCGTCCAAGCTCGGCGGATAGGAAGAAAACTCGCGGATCTCGCCACTCTGGCAGTTATTCAACGCGGTCGCCAGCGCCTTGCGCCGATCCTCGTCCGGGCCAATAAGAGCAACCGACAGAACGTCGGCGCCCAGTGAGTCCGGGTACTGGTCATCGATATAGGGTGAAGATTCTGAATTCACTGGATTGCTGCCCCCTGACGCGTGCAACTTTCCCTGTGGGTTAACCGAAGATTGTGAGGTCGACTGCCAGTTTGTCATGATACTACTCCAAATTGCTCAGCGTGCGAAGAAAGACATGAGCGTCCCGACAGCGATCGCTGGAGCGTAAGGCATCTTCCGCTTCAGCGGATTAGTAAGGTTGACCTCTTCATCGGCGCGCATCCCGCGCTGCTTCCAACCAAAGACCAGATCGCTGGCCCCTGTCAACAACTCCTTGAGAAATCCCCCAAACACAGCCCAACAGAGTACCATGATCCCACCGGCAATGCCGGTAACAACAAGCGCTATTACCATCTGCATCGGGCCAACCCAGGCCCCGATCGCGGCGCACAGTTTCACATCCCCGGCGCCCATGCCGCCCATCAGAAAGAAAAGGCCAAAGATCAGAAGGCCCACGGCAGCTCCGCCAAAACTCTGTCCCAAGCCGTGCCAGCTAAAACTCAGCCCGCTTCCCTGCCACCCGCGGCCAACACCATCCCAGTCATGCCGCAGTGGCGAAACCACCAGTCCTATCAAGAGAAAAGGAAACACCAGCCAGTTTGGAATACGGCGGCTGCGCAGATCCGTGGCTGTCGCCACCATCAGCACAATCACCGTGGGCCACCAAGCTAACCAATGCTGCATCTAATAGCTCCCTGACTCCCGACTGTACGGGAGAACTACACTGTAGCAATTGATTAGCCAATCTTGCAATTGTTTTTAATCAACCAATAAGCGCCCGTATACACCCACTATCAGTCAATTCGGCATTTTTTCGCACTATATAGATGGAGAGTCGGCTATTCCGGTGTACACGGCTGTTTACGGGGTTATTCAAGCGAGTGAAGCGACACGTATACACCGCGTCCCATGGCATCACCATAGCCCCGCACTCGCCGTTGCTGACTTCGGAAGAACGTTAAGTAACGATCTTGGTTCGGTTTACGCAGTCTTCATAAAGTTAAGTACCTAGCATTTAAATTACCATAGAGTAAGAATGTATAAACTATGGATACCTTTTAGTAATGCACCTGATACGCGTGAATTTCGCAACCTGCCTCGCAATACCTCCAAATGCTCGCGGCTCATTACGCTAACATAATGCAAACAGTATAGTTATACGAATTTCAAGCCGCCCTTCTCCGCTCTTTTTACCATTCCTATCCGCTTTGGTCTTCCCAACCCAGATAGTGGGCGGAATTGATACAAAGTTACTAGAGTCATCTCGACACAGGCACTCACCGGCGGTAATATCTCTGGTCAGAGTCGTGAATTGTCGATTATTCTCTTGTGACTGGCTGAATGTGTTGCCGTCGCGGTCCAATTCCGCCGCAAAGAGTCTTTGGTTCACCGCCTTGGAGATAGAAAGCAGACCATAGCCACGCCCAGCGTAAATGAACGCGGGTAGGTTGCATGGTTGGAGAACTTGCCGAAAGATGATTAAGATCGGATTGTACTCGGAAGACCGCACGCTCCACACCCTGCTCGCCTCGGCACTCGGGAAAGAGTTTGCAGTCCTTTTGCAGGCCGACGAGGATGGCATGAATCTCCTCCGGGCCGCCGGCGATTCCGATGTCATGATTCTCGATCTGCATTCGAATCACGATTCCCTCCAGGAGCGCATCGGCTGTACTCAGCGCCTTATCGCCACTCAGGTTCCGGCCATCATCATGGCCGACGACGCTCTGCGCTCCACTGCCTTTGAGTTGGTGCGCACCGGCGCTTTTGGCTACTGCCGCCGTCCTCCCTCTATTCGAGATCTCAAGACCATGCTCAGCCGGGCCTATGAGAACTCTTCGCTGCGTCAGCAATTGGAAACCGCGCAGCAGCAGTTGGATGTGCCGGCCAGTTGCGACCGTCTTATCGGTTCCAGTCCGCAGATGCAGCGCGTCTATCAGCTTATTCACCGCGTCACCAATCTCAATGCCTCGGTGCTGGTCACCGGCGAGAGTGGAACCGGAAAGGAACTGGTTGCCCGCGCCATCCATAATCTCGGTTCGCGCGCCAATCGTCCCTTTGTCGCCGTCTCCTGCGGCGCAATCCCTGAAACCTTGATTGAAGCCGAGCTCTTCGGTCATGAAAAGGGTGCTTATACCGGCACAGTCGGTTCGCGTGAAGGTTATTTTGAACAAGCTGCCGACGGTACCCTTTTTCTCGATGAAATCGGCGACCTCAGTCTCTTCACCCAGGTCAAGCTGCTCCGCGTCCTTCAGCAGATGGAATTCAGCCGTCTGGGCAGCACCAAGCTCACGCCGCTGCGCGCGCGCCTGGTCTTCGCCACCCATCAAGATTTGAACAAAGCCGTCGCCGAGGGAAAATTCCGCCAGGATCTTTTCTATCGCATCAATGTCATGCGGATCGAGTCGCCTGCCCTCCAGGAGCATCCCTCCGACATTCCTCGCATCGCCCGGCACTTCCTCAAGCACTATAGCCAGCTCTTCCAGAAGCCGATGGACGACATCGAGCCCGAGGCTATCGCCGTGCTTCAGGCGCATCGCTGGCCCGGCAATGTGCGCGAACTTGAGAACGTAATGCAGCGGGCCATCATTCTCGCCCCCGGCAAAGTTGTCCGCGCCGAAGATCTCAGCGTCAGTATTGAGGATACCGATTCGGATATCGGCGATATGAGCGACATCGCCGACATGGGCGATATGGGGGACGTGGGCGACGTCGTCGATATAGGCGATTACCATCCCGCCGGCTCCTTTGAACGCCAACTCCGCGACTACAAGGTCAAGCTCGCTGTCACCGCCGTCCGCGAGAACAACGGAAATAAGACGCTGGCGGCACGCAGTCTCTGTATCTCGCGCGCGTACCTTCATCGCCTGATTCGCCTCGCTGAGCCCGAACTCATCGAGCAGAACATGCGGGATGCGGAGACGGCTTGACATCGGCCTCTTCGTCCGCCGGCCTCCGCGGCAATTCAGCACTCCATCGATTACTGCAAAAGGGATTCTCCTTCCCTACCATGCTGGCTGGGATTCTTGTCTTTCTTGCCGTGCTCACCGCACGCTCGCGCTTTGATGACTCGGACCTCTGGTGGCAGCTCAAGATGGGCCAGATCATCTGCGCAACGCATCACATTCCTCTGGTTGATCTCTTCTCCTCCACTGCCGCGCATCAGCCCCTTGTGCCTCAGGAGTGGCTGGCGGAAACAACAATTTTTATCGCTTACAGATTCGCAGGCTACTCCGGTCTTATGCTCTGGCTCTGCGCCTTTATCGCGGCGCTTCTTGTCTCCGGCTACGCACTCTGCACCCTCTACTCAGGCAACGCAAAAGTTGCATTCGTTGGCGCCATGGCCCTCTGGTTTTTTGCCGGCCCAGCTTACGCCATCCGCCCCCAGCTCATCGCCTACCTGCTGCTGATCGCCGAACTCGCGCTGATCCAGCTAGGCCGCACCCGCAATCCCCGCTGGTTCTTCTGGCTGCCGCCGCTTTTTGCCCTTTGGATAAACATCCATGGTTCGTTTATTCTCGGAATCGTTGTCGCCGCGGTGTTCCTCTTCACATCGTCCTTCAGCTTTCAGATCGGTTCACTCGTCTCGCGGCGCTGGGATCCCATCCGCCGCAATAAGTTCTTATCGGCAATGCTCCTCTCACTCGCCGCTCTTTTCCTCAATCCGATTGGCCTTCGCCAGATCCTCTACCCCTTAGACACCCTGTTGAACATGCATGTGCTGCTCGGCAGCGTGCAGGAGTGGTCGCCGCTCAAAATGAACGATCCTGCCGGCATCGCGCTGATGGCCATGCTCCTCGGCATCTTTCTTCTCGTGGCCCTTCGCGGTTCTCAACTCTTCTTTGACGAACTGCTGCTGCTCGGCATTGGCACGTGGCTCGCCGTCAGCCATCTGCGCATGTTGATTGTCTTCGGTATCCTGGCCGCGCCCATCCTCACCCGCTTGCTCGCCAACAGTTGGGAAGGCTACAACGCGCAGGCGGATCGCATCGCGCCCAATGCGGTCATGATCGCTCTCTCGCTTGTCGCCGCCTGGTTCGCCCTTCCCAGCGCGCAAGACCTCCAGGCGCAAGTCGAAGCGCTAAGCCCGGTCAAGGCCGTCGATTTTCTCCACGCCCATCCGCTTCCCGGAATCATGCTGAACGAATACGATTTCGGTGGCTATCTGATATGGGCGCTGCCTCAATATCCCGTCTTCATCGATGGCCGGACAGATATCTACGAGTGGTCTGGTCTCCTCGGCGAGTTCGGAAGCTGGGCCACGGTGGCCAGCGACCCCGATGCTCTCCTGCGGAAGTACAATGTGGGCTTCTGCCTTCTATCCCGCCAGGCCCCCATGGCCCACGTCCTGCCTCTTATGCCCGGTTGGAAGCTGGTCTACAGCGACAACATCGCTGTAATCTTCGCGCGCACGGGCCCTTAAGCGGATCAATCCCGCAGCGGAATCATATCCAGCATCGTCCTTGCATTTATGAATGCGAGTTATACTCCGGCGGTCCTGCAATCACCAATCCGCTGTTCTGCCGCCCGTGAATATACCAGCAGCACCAGTTCGTCTCATGCCCTTGATCGTCGGCCGGAGCAATCAAATCCTTGTAAATAACCTTGCCATAAAGAAACACCTTCTCATCCCAGGTTTCAATCCGCTTGAATCTCTCTTCCGAGTCGCAAAGCCCCTTCACATCGTCACGGCAGAATGGCTTGATCACCGCCGATTCGCCGGGAACCAGAATGATGGGAACCACCGGCGCGCCCGGCCGCTCGTTCTTGTACTCAGGCATCGGCGGAAGGTGATTTTCATCGATCACGATGCGCGTTCGCTCCGCCGTCGCCACAATTTTAGCTGGCGTGCGCCCACGGTTGGTCGCCAACACCGTAAAGCTGTTCTCAATGCTCTTGGATGGCTCAACGGTAATCAGCAACCACGGCCGCTCAGAGTGAATCACCGCTTGCGCGTTCAGCAGCGCGGCCTGCGCGCTTGCCGCGGCTGTCTCGGCTGAGGCCTCAGCATATCCCGCCTGCCTGTCGATCTTGCGCAGCAGTTGAATTGCCATCATGATCCCGATGTAACCCAGAATCACGAGAATGAGATTGGCGGCCCAAGTGATTTCCTGCTGCCATGTCCAGGGAACCTGCGTCGGTGGCGGATTGGCGACGGTGATGCGCGGTGTCTGAAAGCTGCTTTCGCCGCCGCTTGTCGTACTGGGAAGACTGTTCGCGGACGGGTCGTTCCAAGCCACCAGAATAGGCTGCTTCGCAACGCTTGAATTACCCGTCTCGGCACAGACCGCCGCCGGCGCCAGCATAGTCGTCGATAGCAGCGCAAACGTCGCCAAACCCTTGAGGCCCATGGGGAAAATGTATCACACTGACGCGCCCTGTGCCCGGCGCAGTCAGCGCGCGGCCACTCGGCTTCAGCCCACCTACTTCTCCACTTCCACGCCTCGCCAAAAACCAACCAAGCCCTTGATTTTGCGGGCCGTCGGCTTGGGGTCAGGGTAGTACCAGGCTGCGTCAGGGTTATCCTGACCTTCGATCACCAGGTTCATATACCGAGCCTGACCCTTCGCCGGATCAAGAGAGGTGGTGCTGCTGGGACGAAAATATTCGCGCTTGAGGCTGGACTCGGGAAAGTATACATTCCCATCCACTGTTTCGGTTCTTTCGCTCTCGGCAATCACCTTGCCGTTCCAAATCGCTCGTGCCATGGCTCTTCCACTCACATCCGCTTCTGCACTCCAGCGGCGGGGGGACAGTCCGGAAGGAGTAACGGATACGACATTAGCAGAGATTCGCCGCCATGGCGAGCCCGATTATGGAAAAAGCGCCGTAAGCCCTATTTCACTTCAGCAATCGAGTCGATATGGACGCTCTTTTTGTCATCGTTTTTGGTGGCCGTGACGGTCACATGAGCGCCGTAAAAATCCTTCACCGCGTCCGGATTGTCGATCGTCCAGACACCCTTCTTCGCCTCGTCCACAAAGACCGGAGTCATCCCGCCCTTGATGCACTTCTTCACGCAATCAGCGCCGGAGCCGGCATGTTTCGCGCCACACATCGAGTCGGAGATGTAGCCTTTGATCGTAGACGCGCCAGCGGCAACCGCGCTCAGGGCAAACCCAGCCAGCAGCAAAGCAAATACACGCTTCATAGAAACCTCCAGGGGATTGGACGACTCTCGAACTATTACATCATGCTCCAGTCAGCCGGCATCCGGCAAGAGCACTTTCTTCCACGCCTTGCGCATTTTACCGCGCCGCAACAATCTCCCGCACCGTCTCCACATGCTTCACAATCGCCTCATAGCGCTGCGAGGCCACGGAAATGCGGTTCACCAGCTCGCTTGTTTTCAGCAAAAACGCCGGATTCTTCTCCCGCACCGCCTCTAGAATCGGAGCGAATTTGGCCAGCAGAAAGAATCCCTCGCCATTGCAATCCACAAACAGCTCCGCGCTCACGGCCCCGTGCAGCACCATCGCCGCCGCCATCTCCCAGTAGGTCAGCACCTGGCGCAGCAAAGCGCAGTGCGGATCGGCCATATTCTCTGAGACAGCAAAAAACTCTTCCGCCGTCGCCGGCCAAAATTCTCCCGTCACCCATGCGCGCGCCTGACGCATCAGCGTCTCAGTGCGCAATTGATAAAGTTTGAGAATAATCTCGGCATCGGCCGGTGTGGCAAGCATTCGTTCCATCAGGGTTATATCTCCGCTGCCCCATCTTACCGGATTCAGCGAAGAACTGTCTGGAGGCAGATCGGCGCTTTATGCCGCGTTGGCCTTCACAGGCTTCGCGGCTGCTCATTTGCCGCCCGTTACCGCGCCCGCCGCCAGTTCCGCGTCAGTGTAATACCGCCCCGATCCGTCCAGTTCGCCAGAGGCCAGACGGCGATCCACCTCTTCAAGAGCTCGACCGTTGGTTTCGTGAAGGTCATTTGAACTTAGGTTTTTCACCGTGCCACCTCCACAATCTTCAACCAACGCTCTGGATAATGCACAAGCAAAGCCAAGCCCTCACGCTTTTCAGCGAATGTAAATCCAGAAATTCCGGCGGCAGCACCGGCGCCGCTGTTGTCTTGCCAGCGCCGTTAGGTCCGCCAAGAATAACAATTTCTTTCAACACATCTTTCACGCCGGCTGCAAAGCCTTCTTGCCGGCTTTTTTCGCGGCGGTCTTCTTCTCTGGCTTCTCCACCACTGGCCCATGCGTCTCGGCCGTAGGCAGCGGCGGCGCATCGCCAATCCGCTTCGAGTAACTGCAAGACTCGCCGCTCTCTGCCGCCGCAGCCTTCGCAGCCCCCTTGGCCGCCCCCTTGGCCGCGCGCTTCTTCGGCGCAGCCTCTTCCTCGGCGGACTTCTTCTTATTCGGGCACTCCAGAAATATCCCCGAGCGCAGCGTCTTCTCAACTAAGTAAGTACTGCCGCATTCCGGGCACTTCTCCGCCACCGGCTTCAGATTTGAAGTAAAGTCGCACTTGGGATAATTCGTGCAACCCCAGAAAATATTTCCCCTCCGCGCCTTGCGTTCGGCTAAGTCACCCACACCGCACTTCGGGCATTTCAAACCTTCAATAATGTTCTGCTTCACATACTTGCATTTTGGGTAGCCCGAGCAACTCACAAACTCCCCGTAACTCCCCTGGCGCAACACCAGCGGCTTGCCGCATTGCGGACAATCTTCGCCGGTCGGCTGCGGCGCGGCCACCTTCTGCTGCTGCTTGCTGCTCAATTTACGGAAGGTCTTGCATGGCGGATCCTCATTGAATCCAGGGCAAGACATAAACATCCCAAAAGGCCCGCGGCGCAGCACCATCACTCGTCCGCAGTTATCGCAATACTCCTCCTGCTCGCCCACTTCCTGCGCCTCGGGAGTATTCATATCCGGCTTGCCCGCGGTATTTTCCTTGGTAAAAGTGCAGCTCGACTTATCCTTCTTGTTATAAGCCGAGCAGGCATAAAAGCTGCCGAACTTGCCCCATTTCAATAACAGCGGCGACCCGCACAAGTCGCACTTCTCGTCCGTCTTGTGCTCCATCCGCTTGATATCTTCCATGTTCATGCCCGCGTCTTTCAGCTCCTCCACAAAGTATGTGTAAAAGCCGTTCAGCAGGTCGGTCCATTTCTCATTGCCCTCTTCAATCTCGTCCAGTTCCTCTTCCAGCCGCGCCGTATATTGCACATCGAAAATATACGGAAAATTCTTCACCAGTAAGTCGCAGACCACCATTCCTATCTCAGTCGGATAGAATCTCCCGCTGATCTTGCTCGCATATTCGCGGTCCTGAATGGTATTGATAATCGACGCATAAGTCGAAGGCCGCCCAATTCCCCGCTCTTCCAGCACCTTCACCAGCGAAGCTTCGTTGTATCGTGGAGGCGGCTGCGTAAATTGCTGGCGATGCAGCAGCTCATCCAATCCAAGCCGCTTCACATTATCCAGATTCGGCAGCTTGTTGCTGGCCTCATCGTCGTCGTCCTTCTTTTCTTCTTCCACTTCGTAAAGCTTCAAGAAGCCGTCAAAGCGCACCACCGACCCACTCAGGCGGAAGTCATAAGTCTTCCCGGTCTTCGCTGAGAGTGCGGCAATCTTCGCCGTAGTGATTTCAAAAATCGCGGGCGTCATCTGCGAGGCCACAAACCGTTGCCAGATCAGCCGGTAAAGCTTCAGTTGCTCTTCCGTCAGATAGCTTGCTACCGATTCCGGCGTCCGCGAAACATCCGTGGGACGAATCGCTTCATGCGCGTCCTGCGCTGCCTTTTTGCCCTTGTAATGATTCGGCGTCGCGGGCAGATATTGCGCGCCCAGTTGCTTGCCAATCCACTCCCGCGCGCCTTCAATCGCTTCCGGCGCAACGCGCGGCGAGTCGGTTCTCATGTAAGTAATCAGGCCCGTCGTTCCATCGGCGCCCACATCCACGCCTTCATAGAGCCGCTGCGCCACGCCCATCGTCCGCCGCACATTGAAGCCCAGCTTGCTTGATGCATCGCGCTGCAATTGGCTGGTAATAAACGGCGCCAGCGGTCTCCGCTGCTTTTCCGTCGATTGCACCGACACCAGCGACCACCGCGCCGAATCCAGCGCCGCAATCACTTCGCTCATGGCTTTCTCGTCCGGCAATGCGTTGGCGATGAACTGGTCTTTCCCTTCTTTGTCCTGCCCATTGGCCACGCGCGCCGGCTCGCCGTCGATACCCACAAAGCGCGCCTTGAGCTTGGTATCTTGCTGGCCTTCGGGATAGAGCACAGCCTCCAGAGTCCAATACTCCACCGGCTTGAATGCCCCAATCTCCCGCTCGCGCTCCACAATCAGCCGCACCGCGACCGTCTGCACGCGCCCTGCGCTCAATCCTCGCCGCACCTTATCCCACAGCAGCGGAGAAATCTGGTACCCCACCAGCCGGTCCAGAATCCGCCGCGTCTGCTGCGAGTCCACCAGATTCTGATCCAGATCCCGCGCGTGTTTGAATGCCTCCTGCACGGCCTTCTTCGTGATCTCGTTAAAAGTCACGCGGCGAATCTTCTTCTTCTCTTTGGCTGACGTCCCCAGTTGCAGCGCCAGATGATACGCAATCGCCTCGCCCTCGCGGTCAGGGTCAGGCGCCAGAAAGATCTCGTCCGCCTTGGCCGCCGCGCGCTTCAGTTGCGCCACCACTTTCTCCTTGCCCGGAGAAACCATCAGCGTCGGCTCAAAGGTGCGATTCTCCAACTCCACGCCAATATCGTTCTTCGGCAGGTCCATGATGTGACCCACCGACGCCAGAACCTCGAACCCCTTGCCCAGATACTTCTCGATCGTCTTGGCCTTGGCCGGCGACTCGACGATTACCAGTGATTTGCTCATTGCCATCCTGTTTTCCAATCCCGTTTCCACTCCCACTCTATCCTGTCCGGCCCATTGGACTCCGCCACAGGCGCTTCGGTCGCACCCGCCGCCGGTTCAAATTACGTCCCAGCCGGGCATATTTCCCCCTCCGGGAAAAATAACCCGCAAAAGTTGCAAACTACCACGATAGACCGCTTCCTTTCCACTGGCAGCAATCTTTTCTTCGCTTTCCGGCATATCTCCGGGAAGACCAAACTCCAGTATGTGTAGATTTACACAGGATGTAGAACGCGGAGATCATTCGCAGACTTGAATCGGAGGCATGAAATCGAGTTTCCAGATTTCCCAGGGTGCCTTTCCGCTGTGGACGACTGGAAAGAGATCTATCGCATGGCCAGGAGGCTCTGGATGCCACATCTCGCTGCCCGGCGCTTTGCTCTCGCAGATCGACTCCTACGCGCAAGCCCGGCATTTGACCCGTTCCGGATTCCTTGCCAAAGCCGCGCTAGAGGCAATGAGCAACCAGTAGGCCCGTGTGGTTAGCCAATCTCAGAATCGAAAGATCGACAACCCGGCTCCCACTCTCACCTCACCGCTGTAAATCCGCTTCAGCCAGTCAAGATGCGGCGGTAGCGGATTTGGATTCAAGCACCAAGGAAACCCTTAGGCAGCTTCCCGGCTTCATTCCCTTGGAAAACTGGTTTGCAGATAATTAATGGCCCCGCGCGCACAATGGATGTAGTCGCAAACCCGAGGCCCACATGACCGCCATGCAATCTCCAATCCGCGCTATCTCAGTCCCGGTCTTTGGGCCAAATTTCTCCTTTTATTCTCCCGATATTCGACGCACCCCCACCCCCCCCTACCCCAATGGAGCCATATTTCTGCTTGCATATTTCCCGTAACAAACACAATACAAATAGGTTACAATTTTTCCCTGTTAACCAATCAGTTACTGCAACCACTCGTTTTTGCCCCTGTTTTAGCCCCAAACGGGCGGTTTTGAAGGCAAAAAGACCCTTTTCCGTCCATTTTTTTGCAGGCGCTTTCCGCAGATTTCGCTTGCTTCCCAACCTCTATTGCCGTCAGCACGACGCACAGCTTTTTTTACCCGGCGGTAATTGATATCGCTCGGCACTCTGCCAAGATCGTCCGCACGACCGCCTGCCGCGCTCGTCTGATATTCTGACCGTGGTTTGCTCCTCATGCGCTGGCTATTGATTGTCCTTCTCGTCTCGCTCGCGGCGATGCTGGTTGCAGCCGCCGGCATGGCGCTTCACATCTGGGTGCGGCGCGCGCGCTTGAGCCCTAGGCCGTCACCGGGCCCCGCTCCCGATGCGGCTGAAGACACTGACCAGGAAACAGAGTTTTAAGGCCATAACCGGCCCCGAGGAACCTTCCGTGAGCCATTCGATCTCCGCATCACTCGCGCCCGCAGCCGCCACACCTTGGCTCCGCCGCGCTGCTATCGCCGTCGCCGCCAGCGCCTTTGTCGCCCTCTGCTCCCACGTCGCCCTGCCGCTTCCCTTCACGCCGGTGCCGCTTACCCTCGGACCGTTCGCCGTCCTCGTCCTGGGCCTGCTCCTAAGCCCACGGATGGCCGCTTCCGCTCTCGTCGCATACCTGGCTGAAGGCGCGGCTGGCCTTCCCGTCTTTGCGCCGGGCCCATTCGGCACCGCCGGCCTTGCGCACCTGCTCGGACCCACCGCCGGCTATCTCGTCGCCTATCCCTTTGCCGCCGCGCTCATCTCGGTTCTCTGGCGTCGCACCGGCCAACGTCCATGGCTGGCACTGCCCTGCGCCGCTGCCGGTGATCTGCTCATCCTGGCCTGCGGGGCTATCTGGCTTGCTGTCTTCACTCATGCCTCCGCGCAGACCGTATTTGCCATCGGCGTCCTGCCATTCCTCGCCGCGGACACCCTTAAAGTCGGTGCCGCCGCCGCGCTGGCTGCCACCTTCCGCCGTCTGAGCCGCCGCGTGCGTTAATCTGAAACCCCATTGCTCGTTTGCCTTGAAAGGATCCGCCATTCCCGTGAGTGAATTAAATTCCCCAATCCCCGGCGCCTCTGAAATCATCGACATCTCCATCGCCCATAGTCCGGACTCCGACGATGCATTCATGTTCTACGGCCTCGCCACCGGCAAAATCCGCGTCCCCGGCTATCGCTTCTCCCATACCCTGTGCGACATCGAAACCCTCAATCGCCGCGCCCTCACCGAGGCGTTCTTTGATGTCACCGCCATCAGCTTCCACGCCTATCCTTCCCTGCAAGACAACTACACGCTCATGGGTTGCGGCGGCAGTGTGGGCGAGGGCTACGGCCCTATGATCGTCGCCAGCAAGCAAATCGCCATCGAGGATCTCTCCCGCATCCGCATCGCCATTCCAGGAACCCTCACCACCGCTTATCTCGCCCTCAAAATTTTCAACCCCGAGTTGCGCACCGAGGTCATTCCCTTCGACAAGATCATTCCCGCCATCCAGGCCGGCGAGTTCGAAGCCGGGCTCATCATCCATGAAGGCCAGCTCACCTACAGCACCAGCGGCCTCTCCAAAATCATCGACCTCGGCGTCTGGTGGCGTGAGACCACCGGCATGATGCTGCCCCTGGGCGGCAACGCCATCCGCCGCTCCCTGGGCGCGGCCTCCCACAAAATCATCTCCAAGGCCCTGCGTGACAGCATCCAGCATGCCCTCGACAACCGCGAAGAAGCCCTCGAATACGCCATGCAGTTTGCCCGCGATCTCGACACCCGTCTCGCCAGCCGCTTCGTCAGCATGTACGTCAATGAGCGCACCCTGGACTATGGCGAAGACGGCCGCGCCGCCATCCGCAAGCTCCTCGAGCTTGGCCATGAGCGCGGCATCATCCCCATCGCCCCGCGAGTGGATTTCGTCGATTGAATCCGAGTGCCCCACCCCTGCCAAAACATGGCAAGGGTGGGGCAACAATTTACCCGCATTCAAAAAGCAGATCGATCATGCGCGTCGAAGCTGAACAGATCGAAGAGATCTCCAATTGCCGGGCTGTTCAGCGGCACATAAGGATTCTCCTCTGTCTGTAGTGGGTTGGGTAGATTGTCGCGGCTGCGGCCGGTCAGCGGCCTCAGATCCCAGTTGTGCTCAATGAACTTCAGCACCGAAACGTGATCGGTGTATGTGTGCGAAATATGCCCCGCTCTGGTCCAGGGCGAAATCACGATCAGGGGAATCCGCGTTCCGTCGCCAAAAAAATCCAGCGGCTGCACATAGCCGGAATCGTAATAGCCGCCGCCCTCGTCGAAAGTAACGAAGATCGCCGTACTCTTCCACAGCTCTGGATTGGCCTGCACTCCGTCTACAATTTTCTTCACAAAGCCCTCGAAGAGATCCAGCTTCGACGACGCCGGATGGCCATCGACGAGGCCGCTCGGCTTCACGTATGAAACCGCGGGCAGCGTCCCAGCCGCGATATCGGCGTACAAATCCACCGTATCTTTCAGGTGCGCCGCGCGGACGGCGTCGTTCGTCATGATCGAGGTTGAGTACTGAAAGAAGTTGCAGATGTTGCAATACACATCCTGCGGCAACTGGTCGTACTTGTCGTTGACATAAATGTTGAACTGGTCGCCGAACCACGCAAACGAGATATTCTTTTCCAGGAGTTCGTCCCCTATGTTGCGCAGCTTTGAAGGTGGGATCGTAAACACCGTGTTGTTGGCGTTGGTGTCCGTGTACGCATTCGAGCCATCGCCAAAGTAGCCAGGGTTGTAGTTGTTCAGCAGATAGTAAGCGCCTCGCGCGCAGTTCGGATCAGGCTTGTACGGCAGGGTTTTCAGGTAAGCCAGCACTGCGGCAGCCCCTGGCGCATTTCTGTCCGAGCAATTGCTGTAAGTGCCTCCACCGTACGACGGCGAACCAAACGACCCGCCACCGTAACCGTCTTCGCTGTACCAGTTATTCGTGCCCTCGGCCGCGTTCGGATCTTCCACCTCGTCCACCACGCCCGCATTGGCCGTGCCCGGATTGACAAGCTGATTATGCGGTGGTTCGGCTGGATTTCCTTCAGGATCGCTGAAATAAATGGCGTCGCCAGTACCCAACGCGACATGATTCGCGCCCGTTCCACCATTGATCGCCTGATGGTAGTTGTCGCTCATTGCGTAGTTATCGGCCAGGAACTTCAAATAAGGTGCGTCGCCCTGCTGCACGTTATAGAACCCCATGGAAGTCGAGCCCTCGCCGGTTGTTTCTTCGGTGAACGGACTCGGCTGAGCCAAACCATTCGATCCGGCCCCAATCGTCGTCTCCACCCACGGGAAAAGATCCGCGCGGCAGCCACTAGGGTTCCATCGCGTCGCGGCGCTGCGATTGCAGTCCAATTCCTGCCACATCTGGTAGAAGCGATGCACCGGGCTAGCCGCATACGCGTCATAGGGAATGCCCGGCGTGATCTGGAATGGACCGTCGAGCAAGTTGTTCACGTTTGGAATCCGCGTGTCTGGTGTGCCAGCCGCCAGGCCCGTTCCGCCGGTTGTCAGATACGTGTAGTACTGTGTATTCGGCAGCCCGGTTTCCACCGCTTCGGCTTCGGCCAGCGACGAAACAAAGGGAACAGTCGGGCCGCCGGCCAGCGGTGCCGGCAATGTCGGAAACAGCGCCTTGCCGCCGGGGCTCAACTGGTAAAGATCGCTCGATGTATCCTCGGCTGAATTTTGCGCCGCCTCCGAATAGTTCGGGCCGGGCGTACCGTCAGCTTTGATGATTCCCTTCGAGAGCAGATTGCTCACTCGTTCACCCGGCTTCGGTTGATAAGTCGCAAAGATGTGGTCGAAGGTACGGTTCTCGCCAATAATCACGATCACATGTTTGATTGGCGTTCTTGTCTCTTCGGAAGGGTTCGGGGGCGCGGCCTGCATGGGAAGCCCTGTAAAGACTTGCAGCGCTGACAGCGCCACAACAGCGCTCCTCATTGTGAAGGAGCGGGAGATACTGGTAACACTATGCATCGGTTTTGACCTCAGTGGGGAATGAAGTCTGTTCGGACGCGCTCGATAGTTTCCTCGCGCACGGAGATCCGCTGGGGGAGCCTGATGCACTCCATCAGGCGAGCCGCCGATTCGGGAGGAACCTTTCGAGCGGCACGGAACAGCCAGTCAAAGCTTAGCTCCCCAAATTCGCCCGCACTTCAAACCTGAGAGAACTTTTCGTGAACAGCAGGTTAATAATGGCCAGAACCTCCGCTGGTTCCTGAGGCATAGTTCCGCACGATTCGTGAAAGACACGCATCTAGTTAATCGAGCACCCCCTAAATCCCTTCGCTGCCCATCCATTGCCAAGGATCACTGTTTTGCCTGTCAACTTCGTGTCATTCCGCACACGGCGTGTCTCCTCTGACACGTTTTCCGTCATTCATCATTTCCATAACATCTTCTTTTTCAATAGATTGCCTTTGGCGATCAGCTTGCACCTTTTATAGGCGTAAGCGATTTGAAAACGAAATCGGGGGACGTGATGAAGGCTCTAATGCTCAGCAAATTGGTGGCGATCGCAGTGGCGGCAATCGTTCTGGCGGTGCAGGCAGCGGCGCAACAGCCGAAGAACAATACCCAGCAGCACGTAGCAGTCACACCATCCAAGCGGATTATCGTTGTGAGCTTGGAAGACCGCAAGCTCGCGCTGGTCGAAGATGGTCAGGTCAAAAAGGTTTACTCCGTTGCAGTCGGCAAGCCGTCTACGCCCAGCCCTGTCGGAACCTTCATCATCGAGCGCCGCGCGGCTAACCCTACCTATCGCCACAATGGCAAAACGATCCTGCCTGGGCCGGGCAATCCGGTGGGCACACGCTGGATGGGATTGAGCATCGCCGGCTACGGAATCCACGGCACCAACGAGCCCAACTCCATCGGCAAGGCGGCTTCGCATGGATGCATCCGCATGGCCCGCGCCGATCTCGAAGAGTTCTACGGCCTCGTTGAAGTGGGCGACACAGTTGAGCTGATCGGCGAACGCAATCAGCAAACGGCCAAGCTCTTTGGCGATGGCCAGAAGCCCGCGCTTCCGCCGGTCGAGACCGCGGCTGCCGCAACAATTGCGATTCCCGCACAGTTGCTTGCACTTGAAAACGCCGCGCCTGCGCTTCCGGCGATGGCTGTATTGATGGCTTCTCGCTAAGGAGGCACAGATGAATCTGCTTTCGGAAGCAATGAGCGGTCTGGGTTCGGCGCTTCTATCGGTTACAGCGGCGCTGCTCTTTGAAGAACTGACATTTGGCGGGCTGGTCCGGCTGCTGCTTGCTCCACGGCCGGGAACTGGAAGACGAATTGAGCGCAATCACAAAACAAAATAGGAGAAGAACAATGATCGCATTGAAGCTGTTTATGACCGTTGCGGGAGTGCTTCTGCTGGCTGCCGCGTTTGCAATTCCACTCTATGGACTCGTAATCCGCATTCGCTCCGCTCGCCGCCAGAACGCTGGCCAGGAACCAACCGAACTGGAAGATATCTCCTGGCGTCCATCCGTTGCGCTGGCATTGGTGGCCTGCCTGCCGCTATTGATTGCTTCGAGCATCGTCGTCGTGCCCAGCGGAATGGGCGGCGTGCGCATCAGCCAGCTGAGCGGCACGCTGCCAGGAACGCTGTATCCTGGCTTGCATTTCGTTACGCCGCTTATCGAGACCGTGGAAAGCTTCGACCTCCGCGATCATCTCTTCACCGCTGGCATTGCCGAAGACGGTTCTAAGACCACCGGGCAGAAGATCGGCCTCAGCGTGCAGTCGCGCGAAGGCCTTGACATAGGCCTCGCGGTCACGGTGCGCTATCGCCTGGACCCCAATAAACTAGCCACTGTGCAGGCGCATCTGCCTCAGCCCGCCGACAAAGAGATTGTTCCGCCGGTAGTGGCCAGCGCGTGGCGCGAACTGACGCCAGCCTACACAGTGCAAGAAATCTTCAGCGTCAAGCGTGAAGAAGTCCGCGCCAAAGCTTCAGAGATCATTACGCGCAAACTCGGTGCCGACGGCATCGTCGTAGAAGAGGTGATGCTCTCCGATATTCAACTTCCTCCCGAATACGCCAAAGGGCTGGAAGGCTTGTTGCTGAAGGAGCAGCAGGACGAGCAAATGGGTGTCACCACAGAGATTCAGCAAAAGCAGGTTCACATCGCCGAGTTGGAGGCCGAGGCCGACGCGGTACAAAAGGTGAAGGAGGCCGAAGGCGAAGCGCAATCCAAAGTCGTCGAGGCTAAAGGCGAGGCCGACGCCATGCAATACACGCTGCCGCTCAAAGAGAAGCAGATCGAGCAGAGCAAACTGGAGGCCGAGGCTCACAAAGAGACGACCATTCAGAACGCCGAGGCGGATGCCGAAGCCAAGGTTATCGACAGCAAGGCCGAGCTGCAGCGGCGTAACTTGCTGGCCGACGCCGAGGCCAGCCGCGTTCGTCTGATGGCAGCGGCCAACGCCGAGCGAATGACCAGCGAAGCGGCGCTCCTCAACAAGTCGCCACTGCTCATCAATAAGATCATCGCCGAGCGCCTTTCCGACAAGATCCAGGTGGTGATGGTACCATCGGATGGCAAATTTTTCTTTGCCAACGATGTCTTCAAGAGCATGGCCGCCAGCCCGGTCGTGAAGCAGGAGATGGATTCGGAATCGCAGTCTGATCCCACGCCCGCTCCAGGTCATTGAGTCAACCTCCGGCGAAATGTATATTGCAACTCCGTTTCGCCGGAGCACTCATTGCGGGCAAGATGAAATTGTAAGCCTCCAAACGATATAATCCGCGCATACGAAACATGCACAGAAAGCTGAATGCAATGAAGCTGAAATGGCTAGTCGGGAGGATTGCGATTGGACTGTTGGCAGCAGCGACCAGTGCCGCGCCCGCGCCCAGCCCGTGGGAACAGCCCGCCAAGACAGCGTGAATGCCACCGCGATCCCGCTTAAGAACGACCAAGGCATTGTGCTCGCGGTGCTCCTGGTAGCCATATCGCGCAGCGGCATGATTGAGGCCCAGCAGCACATTCGCGCCATCGCATACGGAGTCGCCGCCGGTGGAATCCTCTTGGCGATTCTGGCTAGCCTCTGGATCGCCGCGCGCGTTTCGCGTCCCATCGAGCAGTTGGCGCGCGCTGCGGAACAGGTCGCTCAAGGCAACTGGGAGACCAGTGTGCCAGAGCGCAAGCGCATCCATGGCCGCGACGAAGTCGATGTGCTGGCGCGAGCCTTCAATCGCATGACCGGCCAATTAGCCAGCCAGCGCGAGCGGCTGGTGCAGAGTGAGCGCGTGGCCGCGTGGCGTGAGCTTGCGCGGCGTCTTGCGCATGAGCTCAAGAACCCGCTCTTCCCTTTGCAATTGACCGTTGAAAACCTGGTGCGAGCGCGCGCATTGCCTGAAGCGGAGTTCGATGAAGTCTTCCGCGAGAGCACGCAAACCCTCGCCATGGAAATTGCCAATCTTAAAATAATCATTGCCCGTTTTAGCGACTTCAGCAAAATGCCCAAGCCCGAATTGGAGCGCATCGACGCCAAAGACGCGGTCGAACGCCTGCGTTCCCTCTATGAAGCTAGTAGCCAAAATGAAACAAAAATCGAATTCAAAGTTGATCTCTCCGCGGACGCCATGCCGCTTGATGCCGATCCCGAATTGCTGCACCGCGCGCTTTCCAATCTCGTCCTCAACGCAATCGACGCAATGCCGGAAGGCGGCATGATCACTCTTTCGGCCCGGCCGCGCGGCAATCAAGCGGAGATTCGTATCGGCGATACAGGCGCTGGCCTCGCTCCTGAAGAATGCGCGCGCCTCTTCACGCCTTACTACACAACAAAAGAGCATGGCACTGGATTGGGACTGGCCATCGTGCAATCGGTTATCGCCGATCACGCGGGAACCATCGCAGTCGAAAGCCCGCCGAGCGGCGGCGCGGTTTTTGTCATCGAGCTGCCGATGAACCGCTCTTAACTGTTCACTGTCTACTGTAATCTGTTAGCTGTCTTATCATGACTTCTAAAGCAAAGATTCTCATTGTCGATGACGAGGCCAACACCCTGGCTTCTCTCTCTCGCGCCTTTCGTCTTGCGGGTCATGAGGCCGTCGTTTGCGATAACGCCGCGCGCGCCCTCGAACTCGCCCGCTCGCAGCCCTTCGATTTGATACTTAGCGATGTAGTGATGCCCCGCCGCGACGGGCTCGCCCTGCTTGAAGATCTAAAGAACGCCGATGTCGCAGCGCCCGTCGTCATGATGAGCGGGCAAGCGCATATTGAAATGGCTGTGAAGGCAACGCGACTGGGCGCATTGGATTTTCTTGAGAAGCCGCTGACGACTGACAAGCTGCTCGTCACAGTGGAAAACGCGCTCAAGCTCACTCGACTTGAAGCGGAGAATCAAGACCTGCGCACCCGCGTCGGCAAGCACGCATTGGTCTTTACCGGCGAGACCATGCGCCGCGTGATGGCGCAGATTGAGCGCGTCGCCGCCAGCGAAGCGCGCATCTGCATCTACGGCGAGACAGGAACCGGCAAAGAGTTGGTTGCCCGCACGCTGCATGAAAAGAGCCATCGCGCCACCGGCCCATTTGTCACGCTGAACTGCGCCGCCGTGCCCGCGGAACTTATCGAGAGCGAACTCTTCGGCCATGAGAAGGGCTCTTTCACCGGAGCCGCGCAGCGCCATACCGGAAAATTTGAACAGGCCCATCGCGGCACGCTTTTCCTTGACGAAATCGGCGATATGCCGCCTGCCATGCAGGCCAAGCTCCTGCGCGTACTTGAAGAGGGCGAGGTCGAGCGCATCGGCGCAGCTCGTCCAATCACCGTCGATGTCCGCGTCCTGGTCGCCACTCATCGCAATCTCGAACAGCTTGTTGAATCCGGCCACTTCCGCCGCGATCTCTATCATCGTGTCGTCGTCTTTCCCGTCGACTTGCCGCCTCTGCGCCAGCGCCCTGAAGATCTGCCCGCGCTCGTCGAGCACTTTGCCCATCAAATCAGCGCTCAAAACGGATGGAAGACCGTGCCTTTTTCCGATGAGGCCATCCATCAGCTCAAGCAATATGCGTGGCCGGGAAACATCCGCGAATTGCGCAACGTAGTCGAGCGGCTTCTGCTTCTGGCCGGAGCCCTGGTCGATGCCGCCGCAGTTCAGATCGCCCTGCCCGCAGCTCATTCAGCGCACAAATCGACCTTTGCACAAAATACTGTCGATGCTTCCGGCCCGCTCTCTGAGCGAATCACAATTTTTGAACGCGCCGAAGTCCTGAAAGAACTCGAGCGGCACAACCGCAACATCACTCAGACCGCCAAATCCCTGGGACTCGAACGCAGCCACCTTTACAAAAAATGCCAGCAGTTGCAAATCGACCTCAAAACTCTCGACGAGCCAGAGAAATCAGTGTGATCAGCCAATCTAATCTCTTTCTCTTATCGAATTCAAGTTCACACTTTATTGATTGATTGACTGCATTCCGTCGAACAGGTCAAAGTATCATGCGCAACCGGCGCTTCACGTGTGATCTGGATTGTCGTCGCCGACCTCGATGGGACGCGAATCGCTTTCTCGAAATTGCCGCTTGTCGGCACAGCTCTCCAAACTGAAATAGCGGACTGTGCAGGCAACTTGCAGCCGACTTGGAAACTCTAACTCAATCGAGGAGAAATTATGTTCAAACTCACCACGATTGTATTCGCAGTTCTCACAATTGCGCTCTTGTGTTGCGCACCAGTGGCGCACGCTCAGGTTGCTGTCGGAGTAGATATTGGACCGGCTCCCATCTGCCCGTATGGCTACTTCGACTATCCACCTTATGACTGTGCGCCTTACGGCTACTACGGGCCTGACTGGTTTGTCGGTGGAGTCTTCCTCGGTGCTGGCCCCTGGTTTCATGGCCCCCATGGCTTCTACGGCCATGTCGACAATCGTTTTGACCCCCATCACGGCTATTCTGGACCGTTACCGGAGCACGGAGCGGAGCGCTTCAATCACTTCCAAGGAAATGAGGCCCGGGATGGACGTGGCCACGTAGGAAGCGCAGGCCACGAGGCGGCAGGCGAACACGCCCTGCCCGGATATCGCGGCGGCGGTGGCCATGGCGGCGGAAGACACCGCTAGAGCGCGGCTGACTTCATTGATCGGGCCCATAAATAAAACGAACTGGATGCCGGGGTGCCCTATCCTTTCCGCGTTCTTTGCGGGAAGGGTGGGACACCTCGACACTTTCTCCGGCCGGTCAAAGGGCTGCCGTCGGTAGGATGAGAACGATAGCAAACCTATCTCCGTCGAAAACCTTTATGTGGTTTGCAGATGATTTCGGTCTTTGCGAGCACAATAAAGAAATGATGAAAGAAATCCTATTACGGCCCGTCCCAAACAGCCCCGCGCACCTCGAAAATCGGCCTGACCCCCCACCCCCCCTGCCATGTGGAGCCCTATT
>JBEKDN010000020.1:0-28155 GCA_050014335.1 Occallatibacter sp. | reverse complement strand
TGCCGCCGCTGCCGCGCTCTTTGCCCCCGGCCGCGCCAATGAAGAGCGGCTGGGCCGACTGGAGTGGCTGGCGCTCTTTGGTTCCACCGTCGGCGCGGCGTTGATTCTGCTGGGCGGCAGCCGCGCTCCAGCGGCGCAGGGGCAGCCCACGCTGGTGGGTGACTTGCTGGTGCTGGCCTCGCTTGCCACCGCGCTGGTTTGGATTCTGCTCAGCAAAAAACTCATGGAGACGCACAGCCCGCCGGTCGTCACCGCCTACACCATCCTCTCCGGCACCTTGATGCTGGCGGTTTGGATCATGGGGCCGCTGCTCTTCAACCCCTGGCTGCACAACAAAGTTGCGCCGCTGCCGGTGACGCATGTCAGCTTGACCGCATGGGTGGCGCTGGCCATCAGCGGCCTGCTCTGCACCGCGACGACGACGCTGCTATGGAATTGGGGCATCCATCACGTTCCGGCCTCGCGCGCTGGAGTCTTTCTGAATATCGAGCCGGCGCTGGGCTCGTTGCTGGGAGTCAAGCTGCTTGGGGAACACCTTGGCCCATTTGCCTGGGCGGGCGGCGCGCTGATTCTGGCAGCCGCGCTGGCTCTCACCACGCACAGTCCATCGCCGGTGGAACCGGCCGTTCTTCTGGAATAGTTTTCCGCTGCCTTTGAGCAAACCTTGGTCACCTAAGCCGGAAGTTTTTCTGTCAACTTCGCGATGCGCCGTCCGATACCTCCATAGGTGATCGATGGAGGATAATGTGAGTCTTTTAACGTGGAGTCATACCACGACAGTAGGCGTTCGCGCGATGGATGACCAGCACGGAATTCTGATGGATACCATGAACGAACTTCGTCTGGCCGCTGTGCGCGGCTCAGGCCGTGAGCAGGTAAGCGAGGTGCTGGACCGGTTGATCGAGTTTACCCGCATGCATTTCTGGAGCGAGGAGCAGTTGATGGAGCTTTACGGCTTTCCTGGCTTGACCGAGCACCGCAGCGAGCACCAGCGCATGATGGCGCAGATTCTGCAATCCAGCCACCGCGTGCAGCACGGCGAGAAGATGCAAATGCGCCCGCTGCTCTGCTTTCTGCGCGACTCCTACGCGGAGCACATCGAAGGCATGGACCGCGAGTACGGCCCCTGGCTCAACCAGAGGGGCGTGGATTAGGGACACGCCGGGTCCAAAAAAACTTCATCTTTTATCGTTTCTTGCCGATAGGTTTCTTGCCGGGTGACGCCCGGCAGGAGATTCAGATGGCCCTATTGGCGTGGGAAGACCGCTACTCGGTTGGCGTGAAGACTTTGGACGATCAGCACACCGTCCTCTTTGGAATATTGAATGACCTTTACGATGCGATGAAGAAAGGTCAGGCGCAGACCGTGACAGGTCCGCTGCTGCGCAAGCTTGCCGAGTACACCGGCCGCCATTTCGCAACGGAAGAGGCCATGATGAGCTCGGCCAAGTTTGCCGGCTTAGCCGCGCACCGCGCCAAGCACAAGGAACTTATCAAGCAGGTTGAGGCGTACATTACCCGCTTTGAGCGCGGCGATGTGATGCTGAGTGTCGATCTGTTCAACTTTCTGCGCGACTGGCTCACCACCCACATCTCCAAGGAAGACAAGGATTACGGCCCAGCCCTGGTTGCGCACGGAGCGCACTGAGCTTTGGCCCGGCGTCTCAACCTTTATGGAATAGCGCCGATAATCCCGAAGACGACAGCATTTGGACCGGGAGGATAAGCATGGCGCTTTTGAATTGGGGACAGAACTACTCGGTGGGAGTGGATAAGATTGACAGTCAGCACAAAGTTCTCTTTGAGATCATCAACGAACTGCACGGCGCCATGCTCAAAGGACAAGCACAGCCACTCACCGGGCCGCTGCTGAAGAAACTTGCCGACTACACGCGCAACCACTTTTCCGCCGAAGAGGCAATGATGGCAGCGGCAAGGTATCCCGGATTGGCCGACCACCAGAAAAAGCACGTAGCTCTGGTCAAGCAGGTGGAAGACTACATCGTGCGCTTCGATCGAGGCGAGCTCACGCTGAATCTGCATCTGCTGAATTTTCTGCGCGACTGGCTCACCAATCACATTCAGAAGGTGGACAAAGAGTACAGCCCCTGGATGAGAGAGCACGGCGTCAGCTAAGACCGGCGGCCGCGCAATTTATCCTGAGCGACTTTGATTTGCATGGTTTTGACTTGCTCAACTTTACTCTGGCCGCAAGATTGCGCCGGAGCATCCCCAGAAGGAGGTTCCCCATGGAGTTGACCTTTCCAAAAGACGAATTGAGCGTGGGCGTCAAAATGCTCGACTGCGATCACCGGGTGCTCTTTGAAACCATCCATGAACTCCGCGACATGGCGGCAGATGAAGACCCGCGCCGCACCAACTCGCTTCTGCGCAAGCTGGCGCAGTTCACCATGACTCACTTTGCGCTGGAAGAAGGCATGATGGTTGCCACCAAGTATCCCGGCTTGGCCCGCCACCGTCTCAATCACCAGCGCATCGTAGAACGGATCAACGCGCTAGCCGCGATGCAAAGCCGTGCCTCCGCGCCGCTGGACCAGCAATCGCTAAGCATGTTGGCCGATCTGCATGAAAGACACATTCAGAGCGATGACCTGCACTATGGCTGCTGGCTGAATGAAGTGAGCAGGCCCTAGCCCTCAAAGGAAAACTGCGGCGAGGCCCACACCGGCGGCGACGGCTTGGGGTCGCTGGCCAGCTCGTAAACCAGCCGCTCAAGCACCAGCCGTTTGTCCGGCGGCGAGGAGCGAAGCTCCAGGTCGGCTCGGGCAATCAAACGCAGCGCGCGCGTCAGCCCGCGACGGCTTTTGAAGCGGCGCGCCTGCCGGATAAGATCGTCCGCGGCAAAGGGCGGCATGCGGAAACCCTGCCACAAAGCCTGCCAGATGGCGCGCGAGTCCCGCACATTTTTTTCCAGAATCACCAGCATTTGGCGGAAGGTGCGAGCCAGCATGTAGAGGTGGCCAATGGCCGCGTCCTCGCCCGCATCCGAGCTGTTCAAGAGCCCTTGCAGCAGCGCCAGCGCGCGCGCGCGGTCATGGGTGCTGATGGCGTCGGTCAGCTCATAAAGCGAGCGCTGCTTGGCGGAGAGCACCATCGTTTCCACGTCGCCCAGCGTTATTTTCTCCCGGCCAAAGGCGTAAAGCAGCAGCTTTTCAAGTTCTGAGGCGATCAGCATCATATCCGCGCCTAATGCGTCGGCCAGTTCGCGGGCCGCGTCTGGCTCCACGCGCACGCCGGCATCCTGCGCGGTGGCCACAATCCAGCGCATTGCGTCGTCCTCGGTCACCCGCGCCAGCTCCACCATGCCGCAGTGCGCGCCCAGGGTTTCAGTGAGCCGCTCAAAGCGGTTTTTGTCATCCATCTCCATGCGCCGCGCGTCGGCGGGAATGCGCACAAAGTCGGCGACAAAGACGATCACCGCCTGCGGATTGGGCGAGCGGAAGTAGCGGTCCAGAGCGGCGAACTCTTCTTTCTTGGCGCCGCGCGTGTACAGCGGCCGCAGATTGCGCACGAAAATTACCTGAAAGGGCGCCATCAGCGAAGGGGTTTGCGCGCGGTCCAGGATCTCGAAGATGGAGCTGGTCTGCAAGTCCATGTCCGAAAGGCAGAAATCCCGCAGCTCCGGCGGAACGTAGGCTTTGAGAACGGCGGCGCGGCAGCGGTCCAGGAGAAAGGTCTCATCCCCGGCCAGCACGTAGCCGGCCTTGAGCTCGCCCTTGCCGGCGGCAGCGGCCTCAATCTCGGTCACAAAGCGGCCCACCGCGGTAAATCCCGCTCCCCAGCGCGCGCCGCTCATTGAGTTGGCCTCCGGGATAAGAATGCGACGTTCATACCGCCTTCAGAATATCCTTCCACTGACCACCATGGCCAGCCTTTTAAGCAAAACTAACCGAATCCGGGAGAAGCATCCCTCTTCCAAGCCGATGGAAAGCGACTGGGATTCATCTCTCACCCTCTCCAGAAAAAAATTCCACTCTGCCGTGAAACGCCACAGCGCCTCAAATCACTATTCCAGGGCGCGTCGAAATCCCCGGAAATAGCGGTCGGCGCGGTCAAACAACGACAGGAGGATTTATGGTGTACCAACTCAAGCAATTGGCATTGACGAACGTGGACGATCCCGCGGGACGGTGGCAGTTTGAGGGCGGGCAGGTGCTTGAAAACGAAAGGCAGGTTGCCAACTACGCCAGCGTCAAGCGCGTCACCTACAAAGGAACCGACCAAAACGGCCAGAACACGGCGTCTGTCACGACGACTCTTTTCTTTCTGGGAGCGGCGAATCCGCCTCAGAACGTCACCCTTGCGGGCGCGCACGATTTCACTTCAGGGAATGAAACTGGAAGCGTGAGCGCAACTTCAGCTCTGTTTTCCGCAAACATCGGCAAACAATACACCCGCAACGGGGCCACCAACATTCTCACGTTCTAGTCTTCTTGGATCATTGGTTTTCATAAGGGACCGCGTTTTTCCTGACGGCGTGGTTCGAGCCTGAAGCACGGCTGGGCCTTCGAGGAGAGCCGCGCTTCAGGCAGCCTTTCAAAACCCTTCCAGCACATCGGCCACCAACTGACGCGCAAACTCGCGCGAGAGCCGCTCCACCGCCGCTGGATTTTCTTGCAAATAAGTTGGCAGGTTGGTGGTGGATTGATACTGCTCGCGGTAGATGTAGTTTTTGTTCTCGTAAAGAACGGCGCCGTCGCGGGCGGTCAGCGTAATGGAAGCTTCAACGATGATTTGAAAGCTGGATGACTCCTGCGTGGACGAATTGTAAGTGAGCGGGGCAATCGTCTCCTTGAGAATGATTCCGTGCAGTATTGCGTCGGCCTCAGGGGTTACGTCGGGCGTGACGCGCAGCCGCGTGCGCTGGGCAAATTCGCGTATCACCGCCTGGGTCATCACCACCTCAGTGTGATAAGCCTCGGTGCGGGTGGCAAAAGCCGGCACAGCCAGGGTGCGCACATCGGGCGGCAGATGGGCGGCCGCGCCCAATGCGTGGTATCCGCAGCCGGAAAGTGCGAGCAGGGCAAGAACGAGCGAGGCAAGAAGAGGAGCAAGACGGCGCATGACTTATGTTAGCGCGGCGGATGAGGCTGCGAGCCTTGGTTATCGCGCAATCAGAAACATCAGCCAACTGACCACGATCGCCGCGCCTACGAACAGAACAAAGCAGTAGATCCCGTAGCGAATCATGCGTTGGGGCGTGTTGCGCTGCGTGATGGCAAAGACCGTTGAGGCAAAGAGCGCGAAGAGCAGAACCGCCGGAAAGTAAGTCACGACTTCCTCCCCGTGCGAAGATTATGCGCATCCACGGCGGCAATCACGTTCAACAGGCCAGCCACCACAATGAAGCGCGTCCCGTAGTCGGCGGTGGTGGTTTGCACCTGATCCGCGCCCCAGCCGGCTATCCGAGCCACCACATAAAGCAGCCCGCTGCCCAGGTCGCCCACCATGCCCAGAAATTCCAGCATGTCATGCGCGCTGGTATGAAGCTGCCCCTGCAACGCCACGCCCACGGCAAACATGCCCACTATCGATGCCGCCAGCAGCGACCCGCGGCCCCACTTGCGCAGTAGAAAATGCCCCGCGCCGGGAACCAGCCAGCCGGCGATCAGCGGTAGGTAGACAAAACCGTGTTGGGCTTCAATCTCTGCCGAATTCTTGCTCTCTGTAGTTGCCATTCCTTCTTGACTATATCGCACTGGGATAGGGATCTGTTGGGCCAGAACAGGCGCCAGGTTCAGTATCAGAGATCAGACAACGGCCGCGGCGGGCAGAATATCTTCCACATCCACCCACTGCGTGGGATAGTTGCCGGTATAACAGGCCGTGCAGTAACCGACCGGCTCCGCGCCGGCACAGCAGTTCAGCAGGCCATCCAAAGATAGGTATGCCAGCGAGTCGGCTTCAATAAAGCGGCGAATTTCTTCAATGGATTTCTGCGCGGCGATCAGGTCGCGCTTGCTGGGCGTATCCACGCCGTAAAAACAGGGCGATACGGTAGGCGGACAACTGATGCGCAGATGCACTTCCTTTGCGCCCGCGCCGCGCACCATGCGGACAATCTTGCGGCTCGTGGTTCCGCGAATAATCGAGTCGTCGATCAGAATAACGCGCTTGCCTTCCAGCAGATTGCGCACCGGGTTGAGCTTGAGACGCACGCCAAAGTCGCGCACCCGCTGCTCCGGCTCAATGAAAGTGCGGCCCACATAGTGGTTGCGGATCAGGCCCATGCGGAAGGGCAGTCCCGCTTCTTCCGCGTAGCCTAGCGCGGCGGTCACGCCGGAATCGGGCACAGGCACCACCACGTCAGCCGGAACGGCGGATTCGCGCGCCAGTTGGCGGCCCATCTGATCGCGGCTTTCCTGCACCCAGCGGCCAAAGATGCGGCTGTCTGGCCGCGCAAAGTAAACATGCTCAAAGATGCAGCTCGACTGCGGAACGCCGCTGGCATACTGACGGCTGGTGACGCCGTCCTCGGTCACCATCACCAGCTCGCCCGGCAGCACATCGCGCTCAAACGTAGCCCGCAGCAGGTCGAAGGCGCAGCTTTCGCTGGCAAAAACAATGGTGTCCGGACCGTCGGGATTTTTGATCCGTCCCATCGAAAGCGGGCGGAAGCCGCGCGGATCGCGCGCGGCGAAGATGCGGTCGCGCGTCATCATCACAATGGAGAATGCGCCCTCGACCTGGCCGAGCGAATCTGCGATGCAGTCAACCAGAGTTCCCGCCCTTGAGTGCGCGATGAGCTGGACGATGATCTCGGAATCGGAAGTGGTCTGGAAGTACGCGCCGTCGCGCTCAAGCCGCGCGCGGATATTGCCCAGGTTAACCAGGTTGCCGTTGTGCGCAATCGCAATCAGGCCCTTGGTTGAGTCCACGCGAATGGGCTGGGCATTGAGCAGCGCCGAGTCGCCGGTCGTCGAGTATCGCGTGTGGCCAATCGCCATCGGCCCCGGCAGCTTGGCCAGAACGTCGTCGGTGAAAATCTCGCTAACCAGGCCCATGCCTTTGATGTTGGCCAAGTGCTGGCCGTCGGCGGTGGCAATGCCCGCTGACTCCTGTCCGCGATGCTGCAACGCGTATAGACCGAGATAAGCCTGGCGAGCCGCGTCCGGGTGGCCGTGAATCGCGATGACGCCGCACTCTTCGCGGAGCTTGTCGGAGGCAGGGAACAGGGAACAGGGAACAGGGATCAGGGACGACGCTGGCGAGCCCGCGCTTTGAAAGGGCACGGCTTTAGCTGTGCCGCCTGCCGTGGCAAAAGAATCTTCGCCTTTGATCTCCACATTGGCACGGCTCAAGCCGTGCCCTTTCAAATCTTCGCCGCGAAAAGCCGAGGAGATATCCGCAACTCCAGCAACCCCCTGAAAGAGCAACCCGCTCATGCCAGAACCTCGTCGTGGAGAGTGGCTTCCAGGGCCGAGGCCCAAGGCTTGCGAAGTTCTGCGAGTGGCGCATAGATAAACGGATCGCCATCGACGGTAATCTCCAGCTTTGATCCGCCGGTGGTGCCAATGCGCGCCGAAAGGAAGCTATGTTCGCCGGCCAGTCTTTCAATCTCGGCAATATTCGATGGGTGGGTAGTGACTAGCACCGTGGAGGCAGGCTCGGCAAAGAGGCCAAAGAGCGGATGAACCATCAGCGACGGATCTTGCTCAACCGTTGCGCCAATGCCGTTGGTAAAGGCCGCCTGCGCCAGGGCCACGGCAATGCCGCCATCGGAGATGTCGCGCGCCGAGCGCATCAGGCCCTCATCGGCCAGCTCGGCCAGCAGCTTGTGCAAGCTGGCTTCCGCTTCAATGTCGAGCGGCGGCGGCGTGCCCCAGAAGCCGCTCAGCACCACCTTGGCAAACTCTGAAGATCCAAAGCTGGCCAGGTCGGCCTGGGCCGTCTCTTCCGGCTCCTCCGGGTCCGCATTCGCCACCGGCTGCCGCGGTTCGGTAATCACCGGATAGTAGCGCATCGGCTCGGGCTGGAAGGGAACCGCAAGATTGGGATCTGGATCGTCGCCGCGCGGAACCGGCCAGAGCAGAAGAATCGCGTCGCCGGCCTTTTGAAAATCCGCAGCCACGGCCTTGTTCACATCCTCAAGAATGCCCACGATGCCCAGCACCGGCGTGGGATAAATGCCTTCGCCGCGCGTCTCGTTGTAAAGCGAAACATTGCCGCCGGTAATCGGCGTTCCCAGCGCAATACAAGCCTCGCCAATGCCGTCGATGGCCGCCGATAGCTGCGCCATGATCTCCGGCTTTTCCGGATTGCCGAAGTTCAGGCAGTTAGTTGCGGCCACCGGGGTTGCGCCCGTCATCGCCACCTTGCGCGCGCACTCGGCCACGGCATGCATTGCGCCCAGCTTGGGATCCAGATACGCCCAGCGGCCATTGCCGTCCAGGGCCATCGCCAGGCCAATCTCGCCCACCGGACCGTCGGCCGCATCCGGCTTGGCTGTGCCCTTGATGCGCATCAGGCCCGCCTCGCCGCCCGGCCCGATCACGGTATTGGTCTGCACCATGCTGTCGTACTGCTCGTAAACCCAGCGCTTGCTGCAAACATTGGCGCTGGCAAGAAGCTTTTTCAGGTCTGCCGTGTAGTTGCGGTCTTCGGCCAGCTTGGCCACCATCTCATCGGGCGGATCGAGCGGAATCGGCGCCTTCCACGTGCCCACCGGCCGGTGATAGAGCGGCGCGTCGTCGGTAAGCGATGTGTTGGGGATGTCCGCGACCAGCACGCCGTGATGGCGAATGCGCAAACGCGGCTCGGCCTCGACCGTGCCCACGATGACGCCGTCCAACCCCCACTTCTCAAAGACGCGCAGAACCTCGTCCTCGCGGCCTTTGATGGCCACCAGCAGCATCCGTTCCTGGCTCTCACTGAGCATGATTTCGTAGGCGCTCATGCCGGTCTCGCGTTGGGGAACCAGGTCAAGCTCGACGTCCAGCCCCACGCCGCCGCGCGCGCCCATCTCGCAGGTTGAGCAGGTCAGCCCGGCAGCCCCCATATCCTGAATGCCGACAATCGCGCCGGTCTGCATCGCTTCCAGGCAGGCCTCCAGCAGCAGCTTCTCCATGAAGGGATCGCCGACCTGCACATTAGGCCGCTTGGCCTCGGTGCCCTCGTGGAACTCCTCGCTGGCCATCGTCGCCCCGTGGATGCCGTCGCGGCCCGTCTTGGCCCCAACATAGATCACCGGATTGCCCGTGCCGCTGGCTTTGCCGTAAAAAATCTCGTCTTTGCGGACCAGGCCCAGCGCAAAGGCATTCACCAGCGGGTTGCCGCTGTAACAGGCCTCGAACTTGGTTTCGCCGCCCAGATTCGGCACGCCAAAGCAGTTGCCGTAAGCCGCCACGCCGCCCACCACGCCGTCCACAATCGCATGGTTGCGGGCAATCAGCTCCGGGGCGGACTCAAAAACATCCGGGGCAATGGTGCCAAAGCGCAGCGAATCCATCACCGCCAGAGGACGCGCGCCCATGGTAAAAATGTCGCGCAGAATACCGCCGACGCCCGTCGTAGCGCCTTGAAAAGGCTCAATATAACTGGGATGGTTGTGGCTCTCAATCTTGAAGGCGCAGGCCCAGCCTTCGCCCACGTCGATAATTCCGGCGTTCTCGCCCGGCCCCTGCACCACGCGCGCGCTCTTGGTGGGTAGCCGCTTCAGATGCACGCGGCTGGATTTGTAGGAGCAGTGCTCGCTCCACATTACGCTGTAAATGCCCAGCTCGGTGAGCGACGGCACGCGCCCCAGCGCGGCCTCGATGCGGCTATACTCGTCCGCGGTGATGCTGTGCTGGGCCAGCAACTCCGGGGTAACCGAAACCGGCTCGGGAAGGTCTGGTGAAGATGCGGTATTCATCACGATTGCCTTCATTGTCGCACGGGAGTCACATTTCAGGACTGGTTTTGGGGTGTGGAAAGTTGGGACTTGTCCCAGAATCGGCTTTTTCAGGCAAATCATGAGCTGGAAAATCATCCCTTTGCACACCGCGCAATTTTCTCTTGGCCTACGCCGCGTCCATCTTTCTATACTGAATTGGATGCCGAACTCGACGCTTTGCGGATGGACGCTGGAAGAGGCTGCGCGCGGACGCGGGGCGCTGCGCATTGCCGGGGTGGACGAGGTGGGCCGCGGTCCGCTCTTTGGCCCGGTGGTGGCCGCCGCGGTGATCCTGCCCAGAGGCTGCCTGCTGCCCGGCCTGAACGACTCCAAGCAATTGACGGAAAAGAAGCGCAATGAACTCGACATCGAGATCCGGGGGAACGCCATAGCCTGGGCCGTCGCCGCCGTCGATGCCGAAACCATCGACCGCATCAACATACTCCAGGCCTCGCTGCTGGCCATGCGCCTGGCCGTTCAGCAGTTGGCCCTCAGTCCGGATTTTCTGCTCATCGACGGGCGCAATACCATCGACTGGCAATGCCCGCAGACTGCCGTCATCCGCGGCGATGAGACCAGCTTTTCCATCGCCGCCGCCAGCGTCATCGCCAAGGTCTATCGTGACCGCCTGCTGGTCGATTTCGACCACGACTTTCCCGGTTACGGCCTGGCGCAGAACAAGGGTTACGGCTCCGCCGAACACCTGGTCGCGCTAGATCGCCTGGGCCCCACGCCGCTGCATCGCAAAAGCTTTCATCCCGTGGCGCAAACGCTTTTGCGATTTGAGTAAAGGCGCTTCAGGAGATCGTAGCGCTGGCCTCCTGGCCGACCGTAGCGTGGACCTCCCGGTTCACGCCCGTTTCTCTTTGCCGCACAGCCACTGCCGGGTGCCCCATCCATTTCGCGTCTTTTGCGAAATGGATGGGAAGCATCAAACCTCAATCCGCATTCCTCTCAAACCGCGCAAACGGCCACTGCCCCATCCTCCGCGCGCGAATCAGATAAATCGCCGTCCCTGAGACAGCAATCCCCGCCGCGACCGCCAACCCGCTCAGCGCATGTGTCCGGTTGACCAGCATAAAGATGAAGCCGCCCATCGCCACCAGCGGCGGCAGCGGATAAAGCGGCATCCTAAATGGCCGCTCCAGCTCAGGCCTTTGCGTCCTGAGCAGCATTACGCCCACATGTTGCAAAAAGAATTGCAGCAGGATGCGCGTAATCACCAGCATGGTAATCACCTGCTGCAAGCTGAAAAAACAGAAGCACGACGCCGCCAGACCCAGCGCAACTAGAGAGCGATGCGGAATGCCGTGGCGCGGGTGCACGGCGGCCAGAGAGCGGAAGTAGTTGCCGTCGCGCGCTGCCGCGTAAGGCACGCGCGAGTAGCCCAGCAGCAGCGAGAAGACCGAGCCAAAGGCCGTCCACACAATCAGCGCGGCCATCAACCTCCCGGCCATGCTGCCAAATGCGGCTTTCGCAATGTCGGCCACCAGTTGCAGACGAACCGTAGCCCCACCGCTCAGGTGCGCGGCCGCCTCATGCATCGCCGGCAGTGCGGCCAGATTCATCGCAACATAAAACCCCGCGACAAAAAGGACAGAGAGCAGAATCGCCCGCGGAATCGTGCGCTCGGGCTTGCGCACCTCACTACCCAGAAAGCAGATGTTGTAGTAGCCCCAGTAACAATAAGTGGTCAGCAAGGTGGCCTGCGCCAGCCCGCCCAGCGCGGCTGGCCAACTCAGCGCGGGCGAGGCCGGCATCCGCCAATTTCCCATAACCGCGGCATGTCCAAAGCCGCTGACAATCACACCAGCCATCGCCGCCAGCACGCCCGCAAACAGCACCCACGCCAATCGCGTAATGCTGCTCAGATTGCGATAGAGCAGCGCCGTGACCAGCAGGCAGGCGGCGGCGGCGGTGAGGTTTGTGTAATGCAGCGCGGGCGCCGCGGACATCGGAGCGTTGTCAAGCAACGGCCAGAACCAGGCCAGAAAACTCGATAGCCCGATGCAGCCCGAGGCAACAGCCAGCGGCGCGGTAAAGCTCAACTGCCAGACGTAGAGAAAGCTCAGCCAGTTGCCCGCGCGCTGAGGCCCATAGATCTCCCGCAGAAAAGCGTAGGACCCGCCTGCCCTGGGAAAGGCCGCGCCCAGCTCCGCCCACACCAATCCGTCGGCCACGGCAATCACCGCGCCCAGCACCCACGCCCACACGGAGAGCTTGTAGCCCGCCGCCGCTATCACCAGCGGCAGCGTGATAAATGGCCCCACGCCAATCATCTCCAGCATGTTCAGCGTCACCGCCGAGCGCAGCCCGATGCGGCGCTGAAGAGTGGGATCGGAAACTGCCGGCGGTTGATTCATAAGCCTCTTTCGCTCCCCGGATTGTACACTGACGGCAGGTATGATTCTCGCCATTCGATATCAACGAGCAGTAACGGCAGCAGTCCTTGCTGGGCTGATGTTAGCGGGCGTGTTGCCTCTCGCAGCCCAACAGCCCGCACCGCAGCCCGCGCCGCGGAGCAATTTGACCGCGACGCTTCCACTCCCCGAGCCCAGCGAGATCGCGCTCCCCATAGCGGAAGATCGCGGCGCGGCGGCGCTGGAGCAGTCGCTGAAGCGGCTGGGCACAACGGCCAGCGTGATGATGATCGTCGCCCATCCCGACGACGAGGACGGTCCGCTGCTCACTTACCTCAGCCGCGGCCTGGGCGTGCGGACAATACTTCTTACGCTGACACGCGGCGAAGGCGGGCAGAACGCCATGGGCGGCGAGAGCTACGACGCGCTGGGCCTGATCCGCACAAATGAGTTATTGAAGGCCGGCGAGTACTACGGCGTCAAGCAACTCTGGGGCACGGAGGCCGACTTCGGCTTCTCAAAAACTCAGGAAGAATCCTTTGCCAAGTGGGGCCATGACCGCGTCCTCTACGACGCCGTTCTGGCTGTGCGACAGGAGCGCCCGCAGATCATCCTCTCCACCTTTGTCGGCGGCGTCAGCGACGGCCACGGCCATCATCAAGTCTCCGGTGAGATTGCGCAGGAAGTCTTCAAAGCCGCTGCCGACCCCAGCGTCTTTCCCGATCAGTTCAAGCAGTACGGCCTCCAACCCTGGCAGCCGCTTGCGGTTTATTCCATGGTGCCGTTCGCGCCCATCAAAGACGGCAAGATCTTCGACTATGCGACAGGCAAGTGGGCTCCCGCGCGCTTCAAAAACTACTTAACCGGCGAGTGGACCGAAGGCGCGCTCTCAGCCGACGTGACGATTCAAGTCGGCGCGCTTGATCCGGCGCTGGGCCGCAGCTACGTGCAGATTGCGCGCGAGGGCTGGGGCCAGCAGAAGTCCCAATACGGCGGCGCAAACCCCGCGCTCAGCGGCCCCGCGACGACGAGTTATCACTTATGGGCGGTCGCCCCGCAAGCCGCCGCCAAGCCGGGAACGGCTGCAAGCAACGACGATCTCTTCCATAACAGCAAGGTCAATATCGATACCACCATCGCCGGCCTCGCTTCATTCGCAATTACCAATCCGCCCGCATGGCTCGTCGCCGGCCTTCGTCAAATCGATGCCGGCCTAACAAAAATCCTGGGTGCTCCAGGTTCCGATTCTGAGACCTGCGATGCCGCATTCTCTATCGCGCATCCAGTACGGAGTGAACTCGATCTGGCCCACAAACTCGCGCCGATTTACAAACAGGTTTATGAGTTGCGCAAGAAAATATACTCCGGCGGTTCCGACGCGCAATCTAAAACATCCATACTCTTTGAACTCGACACCAAAATCGATGAATTTCAATCGGCGTTCAAGCAGCTTCTCGGCCTGGATCTAATCGCCTTCACCACGAATTCCGAGAGTATTCAAAGCGCGGGAGCCAGAGGCGCATCCGCCGATGAAATGCCGCGCAGTGTATCGCCAGGCCAGGACTTTCTCGTCCGCGTTCACACCGCGCATGCAAATACGGAAGTCCGGCTCGACAAAGTTTCTCTTGAAAATATCGGAGGAATTCCGTGGAAGATGCAACCCACCAGCAATGATTCCGCGGCAAGCGACCAAATCTTTCGCGTGCATGTGCCGGACAACGCCGAGCCCACCGCGCCGTATTTCACGCGACCATCTATCGAACAACCCTACTACGACATCGCCAATCCGGACCTGCGCCTGCGCTCCTTCGCGCCCTACCCGCTCACAGCCTTTGCCGAGTTCACCTTCGATGGCCTGCCAATCCGCGTCGCCCAAGTTGTCCAAACGATGGCCCGCGTTCCCGGCATCGGCGGCGTCTATCAACCGCTCGTAGTTACGCCCGCCATCGGCCTCCGCATGGAACCCGAAGCGCGCATTCTCCCTCTAGACGGAAGCGCCCTGCCGGTGCGCGTAACCGTGCATACCGAAGGCGCGGCCGAGGGAACAGTCGCGCTCACGCTGCCCGCTGGATGGACTTCACAACCAGCCGAAGCCGGCTTCCATCGCACCGCGGCCGGAGACACCGAACCCATCCTCTTTTCCGTCACAACCGATGGCGCTGAGACTGGCGCATACAACATCCAGGCCGTCGCCCGCTCCGGCGGCCATGAATACAAAACCGGCTGGCGGAGCATCGGCTACCCCGGCCTGCGCCCTTGCAACCAATACAAACTCGCGCAATTGAAGACGCGCAAGATCGACGTAAAGCTCGCGCCCGGCCTGCGCATCGGCTATGGGATGGGCACCGGCGATCAGGTTCCCGAGGCTATTGAAGGCCTGGGAGTCACGCCGCACATGCTCACCGCATCGGAGCTTGCCTCAGCCGATCTCGCCGCCTGGAATGTAATCGTCATCGGCATTCGCGCCTACTCCGCTCGCCCTGAGTTAGCCGCGGCCCAACCCAGGCTCGACGCTTTCGTTCGCAATGGCGGCACGCTCATTGTCGAGTATCAGAGCGGCAACTTTCCCGCGCCTTTTCCGCTCTCGATGGGCCGTATGCCGGAGCGTGTCGTTGACGAGGCTGCTCCCGTCAAGTTACTTGACCCAACTAACACCCTGCTCAATTGGCCCAACGCAATTTCCAACGCCGATTTCGATAATTGGGTCGAGGAGCGCGGCCACTCTTTCCTCGATACCTGGGACCCGAGTTACACTCCGCTCACTGAAACCGCCGACCCTGGACAAGACCCGCAGCGCGGCGGCCTGCTCGTAGCGCATCCCGGCAAAGGGACTTATATATATGTTGCCTACGCCCTTTATCGCCAGCTTCCGGAGTTAGTGCCGGGCAGTTATCGCCTGCTTGCCAATCTGCTTAGCGCCGGCCAGCAAGCCTTGCATAAATAGAAATTAACTCCAGCCTGATATCTGTATGCGATTGATCTTTGCCGGCGCATATAGAGTCGTACAATCGTTCAGCATTAAAAGAATGTTAATTTGCACTAATTCCCATATTTGAAATCATAGGTATATCTAATTATTAAAATTACGTGAATTCGTCAAATATTCATCAAACTCTGCGAGTCTTGAAATCGGAAGCAACCCCTAGAGCCATGCTACCGCTGATCCGCGTAACGCCGTTTTGTCCTACGTCAAGTTATACCGGTGCGTGAGAGTGAACAGCGCTCGTCAAGTCAGTCGAGCGTAGAAACGATTCAATCCGATTCGAGAGGAAAATGAGAGGCCCTATGAACTTGAAGCGTAACATTGCAGCCGCGGCAATCCTGACGTTCAGTATTGTTGCCAGCTATGGACAATCGAGTGAAAGCAAAGCGGCGAAGGTCAAGCCGCCAACAGTCGAAGACCAGATTCAGGCTCTGCGCCAGGAACTGCAGGGTCAGATCGATAGCCTGAAGACCGACCTGGCCAACAAGGACGCGCAGCTAAAGATGGCCCAGCAGGCAGCGGCCGAAGCTCAGGCAGCGGCGGAAAAGGCGCAAGCCGCCGCCACCGCTCAGCAGCAGGCCACCACCGATACCACCACGACCGTCACCACGCTGCAGTCCACCGTCAACGACCTCAAGGGCAATCAGGCTTCGCTTGCCGCTACCGTCTCCGATGAAACCGCCAAGATCAAAAAGGAAATCGCCAGCCCCAGCGTTCTGCATTACAAGGGCGTCGGCCTCACTCCAGGCGGCTTTGTAGCGGGTGAAACCGTGTGGCGCTCCAAGGCCACCGGTGGTGACATTCCAACCGCTTTCAGCTCGATTCCCTACGAGCAGGCGGATGCATACAAGCTCAGCGAGTTCTACGGCTCGGCCCGCCAGTCGCGCGTCAGCCTGCTGGCTGAAGGCAAGGTTCCCTGGGGCACCCTGCGCGGCTACTATGAAGCTGACTGGTTGGGCACCGGCACCAGTTCCAACGCCAACCAATCCAACAGCTACGTGCTCCGCCAACGCGTCCTCTATGCGCAAGCCGAAACCAACAATGGCTTCAAGGTTGCCGGCGGACAGTTGTGGTCGCTGGCCACGGAAGGCAAGAAGGGAATTCCCAGCGCTCCCAGTGACATCCTGACGCCGCTCACCATTGACCCGAATTACGTCACGGGCTTTGTTTGGGCGCGCCAGTACGGCTTCCGCGTGGTCAAGAACTTCGCTGACAAGGCGGCGATCGGCATCTCGGTCGAAAATCCGCAACTGCTCTACACTGCAACGCTTGCCGGCAACGAACCCTACGCCGTGCTCGGCAGCGTCGGCCAGAACGGCGGCGCCTACAATGCCACCATCAGCTCCGTTGCCGCCACCACTTACATCCAGAACTACAGCACACAGACCGGAACCAAGAACGTCGCCGGCGTCATTCCCGTTGAAGTTCCCGTATATAAAACGGTAACGGCCAACTCCAACATCGCCAACTACTCATTCAATGAGGCGCCGGACGTGATCGTAAAGGCCACCTTCGATCCGGGTATCGGCCACTATGAAGTCTTCGGCATCGGCGGCTTTGCGCATGAAACCGTTTATCCCGGCGTAACCACCAACAGCACTCTCTACGGCGGCCAGACCGACATCACCACCGGCTTGGTTCCCGTTGCGGCATCCTCCACCGCCGGCTCCGTCTCCAACAGCATCAAGGTTGGCGGCTTTGGCGGCAGCGCCCGCGTATCGCTGCTGAGCAACAAAATCACCTTCGGCGCCAAAGCCCTCTACGGTCCCGGCGTTGGCCGCTACGGCGACTCCACGCTGGCCGATGTCACTGCCGACTCCCATGGCATGCTCGCGCCCATCCACAACCTCAGCGGCCTGCTGACCGTTGAAGCCGCGCCTACACCGCGCCTGGTCGTTTACCTCAACTACGGCGGCGACTATGCCGGCCGCACCGACTTCGCCACTCCCACCGCGACCACACTGAGCATCGCTTCCAAGCCGCTCTTTTGCCCCATCGGAGCCACTGGCTCGGCCTGCACCAACGCACCCACCACTGCGCAACTCCAGGCGGGCGGCGCATGGGGAGCCCAGTATACTTCTGCCGCGGCCGCGGTCGGTTACGGCTCGCGTCTGCTCAGCAACTCCAGTTGCAATACCCTGGCAACCCCCGGCTACACCGGCAACGGATATCTCCCGGGCGGTTCCTGCGGCGCGCAAACCCGCGACGTGCAAGAGATCACCGGCGGCTGGTGGTATGACATTTACAAGGGCGACCGTGGCCGCTTCCGTCAGGGCTTCCAGTACGGTTATGCAGTCCGCGAGGGCTGGTCGGGCACGGGCACTCCCGCCATCGGCGCCAAGGGCATAGACAATATGTTCTGGACCAGCTTGCGCTACTACCTCCCATAACGCCACACCCCTTCATAGAAAGAAGAAGAAGCAGCCCGCAACCACGGGCTGCTTTTTTCTTGGGTGCAAAATAAGATGTCCCATCTCATCCGTCAAATGGCTCTAATATGCAAGCTGTTTTCGCAGTCGAAGAATCTGCGTTTGTACTTCAATGAACTGCGGGGACACAACACTAGCGTGGGATCGCTGGATGCCGGCTTTGCGGGAATATTGCAAAAGTTCTACAGGCGTTTACGAACCTGCGCTCTGACTCGCTAACCCGCCGCGTCAGATTCCAGTCCCGCCCTCCAGCACCGCATCGGCAATGCGCGCCGCCTCTACCGCCGGGCGCACCGCATGGACGCGCACAATACTGGCCCCATGCAGAATCGCCGCCACCAGCGCCGCCACGTTGGCGGTTTCGCGAGCCCCAACCGGCGCGTCCACGCCGCCATAAAGCCCTGCCAGTGAGCGGCCCAGAAACGACTTCCGCGAGGCTCCCGCCAGCAGCGGTCTTCCCAGCGTCAGCAACTCAGCCTGCCGCGCCAGCAGTGCGTAATTCTCCTCGAAGGCTTTTCCAAAGCCATAGCCAGGATCGAGCACCACTGCATCCCCCGCAATTCCCGCCATCGCCGCTTTTTCCAGGCTGGCTTCCAGTCCGGCCCGCACCGTCGCCAGCAGAGCATCCGGCTCCAGCCGAGCCTGCGCGCGCCACTCCTCGGGCCGTCCACGCGTATGCATCAGCACCACCCCGCACCGCGCCGCCGAGCACACAGATGCCATCTCCGCGTCCCAATCAAAGCCGCTTACGTCATTCACAATCTCCGCGCCCGCGGCCAGCGCCGCCCGAGCCGTCGCTGCCTTGTACGTGTCCACAGAGATCACCGCATCCGGCCATGCTTTCAGAATTCCTTCCAGCACTGGCAGCAGCCGCGCCTGCTCTTCCTCGGCGCTTACCGCCGGGGCATCATTGCTCCCGCCCGTCCGCGCGCCTGCCAGCGAACCTGCTCGAGAGTCAGGCCGCGTGCTCTCAGCGCCCAGATCCAGCAAGTCCGCGCCCTCGTCAAGGCATTGCAGGCAACGCTCCACCGCGGCCTCCGGATCGTAGCAAAGCCCGCCATCGCTAAACGAGTCCGGCGTAATGTTAACAATCCCCATCACCAGCGTCCGCCGACCCACTTCCAGCGTCCGTGCGCGCAGTTGCCAACGCGTTATTTTGCGTACGGAATCGCTCATCCGATAATTCCCTGCTGTTTTGACTCAACCCGACGGATCAATCATTCAGATTAACGCCTGGAATTACGCCGGAGACAAAGCGCTGAGACGGAACTTGAGATTGTTCTAGCTTGTGAACGACTGAAGCTTCTTTGCACTCTCCGTCAATTGTGCAAGAAGTTCCGACTTCTCGGGTGCCTTTCCTTCTCTGAGCGCAGTCTCTACATCGTCCCAGAGTGTATGCACGATTCTAGGTGGCTGCATGCTGTAGCCACCTTGATTTTGTCGTTCAAAATTGTAGCTTAGCCAAGTAACTTCACTGTTGCCAGCGGATTGCGGATTCATCGGAGGAAGCTCGGAGAAAAAGGTGCTATCCGTTGCAACGAAAAATCGTTTTCCCCAACGCCGGAAGATCGGAACCTTGAGTGCGAGTTGCGGCATCAATCGTTTTTGCGCTGAAGAACGGAAGTCTGGTCGACGTTTTCCTTCATTCAAAAGTTCTCCTGTTCTCACATAATGATTGAAAGCGGGACGAATTGTCGCACCGGATATGTAGACTGCTTGCACTTCAAGCGCCGCAAAATCAATGGCTTTGGCTCCTTCAATCCGCGTAAGAAGAAAATCAACCTTCCCGATCTTCTTGCGCTTTCCGTTCCTCAAAACCTCAAGCACACGGACCTCCGGAACTGCGACGTATGTGATTCCCTTGCCGAAAGCAATCCGGGCGGCATCTCGAAACATGATGCCACCCTCCAAGAATCGCACCGGACAAACCACTGTCGCAGTCCTTCCCCCCGTAAGAGAACAAATCCCTAATGGGTCTGTTTTGTTCCCTTTGGCACAATCATTTCCCCGAAAGGGACAGGGGTGTGATTTCTGCGTAGAACGTGTGGCCGGAACCGCGGTATCATGACCAAAGACTTCACCGATTTGCAAAAGTGCCATGGCGACTCTCGTTTCCCAGTTTGAACTTCAATTCGATGCTCGCATTGTAAATGTTGCATCCGTGCGACAGGTGTCCCCTTTTCGTTATCCCGGGGGAAAGACTTGGCTCGTGCCAACGATTTCGGCTTGGCTGAGACGACGGGAGCAACGTCCCACATTGCTCGTCGATCCGTTTGCAGGAGGCGGAAGCGTCCCACTCGGGATTCTAAGCGAGGGACTCGTTGATCGTATTGTTCTTGGAGAACTCGACCCTGATGTTAGTGCGGTATGGAAGTGTGTGTTCGGCTCTCAGCGGGGACAGCTGAGCCGCAAAATCACTTCTTTCCCGATGTCGAGAGACAACGTAATCAAAGAGTTGAGCCGAACCCCAAAATCTGTTGTAGACCATGCATTCCAAGTTTTACTGAAGAACAGAACCTTTCGTGGAGGAATCCTTGCTCCAGGAGCAAGTCTAATGAGAGTCGGCGAAAATGGGCGCGGCGTTGCCTCCAGATGGTATCCGGAAACGTTGGCAAAGCGACTCCTTGCTTTGGGTTCTTTAAGTCCTGCGATTGAGTTCGTCGAGGGAGACGCCTTTGCTCTCATCAAGGTTTACTCGAACTGCGAAGACGCAGTCATTTTTATTGATCCGCCTTATACGGCCGGAAACGGCAAACGTGCCGGGAGAAGACTGTACAAGCATAGTGAACTGGACCACTCTGCGCTATTCGAATTGCTTAGCCGCACGGCTGGGCTTGTTTTGATGACCTACGACGACTGCCCCGAAGTTATGGAGATGGCGAATCGCCATGGTTTCCAGACCGAACGGGTTCCAATGAAAAACACGCACCACGAAAGAAAGTACGAGCTCCTTATTTCTAACTGTGTGTGGCCCACCTAGGCTGCGGTTTTAAGAACAGCTAAACTGCTACACTCCCTGCATGGCGCTCTTTCGTCAACTTCCATCGCTCATGCTGGCCTGCTGTCTGGCCTCTTCCACCAGCCTCATCGCCCAGGCCCCAACCCAGCCCGCCGCCGCAAGCCAGCTAGCCAACCGCATCGCCGCCATCCTGGCAGACCCAGCGCTCTCCCATACCCGCTTCGGCATCAGCGTAACCACGCTCGAAGGCCAGCCAGTCTATAGCCTCAATGAGGGCCAGTTCTTCACGCCCGCTTCCAATACCAAGCTCATCACCACCGCCGCGGCCTTTGCCCTGCTGCCCGTCGACACCCTCACCTGGACCACCCGCGTCGTCGCCGCCGGCGATATCGACAGCAGTGGCGTCCTCCACGGCGACATCGTTCTACTCGGCGTCGGCGACCCAACCATCAGCGCCCGCCACTACCCCTACCGCGCGCCGGATGCAACCCCGCCCGCCGCCGACGCCCCCAATCCGCCTACAGCGATGGACCAGCTCTTCGCGCTCGCCGAGCAAGTTCAGCGCGCCGGCATCCGCACCGTCGAAGGCAGCGTCATCGGCGACGACACCTTCTTTCTCGACGAGCCTTTCGCGCTCGACTGGGGCTGGAACGACCTGCAATGGAGCTTCGGCGCGCCTGTCTCCGCGCTCGCCTTCAATGACAACGCAACGCAGCTAATCGTCGTGCCCAACCCGGACGACACCTCGCTAGTCACCGCCGAGTGGACACCGAAGATCGACTACTACACGCTGGACAATTCCATGACGCCCGCCGACTCTGGCCAACCCGCGCATCCCGGCCTCGACCGCCGTCCCGGCAGCACCCTGGTTCGCGCCTGGGGCACCGTGCCGCCTGAGGGTTTTCATGCCAATCTGGCCGTCGACGACCCCGCCGCCTTCACTGCCGCCGCCTTCAAAGAAGCGCTGCGCAGCCGCGGCGTCACCGTCCAGGGCAGCGCCCAATCCCGCCACCGCCTCTCCACTGACACCGCCGAGTTCGCCGCCGAGCGCGCCCAGCCCCTCAAGCTCGACCGCCTGAAGCAGGACTCGCCCCTGCCCACCATTGCCGCGCCCCTCGATGGCCGCAAACTCCTCGCCGCCCACACCTCCGTGCCCGTCGCTCAAGACATCGCCATCATCAACAAAGTCAGCCAGAACCTCCACTCCGATCTGCTGCTGCGCCTGCTCGGCAAGCTGCAGGGCGAAGACGGCAGCTTCGCGCAGGGCGCACGTGTCGTGCGCCAGTTCCTTCTCAACGCCGGCATCGACGACGCCGACTTCTTCCTCTACGACGGCTCCGGCCTCAGCCACGGCAACCTCCTCGCTCCGCGCGCCATCACCCAGCTTCTGGTCTATGCGGCGCATCAGCCCTGGGGCCCCGCCTGGCGACAAACCTTGCCCATCGCCGGCGTTGACGGCACGCTCGACTATCGCTTCCGCGCCTCCCCGCTGCAAAGCCATCTATGGGCCAAGACCGGCACGCACGATGAGGCCGACGCGCTCTCCGGCTACCTCACCGCGGCCAGCGGCAAGACCCTCGCGTTTTCCATCCTCAGCGACTGCCATCGCCCCGGCGTCAAGGCCAACGTCCAAGCCATCGATCGCATCGCAGAAGCCATCTATACCGCCCAGTGACCAACGTGCAAAAGAACGCCTCGCACCCGTTGACACTGCCTCTCCCTGAGCGTAAAAAAGAACAACATTGTTACCAGGGACTTGTCTTGTGGCGCCCGTAGTTTTGCGTCGGGCATTTCAAGGAGCGGCGGAGATACTCTTCGCCGCTCGCTTATTCCGCAAGAAAAAATACCTGTACAGTTGATATATCGAGACTTTATGCAAAATCAAAAAAATCTAATGATTCTGGCAGTCGCGCTCGCCTGCTTCCTCCCAGCGCCAACCTGCCCCGCGCAAACCGCGCCCCCCGTTCCGCCACAAGACCAGCATCACGGCCAAGTCATCTTCTCCCGCTCCACAGACGAAAACGGCCAGACCACCCAGTCGAGCCCGCCTACCAGCCAGACCACGCCAACTGCCGTCATCCCAGTCGCCGCCTCACTCATTCAAGACGTGGACCGCCAAGCCGTCGCCTTCACCGCCTTCGATCTTGACGTGCATCTCCGCCCTGAGGCGGAGCATATCGCCGTCCGCGCCCTGCTCACACTGCGCAACAACGCCAACTCCCCGCTCGCCCGCATCCCGCTGCAAATCTCCTCCTCGCTCAACTGGGAGAGCATTCGCCTCGCAGCCTCACCGGTCTCAACAGCCTCTGCTCTCCCCTTCTCCGTCGCCAACCTCCCCTCCGACGCCGACCACACCGGCCAGTTGCATGAGGCAATCATCCCGCTCCCGCAGCCGCTCTCTCCCGGCCATAGCCTTCAGCTTGACGTCACCTACTCCGGCCTCATCGTCCCTTCCGCGCAGCGTCTGCTCGCCCTCGGCGCACCCGCCTCCGCCGCCTCGCACTCCGATTGGGACCAGATAGGCCTCGACTTCACCGGCCTCCGCGGCTTTGGCAATGTCGTCTGGTATCCCGTCTCCAGCCTCCCCGTTCTGCTCGGCGATGGCGCGCGTCTCTTCGATGAAATGGGCCAGCAAAAGCTCCATCTCTCCGGCGCGCAATTCCGCCTCCGTCTCGCCGTCGAATTCCCGCGCGGCAATGCTCCCACCGTCGCCCTCGTCAACGGTTTCCCCCTCCCGCTCGCCGTCACTGAGTCATCCAGCTCTCTTGACCAGAATCAGGAGGTAGCCAGCGTCGCCACCGCCTACACCGGCGGCACCGTCCTCGGCTTTGATGCTCCCAGCCTTTTCGTCGCCACGCGCACGCTCCACCCCGGCGCCAACATCACCGCCTTCACCCTCCCTGAAGACAATGTCTCCGTCGATGCCTGGACCGCCGCCGCCGAAACCGTAACGCCTTTCCTGCAAAGCTGGCTTGGCCGGCAGCCCCGCTCCCAACTCACCCTGCTTGACCTGCCCGACCCCGGCGACGCCCCCTTTGAAACCGGCGCGCTGCTCGCCGCGCCGCTCGGCGACTCCGGACCTCAAGCCACTCCCGACGCCCTGGCCGGCGTTCTCGTCCACGCACTCACCCACGCCTGGCTCCTCGCGCCCAACATGCCGCACCCGCCGCCCGCCTGGCTCAATGAGGGCGTGGCTGCTTTCATCGGTAGCCTGTGGGTTGAAAAGCAGCACGGACGTGAAGCCGCTCTCGGCACCCTTGAATCCGGCCGCGCCGCCCTCGCACTCGCTGAGCCGGAGAGTCCCGGCCAAAGCTCCGGTCAGCCCCTCCCTCAGGCCATCTCGCCCGTCTACTACCGCACCAAAGCCGCCTTCGTCCTCTGGATGCTTCGCGACATCGACGGTCCCCCCGCCCTCTCCGCCGCTCTCCGCGCTTATGATTCCCCCGCCACTGCGGCAGCCAAGCCCGCGGCTTCTTTTGAGAAAGTTCTTGAAGAAACCAGTCCCCAGCCCGATCTCGCCTGGTTCTTTGCCGATTGGGTCGATGCCGACAAAGGCTTGCCCGACCTCAGCATCAATGCCGTCTTTCCCGAGGCGGTGGCTGACGGTAACTGGCTCGTCGCCCTTGACCTTGCCAACAGCGGCTACGCCCAGGCCGAGGTGCCCATCACCGTCCGCTCCGGCCAAGGCTCTGAAGCCCGCTCCGTCACCCACCGCGTCCGCATTCCTGCCCGCGGCAAGCTCACCGAGAGAATCCTCATCCAGGGCCAGCCCACTGAGGTTCAACTCAACGACGGCGCCGTCCCAGAAACCCAATCCACCATCCACATCACCAAACTGGACCAGCCCCCATCGGACCGTTGACCCCGCCCGCTAAAGCAAAACCAGGATGGACGTACCCCGAAGCAGCATTCTCAAGTCGATGCAGCCAGCACCAATGTAGCGCCGGTCTCCAGACCGGCTGTCGCGCGGGTGTCCCCACCCGCGTCTGTTGGCTGAAGCCGCCAAAGCAAAACCAGGATATAGGCGGGTGGCGCATCCTAAGTTTTTCACAAACTTAACCAGCCCTCAAAGTTGGGTGGGAACCACGAACCTAAGCCTGCTGTCTTTTTCCGATCTCTGACCATTTTTGAAAAACTGCGGCAGCTGGCCCGCTCATCACGGTAGCACGGGCTGTGTCCTGTTCATCGCAGTTTTTCGTGATGAGCGGGCGGGCGCTTATACTTACTACGCGGACAGCCAAGTGAAAACTATTCCATCCTCCAACCCGACCGGCAACGGCAAAGTCATCACCATGATCTATGACGCCTTCGACAACCGAGTCGCCAAGACGGTAACGGCCAACGGCGTCACCGTCACCACGCAGTATCTCGTCGAAGACGACGTCAACCCCACCGGCTACCCGCAAGTCATCGAGGAGTTATCCGGCCCCATCGGCGCAGGCGCAGTCACGCGCACCTACACCTACGGCCTCCAGCGCATCAGCGAGAATCTAAGTCCGCAGCTCACCGGCAACAGCACCTGGACCCCGAGCTTCTACGTCTACGACGGCGGCAGCAGCGTCCGCCAGCTTACTAACTCCGCCGGAGTAGTCACCGACGAGTACGAATATGACGCCTTCGGAAACTCCTTCACCAAGCAAGGCACCACGCCCAATAACTACCTCTACCGCGGCGAACAATACGACTCCGACCTCGGCCTCTACTACCTCCGCGCCAGATACTACAATCCGGCTACCGGAAGGTTCATGTCACGAGATCCGGAAGAGGGCACGATCAAGATTCCAGCCACATTGCACAAGTATCTGTACGCCAGTGGCGATCCAGTGAATAGGATTGATCCGCGCGGGCGCGAAGATTTGGTTGAGGATGAAGGTGACGACAAAGTAGCAGCAGAGATTGAAGCGACGGAGAGAATGGTTCGGGAGGATGCTTACAATGGGTGCATGGATGCGGTGATGGAATTACTGGGGTACGACTATGGTTTCGATGTCGCATCAGGAAGCACACTTCCCTTTGCCTATGCAATTGCAAAGGGGATTTGCGGGGCGTGGGCTGCCGGAATGCTATAGAAGACTAAAGGCGTGACGCAGAAGGTCGAGGTGATGTCAATATGTTCAGACCAGAGTTGCTGTGTGATCTGAAATTGGAAACGTTGGTCATGGACTATCAAATTGTGATCAAAGATAGTGAGGAACATTGCAACCAATCTGTCCCCTCGTCACGAGTATTCTTTACCTTCTACGCCATGAAATCCGCATACTTACTCGTCAGTCTGCTTGAGACGGAGGAGTTTAATTTACATGAATCGGGTCTGCTCTCAAGAAATCTCGGAGACGGTTATGTTGATGAAGTGCAGATGCCGAGACTCTCAGATGTGGTGAAATTTTCGAGTTCGACAATAGAAGCTTTTGAATCTGGCGATCAGGTATCGCTACTCAGATTACTTCAAGAGATCGGTGTGTTCGATCTCTGCCCACACGCTGACGAACAATTGGGAAGAATGGGAAGATTTTCCAAACGTGTAGGCGGAATCGCTCGTCTAGCACTCCTCGTCGAGCTAGTGCGATTCGCCAGCGAACTTCGCGAACATGATGCGCTACGGGGATTCCTTCAAGAATCTTGGGAATGGATGCCAAGTGGATGGGAACTCTACAACCTCTACATCGCTGAGGGGATTCTTTTGCTCGATTCTGAGGACTGGAGAGGCGCTGTTAGCTGCTTGGAAAAGTCGACGGATGCGTGCCTTACGGACGGATCGACCTCTCTAAGTTGTGGGCTCCGTGCCCCCAATTTTCGCCTAGCTGATGGGCTACTCAAGGCAGGGTACAGGGCGTCCGTGCTGAAGCATCTGGCAGAATGTCAAGATATTTGGCGACTCAGATGGATGCCCATGCGCGATTGGATCAGGGCTATTGAGAGCGGGGAGACGCCAGATTTTCTTAATTCTAGCGTGGTCGCAGGCATGAATTTGCCATCCTGCCGTATGTTTCTCCAATGGATGCACACACAGACGCTAGTCGCTGACTATGCCGCCCAGGCCCCACGAATGGCGAAATCGCGCCGAGAGGTCATGGACGAAAGGAAGATGTTGACGGAGGACGGAAGAAGGTTCCTAAGCGAGCGTATCAAGGAATCACTTGCTCGCGAGTCAGAGAGAATCGATCAAGAGGAATCCTGAGGGTGGCAGGTGGCCCGGTCATCGGCCCTGAAGGACCACGGTGAGGCGGGTGGCGCATCCTAAGTTTTTCACAAACTTAACCAGCCCTCAAAGTTGGTGGGTGGCCCATGTTTGACTGACTTGAAATGATCGGGTCGCCCATGTCAGTCCACGCGAATCGCCGATTAACGGAGGAAGCTATGAACTGGTATAGGAACTGGTATTGGACGGTTTTTAGTAAGGGCAGGCAGTTCGACGGGCGCTCGCGGCGCAAAGAATTCTGGATGTTTCAACTCCTCAATACCTTGATCATTCTTGGGTTTTTTGTCGGAGGTTACACAGCCTTTGGGACTACGGAACACACTGACGGTGTCGAAGCAGCTTTATTCATTCCACTTGCGCTTTATATCTTGGCGACCATCATTCCGAGCTTGGCAATCACAGTCCGAAGGCTTCATGACACCGGTAAGAGTGGCTGGATGATCCTGCTCTGTCTGATCCCGAAGGTTGGCCGAATCATCCTGCTCGCATTTATGGTGCTCGACGGCGATCCAGGACCGAACCAATACGGTCCCAATCCCAAGTTAGACTATCCATCAGACGATATCAGCTAGGGAACCTCTGCACAAGTCTGCCACCCGCGTCATATTTGAATAAACTATAAGTATGAAGCGAATGGGCGGGTGGCCCCGGTCTCCGTAACTCTTCCCAACCTCGCTGAGGGTGGCGGGTGGCCCCGGTCTCGATTCTGAGACCGGGGATACAACTACGATTGTATCCGTCAGAGCAACCGCATCTGTTCTGCGGGGTGAGTCTGTGATGAACTTTCTGTATGAGCGAAGCGGGAGTGGTGAGTATCAAGCGTCGTCGCCGGAGCGGGCCGGTGGCCCCGGTCCCAATGACCTTTTTCATCCATAAGATGAGGGAGTCCGGTCGCTCGCTTTTGGGGACCGAGGATGGGAGACTCACCATTTACTGATGGATGGGAAACCACGAACCTCAACCCGCGTCCTTCCTGATCCCTGATCCCTAACCCCTGACCCCCAACAAACTTTCCCAAACTTTGCCGACAATTCCCCATCCCCGGAGCACAATAGAAACAGCATCAATCCAGGCCCGCCAATGACCGCCAACCAATCTTCAACCCGCGCCGTCTCACGCCCCAGTCCCTCAGTCCCCCGGTCTCCTGATCCCATGGTCCCTTGGTCCCCTTTTTCACCCCATCTTCCCCATCTCTTCGCAAAAAAATCCGCCACCCCCCACCCCCCCTACCCCATAAAGCCCCATTTCCAACCCCTCCAAATCAACTAACCACCAAGCAATCAACAACATAAGATTTTACCCTGTTAATTAAGTAGTAACTGCAAACCCC
>JBEKDN010000019.1:0-29436 GCA_050014335.1 Occallatibacter sp. | reverse complement strand
TATTCAGTACAGCTTCATCCCATGCCGGGCTGCCGTCGGAGGAATTCGTTGACAGAAAGTTGTTCTGAGTTGTGTAGAGAAAGCCTTGCGTCACGTAGCCATGCAATTCAATATTCAAGTCAGTCAGGCTTTGCGCAAAGCCTGACGATAAAAGCATCGCGATGAACAGGAATATCGCGAAATGTCCGAAATGCCTTGGTAGATTCATTCGTGCGCCTCATTGCTTGAATCGGCGCAATTGGGAATCTCTTTACTTTATGCGCATATAAATAGGGATTAAGCCTTTGAAATTATTCAACATACAGAGGCGGGTGGCCCTCGTCTTGGTTGGAGAAAATCGCCGGGACCGGGGCGCCCGCCCGCGGTAACAGGTAATCAGGCCAGAGCTTGCTCCAATTGCCACGAAATCGCCTTGCCGCAAATCGATAAAACCCGCCTATCTCCCCGCCGCATCCTTCTTGGCCACCCGCGCAACCGGGTAATAGCCGGTCCGCGTGCGCACGGTGAGTTTGCCGTGGCCCTTGGCTTGGGCGGTCACCTCGACGTTGCGGAAGCCGGGCTCGGTGGCGGGACGCGTGGAGCGGTAACCCAGCGTGTATTGGGTGCGAATATCGCGCGCCACTTCGGCGGCAATCTGATCGATCTGTTCAATGTTCTTGGGAAAGAAAGCTATGCCGCCGGTTTCGGTGGAAAGCAATTCGAGGGCCTTGCGCGCGTGCTTGGCTTCGGCGCGGCTCATGTCTTCGTCGCCAAAGAGAAGACCGATGGAATAGATGACCGGCCCGGAGAGTTGCTGCACGCGGCGGATGGTCTGCTCCAGGTCCAGCGACGAGGCATTGTCGTCGCCGTCGGTGATGAGGATGATCACCTGCTTGGGATTCCTGGCGTCGGCCACCAGCTTGTCGGCTGAGGCCACCACGGCGTCGCGCAGCGCCGTCCCGCCGCGCGATTCGATATGCGCCAGGCCTTCGCGCAATCTGTTGACGTCGGAGGTAAAATCCTGGTCGATGAAGGACTCGTCGGAGAAGTTGACGACAAAGGCCTCGTCTTGCGGATTGGAAGCTTCGATCAGGTCAAGCGCGCTCTTGTTCACAGACGGCCGCTTGCTGGCCATGGAGCCGGAGTTATCCACCACCAGCGCAATGGAGACGGGAAGATCGGAATGCTGAAAGCTGACCAGCGTCTGATCGACGCCATCTTCGACAACGTGAAAATTCTCTTTCTTCAGGTCTGGAACCAGTTGCGCGCCTTCCAGCACGGTGCAGTTCAGCACCACCTCGTCGACTTCCGTGTGCAGCACGTAGCCGCCGGGTTCTTTGCGCACGGCTGGCGGCGCGGGCTCCTGACTGTCGGGCGAGCGCACCGGGTCGCGATCCACGGTGAGCGGCGAACCCGGAGTCAACTGCGGGGAAGGCGGCTGATTCTGAGAAGCCGATTGCCGCGCCGGGAGCGATAGCGCCGAAGCGGAGAGAAGTATCGAAAGTGTCGCGAAGCTGGCGTATCGGCAAGGGCGCATAGGAACCGGGGAGAACGGGGAGTGCGGTCCGAGGCGCTCCCGCTGCAACATTGTCATTCATTCCCAGTCTACGTCAATTGAAATGCCAGGCCGCGAGCCGTGCCTGGTCAAGCACCTCCGCGCCCGGTTTTCCGCAGCCTCGGGAGTACAATCGAGCCTAAGCGCCGAGCGGCCCGTGACAGGGCGGCTAGAGCGCAAAATCAACCGTTTCAGCGGGAGAAAGAACTTCCTCATGGCTCATATTTACCCCTTTCGCGCCTGGCGTTATAACCCTTCGGCTGTCCGCCTGGAGGATGTGGTCACGCAGCCTTACGACAAGATCTCTCCTGCAATGCAGCAGGCCTACTACCAGCGCAGCCCGTACAATCTTGTCCGCATCATTCTGGGACTGCCGGAGCTCTTTGACGCGGAGCGCGGCGAAAGCGTTTACACCCGCGCCGCGCGCGACCTGCATGCATGGCAGCAAGAGGGCGTGCTGGCGCAGGAGAAGTCTCCGGCCATCTTCGCCTACTCGCAGCGCTTCAAGGTTCCGGGGACAGAGACCGTCAAGGAACGGCGCGGCTTTATCGCCCTCGGCAAGGTGCACGATTACGCCGAGAAAGTGGTCTTCCGCCACGAGCAGACGCTTAGCAAACCCAAGGGCGACCGGCTCAATCTGCTCAAGGCCACGCATGCGCATTTTGGCCAGATTTTTATGCTCTACTCGGACGCCGCCGGCAGCGTGGACAAGATTCTCTACGACGGCGCGGGCCCGGCCGAGGCCGAAGTCACCGACGAGTACGGCGTGCTGCACCGCCTCTGGAAGGTCAACGATCCGGCGGTCATCAATCTGCTCACCACCGCGATGGCCGACAAGAAGCTGATCATCGCCGACGGGCATCACAGGTATGAAACGGCGCTGAATTATTCCAAGGAACATGCGCCCGCCACTCCGGCAAAAACCGAATCCAGCACCAGTCAAGTTCCGCAGCCGCCTTATCCCGAGGCTGCCGTGATGATGACCTTCGTAAACATGGATTCCGATGGCCTGGTGATTCTGCCCACGCATCGCGTCGTTCACAGCCTGGCTAGTTTCGATTCCGCTGCATTTTTTCGCGCCGCCGAAGAGTTCTTCACTGTTGTTCCTTTGCCTGTCGCGGACGCATCGGAAACCATGCGGACGCTCACTGCCGAGAAGGCCACGGCCTTTGTCGCCGTCACGCGCACCGGAACGTTTCTGTTGCGCGCAAAGCCTGAGTCTGTGGCCGCCGCATTGGCCCATCTGCCCGAGCGCCAGCGCCAACTCGACCTGAGCTGCCTGCACTCCATTGTGCTGGACAAGTTGCTGGGTTTGGACGAGGAGAAGGTTCGCGAGCAGACCAATATTCGCTATCTGCGCGACGTGGCGGAAGCCGTGGAGCAGCCGCGCCGCGGAGATGCCGATGTCGCCTTCCTGACCAATCCCGTCACCATGGAGCAACTGAAAGAGGTGGCGTTTGCCGGCGATGTGATGCCCCAGAAATCCACGGACTTCTTTCCGAAGCTGCTCAGCGGCCTGGCGATTTATGCGTTGGATTAAGAGTGCATTGGTGGCCTTGGTCGCTGGGACTCTGGCTGAAACGCCGCTAGCCTTCGCGCAGGCGCCGGCAGCTCCTGCCGCTCCCCCGGCCCGCTTTGTCGTGGTGCTGGACGCGGCTCACGGCGGCGACGACGCGGGAGGTCACCTCGCCAACGATCAACTGGAAAAAAACTTTACCCTCGCGCTCAGCGTTCGCCTGCGTTCGCTGCTTGGCGCGCGCGGCATTCAGGTAGTCACAACCCGCGAGTCCGACACGACTGTGGACGCGGACAGGCGCGCTGAGATTGCCAACCGCGCCCGCGCCGAGGCCTGCCTCAGCCTTCACGCTTCCGCGAGCGGCTCAGGCATCCACCTTTTTGCCTCCTCGCTGGCGCCGGCTGAGCCCCTGCGCTTTGCCGCCTGGAGAACCGCGCAATCCGCCTTTGTGACGCGCTCCCTGACATTGGAAGGGGTATTGAACTCCGCCCTGACCCACGCCGGCATGAGCGTGACTCTGGGCCGCACCGCGCTGCAAGGGATCGATAGCATGACCTGTCCCGCGGTTGCCGTGGAGATTGCGCCGGAACTCGGCGCGGACAAAAACGTCCCCGCCGGTTTGGATGACGCCGGCTACCAGGCGCGCGTGGCCGAGGCTCTGGCAGCCGCTCTGCTGGAATGGCGCGCGGAGGCACATCAGCCGTGATCCCACGCCATCAAAAACTGCTCTTCGGCATTCTGTTGGCGGCTTCGCTGATCATGGGCGTGACGCTGTGGCAACTGCGCGAGCGCGCCCACCTGCGGCTGATCGCCGGGCAGGACTCGGCGCCCACCAGCGCTCCGGTGATTGCGCCAGCCGATGTGGCAACGCTACTGGTCGCCAACGATGGCGACAGTTCGCTGCTGGCTCAGCAGCACTCGCTGCCTTTGCCGGCCGACCCTGGCGCGCGCGCCCGCGCCGTGCTGGCAAAACTGCTGAACCTCTATGCCGCTCCCAATGCCGCGCACCCCGTTCCGGGCGGAGGAGCCTCGGTCTTGCAGGTCTTTCTGCTGCCCGTTTCGCAGCCCGCCAACGCAGCCGGCAAGATCAAGCCGGACGATCTCAAACCCGATCAATCCAGCGGCCCGGACCATGCCGCTGCCTCGGCCGAAGCGCCGCAGACCGGCCCGTTGCTGGCCGTGATCAATCTCGCCGGCAGCTTTGCCGCCAATCATCCCTCGGGCATTGAAACGGAGACTCTCACGATCCTTTCGATTGTCGGCACTTTGCACGCCAATCTGCCCCGCGTCACCCAGGTGCGTTTCCTGGTGGATGGCCTTCCCCGTCCCACGCTGGCCGGCCACGCCGACCTGACACGCACTTATTTGACCAGCGACGCGGCATCCGCCGATCCATCGCAGCCGTAAGCGGTCTCCGTTTTCCGCTCCCGCTCGGGGCATCCGTATGGCATCATGGAGAAAAAGCAAATCACGCCCTCTGAAGAGCCATGATGACTGAGATTCCCAATCCCGACTCCGCAATGCATTTCCGTCTGGCCTCGGATGCCGACCGCCCTTGCCTCATTTCGCTGATCAATGCGGCCTTCGCGATGGAAGACTTCTTTGACGGCACGCGCACCGATCAAGAGCGTCTGTCGGCGATGATGCGCAAAGGCGCCATTCTGGCCGCCGAGGACGGCGCGGGCCAGTTCCTCGGCTGCGTCTATCTGGAACTTCGCGGCGCGCGCGGCTACCTGGGCCAGCTCGCCGTGGACCCAGCCCGGCAGCGCGGCGGGCTGGGCATGAAGATCATGGCCGCCGGTGAGGAATATCTGCGCGGCCAGGGTTGCCGGGGCGTGGACATCACCGTGCTCAGTCTGCGTCCGGAGCTGCTGCCCATTTACCGGCGGCGCGGCTACATTGAGACTGGTGTCGAGGAGTTCCGCCCCTCCCGGAAGCTCAAGCCTGGGGTCGTCTGCCATGCCATCGTCTTGTCCAAGGAGCTTTAATCCGCGGACAGGGCAATCGCCTTTTCAACGGCGGCCTTCAAAGGCGGCAAACCGCTCTGGATGGTGTTCCAAATAGTCTCTGCATCCACGCTGTCGTATTGATGGCGCAGCCAGTTGCCGCTCCCGCCGATATCGCGCCGGGGTATCCCCGGACAGAGAACTTCCGCGTCGTCTTTCAATCGAATAGCCGCTTCACTGAGGATGAGCAACTTTCGCTCCACCGCGGCCTGGGTCTTTTCATCGCGGAAATCGGTCACAGGTCTATGCCAAGGACAAATTGTTGAATGGAATGAATACTATCGAGGATGTCTTTGCGGTGGGATCTCGCATCCTCAAAAGGCATGGACAGCCTCCCGCAATGCACGCGTCCGGACGCGTTCTTTCATCGATTCGGCGGGTGAAAGATCACCTTCCCTCCCAGTAAGTCGCTCAGTTGGCCTTCCAGCCGAGCCATGTCAAACAGGGTAAGAGACTTGGAACGATCGAAATCGGCCATGAGATCCACGTCGGACTGGGCCGAAGACTCGCCGCGCGCGACAGAGCCAAACAGGCGCAGATGCAGGATGCCCGCCGCCCGCAACACCGGCTCATGCTGCCGCAAGGTCTGAAGAACCAGAACCCCATCCATATCATCCCTGTGCCACAGAAACCAGGCGGAATCGAGAGCGGTCTCAGCGGCCCCTGAGATATGCCTCCCTCTTGCGCCTTCGCGCTCCGGCAAGCCACGGCTCTCAAGTCAAAGAGGAATGCGCCGATGAACCCTCTGAGTGTCTCAAGAGAGGGTTACCCGCCATGCAGTGGTTACGCAATCTCCCCATCTCACGCAAGTTTACCTACGCCTTCGGCATTGTATGCGGTCTGTGCATCCTGTTGGGCGCCTTCACGTTTGTCACGTTCCGAAGCATCGCCACTCAGAGCGCGGAGGTGAGCGAGAGCGATGTCCCATCTTTGATCCACATCGGGGATATCCGTTCTGGAGTCAACACGGAGCGCCGGGAATCGCTGGAGATGCTGCTCTGCCAGACGCCGGCCTGCATGGCGGACCATGGCGCAAAACGCCAGACGGCGATTGCCTCGTACCATGAATCGCTGAATGCCATGGAGCCGCTTATCATTCCGGCGGAGCGCCCCCAATACGAAAAGTTTGTTGGAGCCATCAAGGCATACCAGGATTCCAGCGACCAGGGAATTGGGCTATTGACGGCGGGAAAGGTTGGGGATGCGCTGGATCTTCTCTCTTCGCCGCCTGTGATGAAATCGCTGGTGGACGCACTTACGGCAACAGACACCGGATTCCTTATCCACGCGAAACTAGGCATGGAAAAGGCCTCCGGGGCAACCAACTCCAGCACAAGGGCCACCTGGATCAATGCCGGGGTCACCCTCTTGATCGTTCTTCTCTGCGCCTTCACCGGCACGCTTCTGACGCGTGAGATCGCGCCGCGTCTGGGCAGAGTGCTGGTCGCGCTGGAAGCCCTCGCCGCTAAAGATCTGACGGCCAGCGTCGTAATATCGGGAAGCGATGAAATCGGACGCGTTGGCGAAGCCTTCAACACCAGCGTCGCCTCGATGCGAAGCGTTCTTGTCTCCGTGGCGCAGGGTGCCGAGACGCTCTCCGCCGCCACCACGGAAATCAGCGCCAAGGCAATTGAATCGGCCGGCAACGCGCATACCCAATCCAGCAAGACCAACCAGATTGCCGCCGCCGCGCAGGAGATGACTGCCACCATCGGCGAGATCAGCCACAATGCCGAAAGCGCGGCCAGCTCCAGCCGCGTCTCGGCGGAGACGGCCAACCAGGGCGGCGCGGTGATGCAGGCCGCCGCCTCAACCATGGAGAAGATTGCCGCCGCCACCAGCTCGGTTTCCAGCAAGATGACCTCGCTGGCACATCGCTCCGAAGAGATCGGCAAGGTTGTCAACGTCATTCAGGAGATCAGCGAGCAGACCAACCTGCTGGCCCTCAATGCCGCTATTGAAGCCGCCCGCGCCGGCGAGCATGGCCGCGGATTCGCCGTAGTCGCCGGCGAGGTTCGCCGCCTCGCCGAGCGCACCAAGAGCGCGACGGAAGAAATATCGGGCACCATCCGCAGCATTCAGGAAGAGACCCGCGAGACCCTGCAAGTAATGCAGGATAGCCGCGCGGCCGTCGAATCCGGCATGGGAGAAACCGCCCACGCCCGCAAGAGTCTGGAAGCCATCATCGACTCCTCCAAGCAGGTCGAGCATCAGATTCATCTCATCGCCACGGCAGCCACTGAGCAGACTTCGGCCTCGGGTGAAATCTCCGAGTCCGCGGGTCAGATCTCGCAATTGTCCGTTGAAAATGCGCAGGGCGCCGAGGAGGCCGTTGAAGCGCTCAAAAATCTCGCCTCGCTGGCCAGCGACCTGGACGGCATGATCCGCCAGTTCCGTCTGGAAAACGATCGCCAGCCCGGCGCAAAGTATGCCGGCAAAAAGCAGCCAGCCGGACAATCGGCATATCGGGCCGCGCAATATTAGGCCCGGACAAGCCGGCGGCGGCCGCACCTTGGATCCGCGGACCCAGGGATACGAAGGGCTCAGCGATGATGGCCAATCGTTGAGGCGCCCCCCGGCCGCCGCCTATTTCCTCCCGTCGCTGCCGGAGACTCTCCCGGCAGCGCCTTTTTAGGCAATCAACCAAAATCCCACCCCGAAGCTCTGCTGATTCCGCCCCTCATCCCACCCGCGGATAAGTCCGCGAAAGCCGGTCGTGCCAGCACAGCCGGTCGTCGTCAAAAAGCGCCCAGGCCACGCCCAAACCCAGCGGAGCCACGGAGAGAAGCATTGCGCCCAGCCGGCTGCGGATCTCGGACCCGGTCGGTATCCGCCCATCGAATGTGCACAGCGAAAGCCGCGTCGAGCGCATTCCCGGCGTAGCCCCCGCCAACGCCAGAAAAAGCGTCTGGTAGACCAATCCAATCAGCACCACCGCGGCGGCCGCGCCCAGCTCGACGATCCGCGCCGGCGGCCGATGCAGCAATCCCGGCGCCGCCGCCATCGCCGACCCCAGCCCAATCGCGGCAACAATCGCGCCATCCACCAGAACGGCCCCCAGCCTGCGGCGCACCGACCCCAGTTCCAGAGCCAACGGCACGGCGGGCGTCTCCTGAGTTTCGCCCTCCTCATTTGCCTGAGGCTCCAATTCGATCCCCCTCCAGTCCGTCTCTTCCCGGGCGGCTGTTGGTGCTTCGCCCGCCGCATCCGGTTCCATTGAGATCGCGCCTGGATCGACCTCGAAGATGCTCAATTGCTTCTCCTGGCTGAGCAGCGCAAAGGGCCCTTCCACTCGGCGCGGCCGCATCTTGCGCGCAGCCACCAGCTCCCGCGGAAACTCGATCAGGTTGGCGTAAATGGCCTGCATGGGCTCGACCGGCTCCAGAGCGGCAAGACTCTCTTCCAGCGTCTCTTCCAATGTCCCTTCCAGGCTCCAGGGGCTTCCCGCCAACTCCGGCCTCGGCCTCGGCCGATCCTCCTTGTCCAAGCGGGCAATTACCTCCACCCTGCGCGGCGCAACAGCGACTGCGGGCCGAAGTGGAAGCAGGCGCGGATCTGGTTCCCAACGGTTGCGTTGGGACTCGTTCTCCCACGCCTCCAGCGACTCCGGCGCAACCAGCCCGAATCGAGACTCGCCCCGAGACGCACCCCGAAACTCACTCAGCGGCGCGCCCGTCTCCCCACTCCAATCATTCAAGTGACTGGGCCCAGCGGCTCGCGGCATCTCAGCCTTCGGCATGTGCTCAATGGCCGGAATCTCCTGCTGGACCGTAGCCTCGAAAGCAAAGGCGCTTTCAACCTCAACAGGCGCTGCAAATTCAAATGCGGCGTCCCTCTCAGCCTCCCGCATAGCCGCGGACTCCGCACCGCGCGCCACAGCCGGAGTCTCCATCTCCATCGTCTGGCTGTAGCTGGGTGCCTGCGCATAGCGCGCCGCAACGCGGGCAGCGGCCTCCGCGGCCCGGCTACCCGCGCCGTGCCTTGACGGAGCCGGTGCGGCTGGCGTCGTCACGGCGGCACTGCGGCGTCTCTGGTGCGCGGCAATGCGCTGGCTCACTTCCTGCTTCCAGGCCGATTCGGGGTTCGGTATGCTCACGGATGCGCTCAAGGCTCAGCTTCCCTTCTCAGGCTCCCGCCGCGCCCACTCCTCCGGCGCAACAGGCTGGTTCGGCACTGAAATCGCGATAGAATCCGGCCATTGGCGGCGCGGGCCAATGGCGCGGCAATCGCAATTCCAGAGCGTTACTTGCAAAAGATGAAGGAGGCGCGGCGAAAACAGGCACAACCCCGGCTTCGAGATGGCCTCGCGAGCGTGCTTCGCGAGACCCGAGCGCGGCGGAAAAAACTCCGAATTTTGCCTGCTGCCAGAGAGATGCGCGGCGCGTTTCCAGTTCCTCGCCAGCCAGTTTTGCTATGCTGACCTTGGTCCCTGGGATGCATCCTCGCAACTTACTGTTTATCACGCTGCTGACCCTCTGTCACCTGCAAATCCGGGGGCAGGCGTTGACCAATGCGGCACCTCCGCCCGATCCCCAGCCAGCACAGCCAGACGCCACCCTCCCCGACGACCCCAGCCAGGAACTCCTTCCCACCGCCCAGCCTGAGCCCCAGCCGGCCTCAGGCGTCCCCTTGCGGTGGGAGGCGCAGCGCCAGACCCGCGTCGGCGACACCTGGACCCTCGACGGCGGCGTCGTGGTCCACTATCGCGATTACATCCTCCGCGCCGACAAGGTCGTCTACCACCAGTCCTCCACCGAGCTCGAGGCCGACGGCAACCTCCAGGTAACCGGCGGGCCAAACGACGTGCTCATCTACGCCTCGCGCGGGGATATGCGCCTCAACATGCACACCGCCCGCTATTACAATGTCCATGGCTCGCAGGGCGTGCGCACCATGAACCGCGCCGAGGTCTACTCCACCACCAATCCTTTTCTCTTTTCCGGCCGCGTTCTGCTGCAAACCGGAGAGGGCCAATACAAAATCGTCGATGGCGCCATGACCAACTGCCGCCTGCCCCATCCCGATTGGCAGTTGTACTCCCGCGCCATCCAGCTCGACAATGGCCAGGCTTCCACCTCGAATGCGCTCTTCAAGTTTCTCGGCGTGCCCATCTTTTATCTGCCCTACCTGCGCCATCCCATCGACGAGACCGGACGCGAGAGCGGCTTTCTCATTCCCATCGTCAGCACCGGCTCCTCCATCCGCGGCTACACCTTTGGCGAGCAGGTTTACTGGGTCATCAGCCGAGACATGGACATGATCGTCGGCGCCGAGTACTACAGCAAGCGCGGATGGGCGCCCGACGGCGACTTCCGCTACAAAGGCCCTGGCCTGGACCACCTCGCCGCGCGCTGGAATGCCCTCCTCGACCGCGGCGTTCAAGAAACAATCCCCGCCACGTCCACCCAGCTTGCTTCCACTGTAATAGTCAATCAGGGCGGCGTGGACATCGGCGCCCTCGGCCGCAAAGATCTCACCCCCGAGACCCGCCTGGCCGGCAGCCTCGATTACCTTTCCAGCTACCTCTACCGCCTGGTCTTCAATGACAATTACTGGCTCGCCGTCAGCTCTGAAATAGCCAGCGATCTCTCGCTCACCCACACTCACCGCGGCTTCATCTCCTCGGTTTCCATGCAGCGCTTCCAGAGCTTTGCCGGCACGGCCAATAGCGACCAGAACGCCATCAACGGCAACCAGGCCAGAATTCTTCACCTGCCCACGCTGCGCTTTGACGTCCTTGACCGGCCCCTGGGCGCATCGAGACTCTACGCCGGCATGGGCGCGTCGCTCGACTATATGGGCCGCTCCGAGCCCGCGGAACCAATTTCGTTCGCAGGCAACCTCGGCACCGCCTTTCACGCCCGCAACGCCGCCCGCGTCGACTTCTACCCCCATCTCTCGCTCCCCCTTTCCGGCGGCGGATGGAGCCTGCTTCCCGAAGTCGCCGTCCGTGAGACCGCATACTCCATCAGCCAGAATCCCGACCTCACCGGCCGCAACGGCGGCGTTCCCACCATCAGCCACGACTCCCTCCTCCGCAGTGACATTGAAGCTTCCGTCGATCTGCGCCCGCCCGCCATCGAGCGCGATTTCGCCCTCTCTCACTGGAACCGCGAGCTGCGCCACGTCCTGGAGCCTGAGTTCACCTATCGCTACGTCACCGGCATCGGCGCGCAGGCCCGCAACGTCCTGCTCATTGACACTACAGACATCGCCACTGACACCAATGAAGTCGGCTACTCGCTTACCCAGCGCCTCTTCCTCAAGCCCATCGACGCCAAGCCCTGTTCTCTTGCTGACCCCGATTCTCAACCAAAAGCCTGCCCCCCCCAGGCGGCGCGCGAGTGGGCCAGTTGGCGGATTGCGCAAAAGCTTTTCATCGATCCCAATTTCGGCGGCGCGCTCATCCCAAGCCGCCGCAACGTCTTCGATTCCACGCTCGACCTCAGCGCCATCGCCTTCCTCACAGGCGCGCGCAACCTCTCGCCCGTCACCTCCAGAATTCGCTTTGAGGCCGTTGACAATCTCCGCATTCAGTGGGATCTGGACTACGATCCCAAGGCCGGAAGAATGAGCGGAGACAATGTCTTTGCCGGCTACAGTTGGGGCCGCGCCACGGTCGGCGTCGGCCACGCCCTGCTCAACGCCGTGGATGAAAGCGGAAACTCCGCCGCCACCATCAAAAGTCAGCAATTGGAGCCGTTTCTTTCCATCGGCAAGCCCAGCGGCAAAGGCTTCAATCTGGCTGCCAACGGCGGCTATGACTTCACCCACTCCGAGCTGCAATATGCCGCCGCGCAGGCTGTTTACAACTGGGACTGCTGCGGCATTACCTTCGGATACCGCCGTTTCTCTCTAGGATCGGCCCGCGATGAAACGCAGTATTTAGGCAGCTTCACCCTGGCCAACTTCGGCTCCGTCGGCGACCTAAGCCGCTCCAAATCCGCCTTCCGCGACCCCACCCTCCCGCCCGCCTATTAGGCAGTATCTGACAAATGTGCTCGGTCCGCGATTAGGCTGGGTGGGTCAGGCCTACCCACCAATATTGAGAAAAACTTGCCGAGAAAGGCAAGAAGCGTCAGGGCGCGACTTCAGTCGTGCCGCAATCGCCTCAAAACAAAGGCCGGGCTTTAGCCCTTGGGGGATGTTCTTCGGAAATCCCACCTCAGATCAGATCATTTTTTCGCAGCCGGTTTAGATCCGGGGCTTTGTCTTATTTCTTTGAATTCCGTCAAGTACAACTGTGGTGCTAGCCTGACAACGTTTCCGTGTGAGACTTGGCGGTAACAATTGCCATTCCCAGGCACACTGCAATCATGATCTCGACGATCACAGGTGCCATAAAGAAGTACGTATACGAATTCACCGCGGGCGCCGAGTAAGCAACAGCGAAAGTAATCAAAATCGGCCGAAGATGCCGTGCATTCGTTTTGGCCAGTGAAGCCAACTGCCAGAATGCTATCGATTCCGACGTGAGCGAGATGGTGGCTCCCAACCCGAGGCCGCGGTAGAATTCCCAAAAACTTCGTAAATGCCCCATGAATAGAAACTGATTGATCTTCATTGCCTGCACTGCAACCGTCGCGGGGCCAGGGTCTGCATGGCCAAAGACCCCGCCGATGGTGTGCAGGATGGCGTGAATGAATGTCAGGACCGCCGCCATGCGCAGAAACACCACTGGTTTATTCATCCGAGACCTCCGTCCTTGCCGATGAGATGCGTGGCAGGCCACCAAGTCTCCATCCGCTCCACGAAGGCGGATGGCCCAAATGCCGGGGTCTGAATGAATCCATTAAAGCCGGGTGCCCATCTCCCTCGCATTCGAGGACATGGGAAATCACAAACCTCAACCCGCGTCTTCCCTGACCCCCGACACCTGAGAATCTTTTCTCCAAACATTTTACAGATCATTATCTATCCTTGGCGGACAATAAAAGCAGTAACAAACCGAGGCCCAAATGACCCTTCTCCAAGCTCCAACCCGCGCAATCCCACTCCCAGTCCCTCAGTCCTCCGGTCCCCTGGTCTCCTGGTCCCCTGGTCCCCTTTTTTACCCTATCTTCCCCATCTCTTCGCCAAAAAAATCCGGTACCCCCACCCCCCCACCCCTGTGGGGCCCATTTTTCACCCGCCAATTTCCTCTAACAAGCACAATATCAGCATCTTGCAATTTCACCCTGTTAATTAAGTAGTAACTGCTAACCCTCGTTTTTGCCCCATTTTCGGCCCAAAAACTGCCAGTTTGACTCAAAAAATGCCTGTTTTCGTCAGGTTTTCAGCTCCTTGAAATCGAGACCAGATTCGCGCTCTCCGAGCATCCAGATCCACTCGGAAAAACTGCTCGCCGAGAAAAAATGTATGGCTTGTTCGCGCCCAATCAGACACTGCGCGGCAACCGATCCTGGAAGCCGCAACGTCCTGCTTTCATCATGGCCGTCGAGCGCTGGCGACGCGAGGAATGCCTTGCAGATCGGAGACGAATTCAATCTGAACAAAGCCAGCGCTGGTAAGCATTTCGCGGATGGCGGACGATTGGCCGAAGCCAATTTCCAACAGCAGAATGCCGCCGGAAACAAGCGCGGCAAATGCGGTGGGAATAAGGCGGCGATAGATTTCGAGCCCGTCTTCACCGGCGAAAAGCGCCAGAGCGGGTTCGTGCTCGCGGACTTCAACGGAGAGCGTTGCGCGATCGGCCGCGGGCACGTAAGGCGGATTCGAGACGATGAATTCAAACTGCTCGCCAGCAACTGGCGTGAGTAAATCGCCCTCTAGAAAGCGGATTGCAACACCGTTGCGTTTGGCGTTTTCTCGCGCGGCGGCCAGCGCGGGCGCGGACAGATCGATAGCCGTGACGTGCGCTTGGGGCAGCTTATATGCCAGCGTAACGGCAATCGCGCCTGAGCCAGTTCCAATGTCCACGATGCGCGGAGCAGTAAGAGCAGAAGCTGACTCAAGCGTCTTTTCGACTAAGTGCTCTGTCTCTGGACGCGGTATTAATACCTCTGGCGTTACGTGGAATGGCAGTCCGTAAAACTCCATTTCGCCAAGGATGTATTGGATGGGTTCGCCACGGAGGCGGCGTTCCAGTAACTCGGTATAACTCGGAGATATGTCGTCGAGTAACTCGTCGCCGTGAGTCATCAGCCACGCTTTGTCTTTGCCGAGCCACGCTTTGTCTTTGCCGAGCCACGCTTTGTCTTTGCCGAGCCACGCTTTGTCTTTGCCGAGTAGGTAAAGCAGCAACAGCTCCGCATCGGCGCGGGCGCGCTCAGGATGCGGCCCCAAACGCAGCCGCGCCGTACCATCCAGAACGAAGCTGCCGATTCGGCGCAAAGCTCAAGCCGCCTCGCTGCCGTCGGCCTTCAATAGCTGCGCTTGATAGTGTGTGATCAGCGCGTCGACAATCGGCTGCAAGCGGCCTTCCATCACTAAGTCGAGCTGATGCAGAGTGAGTCCGATGCGATGATCGGTCAACCGATTTTGCGGGAAGTTATATGTGCGAATCTTTTCGCTGCGGTCGCCGGTTCCCACCTGCTGCTTGCGGGCTTGCGCCAGCTCGGCATTCTGTTTATCCATCTCGATCTCATAAAGCCGCGAGCGCAGAACGCGCATTCCCTTTTCACGATTCTTGATCTGCGATTTTTCGTCCTGGCAGCTAACTACGGTATTAGTCGGAAGGTGCGTTATGCGCACGGCGGAGTAAGTCGTATTGACAGACTGGCCGCCTGGGCCTGACGAGCAGAAAGTGTCGATGCGAATATCCTTGGCTTCGATCTTCACGTCTACCTCTTCGGCCTCAGGCAGCACGGCGACGGTGATGGCCGAAGTATGCACTCGTCCCTGCGTCTCAGTCTCCGGCACGCGCTGCACGCGATGAACTCCGCTCTCCCACTTCATCTGCGAGTAGACGCGTTCGCCTTCGATAATTGCGATCACTTCCTTATAGCCGCCAACGCCGGACTCAGACATGGAAAGCATTTCGATCTTCCAGCGATGCTGTTCGGCAAAGCGCTGATACATGCGGAAGATCTCGGCGGCAAAGAGCGAAGCCTCGTCTCCGCCGGTGCCTGCGCGGATTTCAAGGATCACGTTTTTCTCGTCGTTGGGGTCTTTGGGCAACAGAAGAATCTTGATCTCTTCTTCCAGCGCCGGCTCGCGCGGAGCAAGATCCGCAATCTCTTCTTCGGCCATCGCGCGCAACTCCGGGTCGCTCTCGGCCAGCATGGCGCGCGACTCGGCCAGTCCGCGGCGCACAATCTTCAACTCGCGAAATTTCATCACCGGAGTTTCCAGGTCGCTAAGCGCCTTGCCGGCTTTCTGATATTTCTCGCGGTCATTCACAATCTCAGGCTGCGAAAGCTGCGAAGAAAGCTCCTCGTAACGTTGCTCCATCTGTTCCAATCGGTCAATCATGACTTGTTCTCTTTGGCACGATTAAGATCAATCGCTGGTGCCGAGCGCGTTTCTGCTGCATTGTGAACGGGGACTGAAATTGAGCGGAGATGCAGTATAGGCGGCGAGCGCCGCTAGAGAAGGGCCGTAATTGGGTGGTGCAGAGCCATAGGTCTCAAATCCATTCTACCGCGAAACGAGAACCTATGCGCCGCCGCGGGATTCCAGTCGGGGATCAAATTGCTGTCGAGGCCCGCCACTTGCCTAAAAAGCAATCCACCGGCACGCTAAGGATTCATCACCGGCAACTGCAATGTCGAGTCGTGCCCCGATCCGGAATAGATGGCGATCGTCGCCGGCTGATAATCGGCAGGCTTGGCAGTCATGATGTTGCGCAGAAAGATTTGCGGATTGCGGTCGTAGAGCGGGAACCATGTGCTCTGAATCTCGACCATGACGGTATGTCCGGCCTTGAAGACGTGGTCGATATCGTGCAGGCTGAATCTGTATTCGCGGATCTCTCCCGCCCGCAATGCCGCTGGTTTTTCAAAACTATCCAGATACCGGCCGCGAAAGATTTCAGCGTTGGTTAATAACTGGTAGCCGCGCATCTTTTGGTCAGGGTCGTCGGCAGGGAATTGGTCGATCAGCTTGACAACAAGATCATTGTCGGTGCCAGTGGTCGATGCGAAAATGTCTGCGATGACCTCGCCTGTGATCGTCAGATCGTGGGTGAGCGCGGGCAGTTTCCAGACGGCCACATCCTTGCGCCCAGTAACAAAGCTTTGATCTTCAGTCAGCCAGTTGTACCACTGCGACCCATCGCTATAAGTCGCCTGAATGGGGCGATGGCGATAAGGAATAGGATTGGCGGGATCGCTAAGATAGCTGGTGGTTGCTTCCCTTGTTGCCGCGCTCCAGCCCATCAGCCCAGCGCCCTGAAGGTGCAGGCTCGTGGGGCGAGATTCAGCCGGCGGAAAGTGCGCGTAGCGCTTCCAGCTATTGGAGCCGGTTTGGAAGCTGGCTGTATCTTCAAGGTCGAAGCCCGAGGAGTTTTCTCCCGGCGCGTCCTTCAAATAGTGCGCAAAAAACTTTGCCTCAATCTGCGTGCGAAACTCCTTGCCGATCGGCTCGGTGTAATTGACGCTTCCGAGGCGGCGTAAAGAGGAGTTCCAGGAGCCGTGACGCCAGGGGCCGAGGACGAGAAAGTTCTGATGCCGCGCATCGTGCTGCTCAAGCGTTGCGTACTCCTTTTGCGGACCCCACATATCTTCCTGGTCGTAATATCCGCCCACGGTGAGCGTTGGCACGGCGACCCTGTCGAGATGGAATTCCACCGCGCGCGAGGACCATACGGAATCATAGGCAGGATCTTTGAGAAATAGTTTCCATGTTGGTGGTTCTTTTGCGCCGGATCGCTTCACGTCTTCAGCAAAGCTGCCGCGCTCAAGAAAGTAATCGAAGCCGTCTTTATCTTTGCCGTAACTAACGTCTGTATCTTCCTTGCTTGACTCCAGGCCAAGAACATAATCGTAACCATAACTCTGGCGGAATGCGCCGTTATGGAAGAAGTCGTCACCCTTCCACACGTCGATCATCGGCGCCTGCGGAGAAATAGCCTTGACCGCGGGATGAGGGTCGATGCCGGCCATCATAGTGAGGAATCCCGGATAACTCGTACCCACAAAACCTGCGCGGCCGTTGTTGCCTGCAACATTTTTTAGCAGCCACGCGACGGTGTCGAAGGCATCGGTACTCTCGTCAATCGCTTTTGGATCGCTGTGATCGGCAAGCGGCCGCATCATGACAAATTTGCCGTCACTCTTATAGCGGCCGCGAATATCTTCGGCAACGTAGATGTAACCTTCGCGGGCCAGTTCCGGGCGGCCGCTGGAAAAGCTCTCCCGAGTCGTTTCATTGACGCCGTAAGGCGTGCGCTGGATGAGAAAAGGAAGCGGCGTGGATATGTCCGAGGGCTTGAGAATGATGGCGTGAAGCTTGACGCCGTCGCGCATGGGAATCATTACTTCGCGGCGCTGGTAATCGTGAAAAATGTGATGTGCCGGCGGGCCGGTGCGGAGGAAAACATCGTTCGGCGAATCGGTAAACACAAGGCGGACGGCGCGGCCTGCTTCGTTGAGAGTGAATCGCACCTTGTAGGCTGCGCCGGACCAACCAAACTCTGTGGCGGAGAGAGGCTTGAGCTCGGTGGGAACAGCTCGCTCGGACTCAAAAGTAAGCTTGCCGTTTGCAACGTAAAAGCTCAGCGGAGTATCGGGCTCGCTGGAGTTGGCATATTCGCCGGACAGGGCGTCAAGCGGGACGATTTGCGCCCCGGTTTGGGCTTGCTGTGCGCCGGCTTGCTGCGCTTCGGGGCGCAACGGTGCGAAACAAAGCAGTGCAAGGCAGAAAGCGGCTTGTGCGGCGCGACGGAAGATCAAGGCGGAAGCCTCCTCATAATCGTTGCGAGGCCGGCATTCCCTGGGCTGAAGCCGGCCGATGGCGGGTGTTCTCAATGTACGGGCTCAAGCCGGGGTCCTTCAACTCATGCCGGCGCCTTTCTTCAAAGTTGCGCACTCGACCTCGTACAATGAGGAGATGGGGCAGGGACGCGGAAAGCGGCTCTGGCAAGGAGTCTCTGTTGATCGAACGCTATACCCGCGCGGCGATGGGCCGCATCTGGACCGAAGAGAAAAAGTACCGCTGCTGGCTTGAAGTCGAGTCGGCGGCGAGCACCGTGCTGGCCGAGGATGGCGTCATTCCCGCAGCGGCCGCCGAGGCCATCGCCACCAAGGCGAGCTTCAGCGTCGCCCGCATCCAGGAGATAGAAGCCGAGGTGAAGCACGACGTAATCGCCTTCACCACTGCTGTGGCGGAGACGCTCAAGGCTCAAGGGCTGGACGCGGAGTCTCGCTGGCTGCACTATGGACTCACCTCGAACGACATTGTGGATACGGCGCAGGCGCTGCAAATCAAAGAAGCCTCGGTGCTGATCCGCGCTGGGCTGCTGAACTTTCTTGAAGTGCTCAAGCGGCGCGCCATCGAGTTCAAGCACGCGCCGACCATCGGCCGCACGCATGGCATTCACGCCGAGCCGACGACCTTTGGTCTGAAGCTGCTGAACTGGTACGCCGAGATGGAGCGCAATTTAACCCGATTCGATGCGGCGACGGAAGATTTGCGCGTCGGCAAGCTCAGCGGCGCCGTGGGCACATTTGGTCATTTGAAGCCCGAGCACGAAGAGCGCATCTGCGCGCGGCTGGGATTAAAGCCCGCGCCGGTGGCCACGCAGGTGATTCAGCGCGACCGTCACGCGGCATACATTTCCACGCTGGCGATTGTGGCCGGCACGTTGGATAAAATTGCCGTCGAAGTCAGGCACCTGCAACGCACCGAAGTGCGCGAAGCGCAGGAGTTTTTCAGCGAAAAGCAGAAGGGGTCGTCGGCGATGCCGCACAAGAAGAACCCCATCACCAGCGAGCAAATCAGCGGCCTGGCGCGCGTGCTGCGCGGCAATGCGCAGGCGGCCTTTGAGAATATTGCGCTATGGCATGAGCGGGATATTTCTCATTCCTCGGTCGAGCGCATCATCTTTCCCGACTCGACAATTCTGGTGGATTATCTGCTAGCCAAGACGGCGGACCTCATTGACCGATTGCTGGTTTATCCAGCGCGGATGAAGAAGAATCTTGAGTCCACGGGCGGGCTGATCTTCAGCGGTCAACTGCTGCTGGATCTGGCCGAGGCCGGCATGATGCGCGAAGACGCATACCGGCTCGTTCAGTCTCACGCCATGCGCTCCTGGAAAGAAGAGCTTGTATTTCGGGATGAGGTTGCTGCCGATCCGGAGATCACTGTACTGCTCACTCCGGAAAAGCTGGCCCGCACCTTCGACTACGCGCGCCAGTTAGGCAATGTGGATGCAATCTTCAAGAGGGTTTTGGGCGAGTAGAGATTCTTCGCCCGCTGGTAGAGGTCCGCGCCGTAGGCGCAATGGTTATTAGCCCACCGTTTCAACGGTGGGAATGGATCAACCAATCATTCACCCGGAGTCCCGTCGGGACGGTGTTCACCATGAACCTCACCTTAGCAATCACCGGCGCATCGGGCACAATCTTTGGCCGCGAGGCACTCTGTGCTCTGCCGGAGAACCCGCGCCGTAGGCGCAATGGTTATTAGCCCACCGTTTCAACGGTGGGAATGGATCAACCAATCATTCACCCGGAGTCCCGTCGGGACGGTGTATTATGGCCCACACATTCGTAGCCAATTTCATTCATTGTGTCTTCAGCACCAAAGAGCGCCGCTCGCTTATCCCAGCCGCCCGCACCGTAGAACTCTATGCCTATCTGGGCGGCATTGCGCGCGGCGAGGGTTTCTCGCTCATCGCCGCCGGCGGAACGGCCAATCACGTTCATCTATTATTTGACCTGCCGGCGCCTTGTTCTCTTGCCCATGCCGTGCAAAAGCTCAAAGGAAGTTCTTCCCGGTGGATGGGAGATGACTTTTCCTGGCAGGAGGGTTACGGAGCCTTCAGCGTCAGTCCCTCGCAGATTGAGGTGGTAAAAGAGTACATTCAGAACCAGGAAGAGCATCACCGCAAACGCGACTTCGAGCAGGAGTTTGTTGCCCTCTTGCGCAATTGCGGAATCGTATACGATGAACGGTATGTGTTTGGATGAGCGGGGTTGGCGCCGTCCCTACGGGACTCCGGCCTCTGTGGGTGGGGCAGCCAACCTCGCGTTGAAACGCGGGGCTAATAACCATTGCGCCTACGGCGCGGTTGCTTCAACCCTTCGTAGAGTTGCTTGGACGATTGTCTGTTTTGTCGTAAATGGTTTGAAGCCGTGCCTTTTCATATCCCAAAGTTCTAGGAAGGCACACAGGGGCGAATTCTCTAAACCGTGGAGGAGTCAGATGGCATTTGATGCGATCGAACTCGTTATTCAATCAAAGGGACAAGTCGTACACAGGCAAAAAATGGTCTTCAGTTCACCATACCTTTGCCAAATGATGTTGTTGTGTGTAACAAATCATATTTCACTGTACAGAACAGGGCATTTGTCTTCGATAAACAAAAACTGATTGGCATCAACCTGTACTGTGAAGCAGTGTAACTCATTGGTCGGCCAGAGGTCCGCGCCGTAGGCGCAGTGGTTATTAGCCCACCGTTTCAACGGTGGGAATGGATCAACCAATCATTCACCCGGAGTCCCGTCGGGACGGTGTTCACCATGAACCTCACCTTAGCAATCACCGGCGCATCGGGAGCGGTCTTTGGCCGCGAGGCACTCTGTGCTCTTGAATCTGATCAGCGCGTCGCCCGCGTCCACTTCATCGCTTCGGAGAACTCGCTGCGGGTGATGGCCGAGGAGTTGGGAATTAGTGGCCGCAACGACCTGCCGGAAAAACTGCTAGGCACGCCGCCCGCAAAAACCGTGCACCACTCGGACTCCGACATTGGCGCGGCCATCGCTTCCGGCAGTTATCCATCGAATGGAATGATTATTCTTCCGTGCTCGATGGGGACGCTGGCGGCGATTGCGCACGGACTCGCCAACTCGCTGATCGCCCGCGCGGCCGACGTGACGCTGAAGGAGCGGCGGCCGCTGATTCTCTGCGTGCGCGAGACGCCCTTCAATCGCATTCATCTGCGCAATATGACGCTGGCGGCGGAGGCCGGCGCGGTGATCTTCCCATGCATTCCAGCCTTCTATAACAAGCCGCAAGACTCAACCGAAATGGCGCGCCAGTTTGTCTATCGCGTGCTGGCCCACATCGGTTTGCCGCAACCTGGAGCATTTGTTTGGAAGGCGGAAGAGTAAGAAGTCTGGGAGCGGAGCTTTGATTTTATTTGACATCCGTCCCGCCTTCCGTGGATACTGCTTGTTATGTTGAACTCAACGAATCACGGAATTGCGGTCATGGCCATGTGTATGTGCATGGAGTGCGGACCTGTCCGTGGGTCTCTTGAGAGGTAACTGCGCTGAGCGCAACCGATCTTGAAGTCAGGCGGCCCGGTCCGATAAGGATGCGGGCCGTTTTGTTTGTGGTAAAAGCCCAAATCGCAGATCCTTCAACTCCACTGCGCTCCACTCAGGGCGACAGTCGGATTCAATGGGCAACGGTCCTAAGTTTAAGAATGATTAAATAACCACAAGGAGAAGAGAATGTCCGAAGCCAAGCAGCACCTTGCCACTCTTGCCGTTCATGCCGGTCAAGTGCCCGACCCAACAACCGGTTCGCGCGCCGTGCCCATCTACCAGACCACCTCGTATGCATTTCAGGATGCGGACCACGCGGGAAGGCTCTTTGCGCTGAAGGAATTTGGCAACATCTATACGCGCATCATGAACCCGACGACGGACGTTCTTGAAAAGCGCGTGACGGCATTGGAGGGCGGCGCGGCGGGGCTGGCCGTGGCTTCGGGGCAGGCGGCCGAGACGCTTGTAGTAACCACGCTGGCTTCGGCTGGCGAGGAGATCATCTCCACCACTTCGCTCTATGGCGGCACCTACAATCTCTTCCACTACACGCTGCCCAAGCTGGGCATCACCGTCAAGTTTGCCGATGCCGACGACTTTGACGGCATACGCGCCCTGATCAACGATAAGACGCGGGCAATTTATACCGAGACGCTGGGCAATCCCAAGCTGGACGTCGTGGACATCGAGAAGCTGGCTGCGATTGCGCATGAGAACAAGCTGCCGCTGGTGATCGACAATACCTCGGCCTCGCCGGCTCTGGTGCGGCCCATTGAGTGGGGCGCGGATATTGTGGTCAACTCGGCGACAAAGTTTCTCGGTGGCCACGGCACGTCAATCGGCGGCGTGATTGTGGACGCGGGCAAATTCGATTGGGCGGCCTCGGGACGCTTCAAAGACTTCACCGAGCCTGACCCGTCCTACCACGGCCTGGTCTACACAGAGGCCTTTGGGCCGCTGGCCTTCATTCTCAAGGCGCGTGTGCAAGGGTTGCGCGATACCGGCGCCGCGCTTTCGCCCTTCAATGCGTTTCTGATTCTGCAAGGGGTTGAGACGCTGCACCTGCGGCTGGAGCGCCACTCGCAGAATGCGCTGGCAGTGGCCCGGCATTTGGAAAAGCATCCTGGCGTAGCATGGGTGAACTATCCCGGTCTTGAGTCCAGCCAGTATTTTGAGCGGGCGAAAAAATACCTTCCTGACGGCAAGGGCGGCCTGCTGACCTTTGGCGTCAAGGGCGGCTACGATGCCGGCAAGAAGCTCATCGACTCACTGAAGCTCTTCTCGCTGCTGGCCAATATCGGCGATGCCAAATCCCTGGTGATTCATCCGGCCTCAACCACGCACGCGCAGCTTTCCGCCGCCGAGCAGGCCGATACCGGTGTGACGCCGGAGCTAGTGCGGCTATCGGTCGGCATCGAGGATATTCGCGATCTGCTGGCCGATCTGGACCAAGCCATCCTGGCCGCCAACGGGCAGAGTGCCGCATGAGGAGCCAAGACCGCGGTGCGTGTAGCACAATAGGAATCATGAGTGAAACCCGAGCCGGGACTGGAAGCTCGCCTCCCGCAAAGACCTTTCCGTCGCCCACCTATGAAGGCGACTTTGTTTTGGACGAGCCTCTGCTGCTGGAGTGCGGGCGCGTGCTGGCCGGCGTAACGCTGCATTATGCGGTTTACGGACGGCTGAACGCCCGCCGGGATAACGCTGTGCTGGTCTGTCACGCGCTGACCGGCTCGGCGTTGGTGGGTTCGTGGTGGCCTGAGATCTTCGCGCCCGGCGCGGTCCTCGCACTTGAACACGACTTTGTGATTTGCATCAACATGCTTGGCTCCTGTTACGGCTCCACGGGGCCCGGCTCGGTGAACCCGGATACGGGCTCCATTTATGGGCCGGACTTCCCGCTAGTCTCTATTCGCGACAATGTGCGCGCGCAAGCCAAACTGCTTGACTCGCTGGGAGTCAGGAGGCTCCGCCTGGTTCTGGGCGGTTCCATCGGCGGAATGCAGGCGCTGGACTGGGCGATTCACGATCCCAAGCGCGTGAACCGGGCATTGATCATCGGCGTTGCGCCGCTCTCGGCGATGGGCCTTGCGCTGAATCATCTGCAGCGACAGGCGATTCAAACCGACCCCGAGTGGATGGGCGGCAACTATTTGCCACAGCGGCCCCCGCGGCGCGGGCTGGGCTTTGCGCGCCAGATTGCCATGCTTAGCTACAAATCCGCTGAGCTCTTTGACGAGCGCTTTGGGCGCAAGCCGAACCGCACCGGAGAAGACCCCTGGGCCGCCGACGGCGAGGCCTGCGGATTGCTGGGCGGGCGCTTTGACATTGCCGGCTATCTGGACCATCAGGGCGAGCGCTTCATTGAACGTTTTGACGCTAACTCCTACTTGGCTATCCTGCGCACCATGGACATTTGGGATCCGCTGCGCGGCGCGTCGGCCCAAGACGCTTTTGGCGGCATTCGCGCACGGCTCAGTTTTGTGGGCATCAGTTCGGATTGGCTCTTTCCGCCGCAGACGGTCCGCGATTTTGCCTATACCATTCGTGCCGCGGGAGTGGAGGCTGATTACCGTGAGATGACCAGCGCGCACGGACATGATGCCTTTTTAGCGGAGCAGGTGGAACTAGTAAGGCTTTTGCAGTGAAATAGGCATCAAAAGAGACATGGGGGCTAGTGACCGCTCGGTGAACTTCTGACGATCGAACCGGAAAATTAGTTTTTTTTCGTCTACGCGTAACTTCTCTTGTCAGAGGGGGCGGAGCTTTCTATAATCCTTCCAACACCGCATAGTTGGCCGTGGTACCATTTATCCGTCCCCGGCTTTCGTCTGTCGGAATGAGTGGTTGCAATTTCCGCGCGCGAGTGCTTGAATATTGTTCTCGATTTTGGTAATTCCCAGGAGCACTGAATGAAGAAGTTAGTCTTAGCGTCAATCATGGCCATGGCGAGCATCGGCTCCGTCTACGTGCCCAGCTTACACGCGCAGGATTCCACGATCACCATCAAGGATCCTGCCGAGTTCAACGCCTATACAGCGGCCAACGCAGTCACCGACCCCAAGGCTCAGGCTGCGGCCCTTGAGAGCTTTCTAACCACCTATCCGCAAACCGTGGTCAAAAAGTCGGTTCTCTCATCGCTGATCGACCTCTATCAAGGCCTGCGCGACGCAGACAATACGCTCAGCGCCGCCACCCGCCTGCTTCAGGTTGACCCAACAAACCTGGGAGCCATCTACTATTCGGTGCTGATCAAGAAGAACCAATGCGCCAAGACCAGCGATGCGCAGACCTGCGACGACACCGCAGCGCTTGCGCAGAGAGGCCTTGTCGCTCCCAAGCCCGCCGATACCAAGGATGACGACTGGAAGAAGATGGTCGGTGGAATCTATCCGGTCTTTCATTCCGCCATCGCCCTTGATGACGTCGTCTCCAAGAAGGACTTCAAAGGCGCAATCTCCGAGTATCGCACGGAACTGATGCTCTATCCGCCGGAACAGACCACGACTTGGCCGTCGCCCGGACTGTGGGATACGCTGCAACTGGCCGAAGCTTATACCAAGTCCGATACTCCAGATCATCTGGTGCAGGCCGTCTGGTTCTATGCCCGCGCATGGAACTTTGCCACGCCGATCAAGCCCCAGATTGAAAAGAAAATGGAGTATTACTACACGAAGTATCATGGCAATCTTGACGGCCTGGACGGCGTGAAGACATTGGCTGCGGCTACCCTCTTCCCACCGGGAACCTTCATCATTCCCCCCGCGCCCACACCGGCCGATCTGGCTCACAAGGCTATCGTCGAGACTCCTGACCTGAGCAAGATGGCGCTGGTTGATTCTGAGTTCATCCTCGCCAACGGAGCCAAGGAAGACACCGACAAACTCTGGGCGGTGCTGAAGGATCAGCTTACCCCGGTTCCGGGAATCGTCATTGAAGCCACCGCTTCAGTGATCAAGATGGCTGTGACCCAGGACGCCAAGGATGCCAAGACCGCCGATTTCATCGTCAATATGAAGAAGCCTTTGCTTGACAAGGAAATTCCGGCAGTTGGCGCCGTATTTGGTGACCATAACAAGGGGCAGGATGAGCTCGATGGAACCTATGACACATTCACGCAGATTCCGGCCACAGCCACCACGCTTGCTTCAGCACAGATTGTGCTGAGAGACGGCGACATCCAAAAGAAGAAGCCCGCGGCTCCTGGCCACAAACCGGCAGCCGGTCACGCAACACACCCTGCGGCGCATTGATCTACCGTTGACGCGAATTGTTTCCCACGCCGGATGAGAAAATCATACGGCGAGCAAGACCCCTCCTCCTGGGAGAGAAAGGGCAGCCTGATTCGGGCTGCCCTTTCTCTGGTGCGCGGAGTGAAATAAAGAAGGCTGCCATGACCACAAAGACGGGAGCACGCCGCCGCCTGCCCGGACTCACCGTCAAGGATGGCTTGATGCGGCACCCCTTCGACGAGCAGTTCGGGGTACGCACCAGCGGGCTGGTGGCCGGGCGGAATCTGAAGAGCGGGCACCGGCACGACCGCCACGTAACGGCCTACTACGGCGTTGCCCCTTCGGTCTTCAGGGCCATGCTGCGGCGCTGGTTGAGAAGCAGGCCGGGGCAGGCAATCGAGCAAGTCAGATTCATCGATGTGGGCGCGGGGATGGGCCGGGCCGTTCTCCTGGCCGCTGAGCTGCCTTTTCGCCGCGTCATCGGCGTCGAGCTCAATCCCACGCTGGCCGGGATTGCCCGGCGCAACCTGACCGTCTGGCGCGCCGCGGGCCGTGCTCGCGCGCCTATGCAAATCACCTGCGCCGACGCGGTCGAATTCCCCCTGCCGCAGGGGCCCAGCCTGGCTTTCTTCTTTAATCCCTTTGGCGCGCCAGTGATGCGCCGCTTGCTGACGGCCTGGAATGCGAGTTTGTCCAGAGCAGTAGCCCAAGCTCTTGGCCCCTATCCTCCGCAGTTGGACTTGATCTATGTGAACAATGAGCAGGAGGCCGTGCTGGAAAGGCAGGCGCGTTTCGTCCGGCTCTTCAACGGCTGGGTCCAGCGCTCGCGGGCCGATGCGATTGCCGACCACAGGATACTTGCCAACCAGCCGGACGGAGAATATGCATCAGCCAATTACGAGGACTGCTCCATGTGGCGCTGGGTGGGGTGAAAGTCATGGCGCGCAAGCGCCGTCTGCCCCACTCCGGGGTGACTAGAAGCCCATGATGTTATAGCCGCAATCGACATACAAAATCTCGCCGGTGATGGCGCTGGAGAGATCGCTGGCCAGAAACAGCGCCGCGCCTCCCACCTCAGACTGGTCGATGTTGCGGTTCAGAGGCGCGCGCTCCGCATGGGAGCGCATCATCTCGCTCAGGTCGCCAACCCCGCGCGCGGCAAGAGTTTTCACTGGACCGGCGGAGATGGCGTTGACGCGGATGTTTTTCCCCCCAAGGTTATAGGCAAGATAGCGAACGGTGGATTCCAGGCCGGCTTTGGCAACGGCCATCACGTTATAATTCGGAACGACTTTTTCTGCGGCGTAATAACTCAAAGTCATAATGCTGCCGCCTTCGGTCATTAGCCGGGCCGCGCCTCGGCTGACGGCGATCAGCGAATAGACGCTGATGTCGTTGGCGATGCGAAAGCCTTCCCGAGAGGTATCGATGAACTCGCCGCGCAGCTCTTCCGCTGGCGCGTAAGCGATGGCATGGACAAGAATATCGAGCTTGCCGTATTCCGCTTTGAAGGTGGCAAAGACGGATTCAATTTCAGCGTCGTTCGAGACATCGCACTGGTAGCCGCTGGCTCCCGGCAACTCGTCAATGAGGCTCTGAGCCTCAAGCTTCATGCGCTCATTTTGATAACAAATCGCCAGGGTCGCGCCGGCCTCGTGAAGTTTTTGGGCGATGCCCCAGGCAATGGAACGCTTGTTAGCCAGCCCAAAAACGACGGCTGTCTTACCCGCCAAATTGATCATGCTTGCTTTCTTCCTCCAGGGTCCGTGTTTTGCGGATGCGGATAATGGGGATGTGAATCTTGGGGATCGCGGACCGCTTCTATCTAGAATATCAGTGATTTTCGGCAACCTTGCGGTCAGCCGCCTAAATCGACCAATTCGACCTTCCCCGTGGGCCACCCCAGAAAGCGGGTGCCAAGACGCTCGAACTTCTCCACGGAGTCGGTGGCGAAGCAGCGGAGCCGGTCAAGCGCCAACGGCGAATGTTCTTCTGATTCGTGTTGGCCGAAGAGACGTACAGCCGTTTCCGCGGCGGCTTCGGCGGAGTCGATGACTCGCATCCCGGCGGGCACGGCTTTCTCAATCAGCGGCCGCAGCAAGGGATAGTGCGTGCAACCAAGGACCAGCGTGTCGGCCTTCATGCCCAGCGAGACGGCCTCGGCTGTGAGTTCGGCAAGATAGATGCGGATGACTTCGGCGGTAACATTGTGATCGGTCCAACCCTCTTCAACCAGCGGCACCAGCAACGGACAAGCCATTTCCAAAGCGCGAAGGCCGCGAGCGCGGCAAGCGGCGGCATAGGCATGGCTTTGCACAGTGGCGTCGGTGGCTATGACCAAAACATCCCCCGTGCGGGAAGCATTGCAGGCGGACTCAGCGCCGGGCTCAATAACGCCAAGCACGGGAACGGGTACCGCATCCTGAATGGCGTCCAGGGCAAGCGCGCTGGCCGTGTTGCAGGCGATGACCAGGAACTCCGCGCCTTGCTCGCGCACCAGAAACTGCGCGCTCTGTGCGGCGTAACGGGCAATAGTGCGGCGGGATTTGGAGCCGTAGGGCAGACGGGCCGTGTCGCCCAGGAATGCGAAGCGTGCTCGCGGTAGCCGGGCGGCCAGTGCCCGCAGCACCGTCAGTCCGCCAAATCCGGAATCGAAGACGCCGATGGTTGGGGTCATAGTTTTCAAACCGTGGGTTTGCCAGGAGGGTAGAAAGTCCCAAGGCTCAGGGACAACGAACACAGATCGAGAAAGACGCTTCTTGAATATGGATTGCGCATCCCGTTGTTCTTGAAAATTGTATGGAGCGCGCTTGCTGCAAGGCCATAGACTTTTAGCATTTGCGGCACGGACGGGGGACGGTCGCGCCCGAGTGCGGCGCGGAGTCCACTGAGAACGCCCTCCACGGTCCCATTATGAATAGTGGGATCGGTTCCATTCAGATCGCTTGCCGACTTCTGGAGCCGATGAGGGTTGCCAAAATCTTCGTCGTAAGGGACGTTGAAGAATACGCCCTTTGGGTCAAGCAGCGGAGGCACGCTTGCGCCTCTTTTCCGGTTCAATGGAGGTTACGGGCACCTCTTCCCGATTGGAAAGCTTGGCCTTGAGCTCGTCAACAATTGCCTGCAAAGCTCTCTTGCGTGCTTTGGAGATGCCGAGGCTCTTCTCCATCTCTTCCTGGGTAGGCCAAGGTGCCGTGATTTGAACCGACTGCGGCATATCTGCTCTTCCATCATACCGCGAACCAAAATGAAAATAAAGAATTCAAGAATCCAGGGGGGCAGTTGAACAACATGGCAATCGCATTTGATTTCAGCCTGGCCAACAAACTGCCCAATCCCCATCGTCGGCATTCGCAATTGTGTTCGCATTCGCCAACTTGCAACCCCGCTCAGAAAGGCTAAAAAACATGAGCCGCGCCGCCCGCGTTTTGCAGATAATTACTTTGAAAAGCGGACAATGAAATCAGGATCAATCCCGAGGCTCCCATGATCGCCCAATCTCCAATCCGCGCACTGAATGTCCCCTATTCCCTGCCCCCGCTTTCTCCCTTTCTTCGCCAAAAAATCGGTCGACCCCCACCCCCCCTACCCCCGTGGGGCAGGTTTTTGACCAGAAATTTCATGTAACATTTGCATTATCAACAGCTTGACTTTTATCCATGTTAATTAAGTAGTAACTGCGAACCCCTCATTTTGCCCCGTTTTTGGCCAGAAAACACGCCCTTTTTGCCAGAAACGCTCTCTTTTTCGTCCTTTTTATCCGTTGCCTTCT
>JBEKDN010000018.1:0-35957 GCA_050014335.1 Occallatibacter sp. | reverse complement strand
CGGCCCGGCAAGGTCCGAGTCGTTAGTGATGACTACAAGCTGATCACAGTCATTTCTAAAGGCATCCCCTAGCATGTAGGTCGCGATGTTGACATCTGACCCTTTCTCTTCCATCTTTAGCACCTCAACTTGCCGGCTGGCAGGCGGAGGGGGAGGGTTAAGCAATGGCATGAAAACTGCACTCTGAAGATAATGGCCTTTGTGAACCGTTAAATTTGGCAGCGTTTCCAGAGCTCGAATATACGTCTCCTGTCGTGTTCGCTTTGAAGGATCACCTGGAGTAGGATTCACCAACGCGGTGAAATACCGAATACGGCCGATATTGATTCCGGGGAGTACGGCTGCGCAGAGCTTGGCTATATCCACCCACTTGAATGGCGTGTCCTTTGCCGCTCCATAGAAGAAATTGAAGCCATCGACATATACATTTGTGCATCAGGAAATTGGCAAAGAGTTGTTTTGGACCACCCCAATCGCCCGCTCCAGATGCACGCCCCGCGAGCCCTTCACCAGCGCCACATCGCCCGCCTGCAAATTCTGCATCAGCCAGCGCCCCGCCGCTTCCGCATCGGGCAGAAACAGCGCGGCAACCCCGCCCGTGCAAGCCGCCGCGGCCAGATGCACGGCGTTGCCGCCGACGCCTGCTACCAGGTCTAGCCCAGCCTCGGCAGCCGCCCGCCCGCACTCCGCATGAAGCGCCGGACCGTGCTCGCCCATCTCCAGCATCTCGCCGGCCACCAGAATCCGTCGCTTGGCGGGCCGCGCCGCCAGCGTGCGTATCATCGACCGCAGCGCCTCCGGATTCGAGTTATAGCAATCATTTAAAATCGTCGCCCCGCCAACCGATAGCACTTCGCCGCGCCGCTCGCCCGCCGTCAGAGTCTCCAGCGCGGCAGCCGCCGCATCCAGATCGACGCCCGCCTCCAGCGCCACCGCCAACCCCGCCAGCGCATTCGACGCATTATGCGCGCCCAGCAGCCGCAGCGTCAGCCGGCCCTCGCGTTCCCCGGCGCGGAAGCGCAAATGCAATCCCGCCAGGTCTTCGCTCGCTTCCAGAAGTTGCGGATCGGCGCACGGTCCCCTGCCAAAATAAACCACGCGCCCCGTAAACTCGCGCCCAAATTGCGATACATACGCGTCGTCGCAGTTGAGAAAAACCACCCCTGTCGCCGGCAGAGCATCCACCAATTCCAGCTTCGCCCGCGCAATCCCCGCCTGCCCGTCGGCAAAATTCTCAATATGCGCCGTGCCTACGTTGCTCACCACGCCCCAGTCGGGAGAAGCAATCCGCGCCAGCGCCGCAACCTCGCCCGCGTGGTTCATCCCCATCTCAATCACCGCAATCTCATGCTCAGCTTCCAGGCGCAGCAGTTGCAGCGGCAGACCAAAATTGTTATTGAAATTTCCCTGCGACTTGAGCACCTTGAACTTCGCGCCCAACGCCGCGGCAATCGCTTCCTTGGTTGTAGTCTTGCCAGCCGACCCCGTCACAGCCACCACGCGCTTGCCCCACCGCCTGCGCACATGCGTGGCCAGCGCCTGCAAGGCAATTAGAGGATCTTCCGTGATCAGCAGCGGCACCGCCAGCGCCGCGTCCGGCAGCGTGGCAACTCGCGCCCGTGAAACCACCGCCGCCACCGCGCCCCGCGCAATCGCCGCGGCCACAAAATCGTGTCCATCCAGCCTCTCGCCGCGCACCGCAAAGAACAGCTCGCCCGCGCCCACTGTCCGCGAGTCAATCGAGTAGCCCCGCGCCATCAGCGCACCGGCATTCGCCGCGCTGGCCGGAGCCTCCAGCACCGCGCCCGCGCCAATCGCCGCCTCTGCAAGTGTCAGATTCATTGCACACCACCGTATCCAATTTCGGATCCCATTTCGCCCAGCGCGGAAAGCGCAACCTCCACGTCGTCAAACGGAACCGTGGCAAAACCAAGAATCTGTTCCTTCTCGTGCCCCTTGCCGGCCAGCAGCACCACGTCGCCAGCCTTGGCCGCCCGCAGCGCCAGCCGAATCGCCTCCCCGCGCTCCGGCTCAACCACATAGCGAACGCCGCTCGCCTTCAGTCCCGGCTCAATCTCGGCCAGAATCGCCAGCGGCTCTTCCGTGCGCGGATTGTCGCTCGAAGCCACCACAAAGTCGCTGCCCCGGCCCGCGGCCAGTCCCATCTTTGGCCGCTTGGTGCGGTCGCGATCACCGCCGCAGCCAAACATCGTAATCACACGCCCGCCCGTCCGCGCCGTCATCTGCCGGGCTAGCGCGGTCAAGTTGCTCAGCGCGTCGTCCGTGTGCGCGTAGTCCACAATCACGGTGAAAGGCTGGCCCGCATCCACGGACTGAAAGCGCCCCGGAACCGGCTTCAGTTGCGGAAGGAACGCGACCAGATCGGCAAACGGAACACCCCGCGCCTCTGCCGCCGTCAGCGCCGCCAGCAGGTTGAGAATGTTCACCTCGCCGGCCAGTTGAGACACCACTTTCGCCGATCCCACCGGCGTCTCCATATCGAGAATCGCACCCGACGGCGTCAGCTCATAACTCGCAACGCGCCACTCTCCCGCGCCAATCCCATACCTCCGCACCTCCGCGCCTGCCTTGCGCGCCACCTCCGCCAGCCGCTCACAGCGCGCGTCCTGCGCATTGATTACAGCTACGCGCGGCGCGGCATAAACCGTCCCATCGAAGAGCAGCGCCTTCGCGGCAAAATACTTCTCCATCGTCTGGTGATAGTCCAGGTGATCGCGCGTCAGGTTCGTAAAGACAGCCACGTCAAAGCCAATCTCCGCCGCGCGTCCCTGGTCCAGCCCGTGGCTCGATACCTCTGTCACCAGTTCGGTAGCCCCGCGCGCCACTCCCTCGGCCATCAACTCGAAAAGGTCGCGCGACTCCGGCGTGGTATGCAGCGACGGCCGCACCTCGCCGCAAACGTGGTACTCGATCGTCCCCACCAGCACGGCCTTGCGCGCCGCCGCATTCAGCAGCGCCTCCATCAAAAACGCCGTCGTGGTTTTCCCATTGGTCCCGGTAATGCCCGTGGCCGCAAGCCGCCGCTCCGGGTGCCCAAAAAATGCCGCCGAAGCCTGCGCCAGCGCCCGCCGCCCATGCTCAACTTCCAGCACCGGCAGTCCGGCCTCAAAGACCAGCAGGTGATCGAACTTCGGCGCGGAGTCGGTAATAATCCCCAGCGCTCCGGCCGCAATCGCCTTCTCAACGTAGCGATTGCCGTCCGTCGAGCCGCCCTTCATCGCCACAAATACCGAGCCCGGCCGAACCTTGCGCGAGTCGTATTCCACACCGGTCACAGGTGCGTCGGAATCCCCGCCCGCGCCCACAGCCGTCACATCCGCAATCAATTCTTTCCAGTTCATCTGGTTTTAATTGTAGTTTGTTCCGCGATCATCTTTAGTTGCGTCCTGCATAGAGCCAACTTGGCCTTTATGGCCTTTTTAATAATTAAATTGGGTCAATTGAGAATATTTGCACTATTTTTATTGCATTCCACTAGTCTATTATGCTAGTGATCGCTGTCACGCCCTATGTTGTTCAGTCTGTGTCAAACTTCAAGACAGTTGGATGCACAAGCAATGCCTGTACATCTGGAAATGTCCTTTTGCGGGCCATCCTCTTAGGAATTGGTGACTTTACGTGGCACAAGTTTCTGGGGATGAGGCTCACATCGATTTTGCTGGAAGCAATTCGCGCAAAGTCCTGTTGTCTTTTGGTCCCAGTCTTTCGGGACAAATGAAACAAAAACAACATCGCTAGGTCGTCTTCGACTGACAATCACAACCAAGCTAACCCAAGCAAGTTCAAGGGAGGCTGATTATGAATTGCACGAAAGATAACCAGAATAATAGCCAGAATTCATCAAGTAAAAAATCACTGGCATTTGCCTGGATTTGCGTGGGTGGCGCGCTTGCACAAGCCTCTCACATTGCCCAAATTATTTCCACAATCTTGGCCTTGATGCACCCACTTCCAACGCTTCCGCCAATCCCACCGTCTCAACCCACGGGCGTGAACGATCCCAGCGGAGCTAAAGTCCCTTTCAAACATTCAAGACCTTCCGCTACAAAGAAACCAACGGCTAGCCATGTGAAATCAGGTTGCGGCGTACCCGCCAACCCGTCAGATCCCAATAGCCCCTTGGCCCAGCAGAAGGCAAACGTATCCAATTCCAACCTGAAAACAGACCAGGACCATCCGGTAGCTGGTCCGTCACCACAGGACGCCGAATGTAATGCGGATGGAACGTACAGTCCCGCATACGAAACTCTTGGCGCTTCCACCTTCAGCCCTGAACCGCACAAGGCGATCAACATGGTTTCGCACCCCGCCAGACATCCTTGCACTTGAGATGCTTGAGCTGTTGTGACTATGAAAAATAGCCGGGTACCCCAGGTTCCGATTTTGAAACCTGGGGCGCCACAAACCTAAAGCGGTTCGCCGCTACCAGGCAGCGACCCTCAAGCAAGCCAATAGAGCGCCGCCTGCCCCACCGCAGCCGTTTGCAGATAATTATTGTCTTAGCGAGCACAATGAAAGCAGTCGCAAATCCGAGGCTCCAATGATCACTATCCAACCTTCAATTCGTGCGCTCACATCATCAATTATCTCCTTAGCCTTCTCCTTTCCTTCGCTTAATATCGTCCCGACCCCCACCCCCCCACCCCTGTGAAACCCGTTTTTTATCGCCCTATTTCCTGTAACCATATAACTATAAACAACTTGCAATTTTACCCTGTTAATTAAGTAGTAACTGCAAACCCCTGATTTTGACCCTTTTTCCAGCAGAAAACAGGCCATTGTGAAGCTAAACATGCCGTTTTTGATCGGAAATGATTGCCTTTTCGCTCGATTCTGGGCTGACCTTTCCTGGCATCCAAACGTAAGATGGATTCGGAGGTAAACCGATGGCTGAATCAAAATTTGTTTACGTGACCTTCATCCGCACCTCACCGCGGAAGCTTTGGCAGGCGCTGACGGAACCAGAGTTCACTCGCCAATACTGGATGGACACTACGCAGGAATCGGAGTGGAAGCCTGGCGCTTCTTGGAAGATTCTGTTTGCCGACGGAAGCCTTGCCGATAGCGGCGAGATTATCGAGATCGATCCGCCGCTGCGGCTGGCGCTCAAGTGGCGGCATGAAATCTCGCCCGAGTTGACCGCCGAAGGATATTCGCGCCTGACCTATGAACTCGAGCCGAAGGGCGAGGCCGTAAAGTTCACCGTCACGCATACCATGGACAAAGCCGAATCGAAGTTCATCGATGCCGTTTCCAGCGGCTGGCCGATGATTCTTTCGAGCTTAAAGAGTCTCCTCGAGACAGGCGAATCGATCGAAGAAACTCGCCACTCGCCAAAAGGAATGTAGGGCAGCTTATTGCGCGTCTGAGCAGCCCTCAATCCGGTCGAAGATCAGCGTAGCGCAAGCAGCGCAAGCCGTTTGCACACCAACCCATTCCTGCCATTTCGGCGCAAGGTGCTTATACTCGGCCAAATTGACTTGATCCAAATCGTAGGGAAGCGGAGCAGCCAGTTGAATCTGAAGCTGCTGCAATGCCGATTCACCATTCGGCTGCGGATAGATGCTGTCAAACAAACGCAAGGCCAGCGTCGCCTCTTCCTCACCGATACGATCGAAAAGAGCGGCAAAATCCAGGTAGTCGCGCGTAGCATTGCGCTCGAGAATCAGGACCGCCTTGATGCGCAGCATCTCGGCCAGTGTAGGGATAGTAAGCCGCTGTCCGAAACGCTCAATCTCCGCTGTCTCCAATGGCTGTTCTCGAATCGGTTGGCGAACGCCCCTTTCAATACCGTCCAAACTGCCCAGTATTTGTACCGGCCTGCGAACGCGCGCCGTCTTCCAGCCGGCTACAGACTCCAGTTCGCCAAGCACCTGCTCGAAGCGATCACGAAGGTCGGTAAGAACATGATCGGCATCGGTGGAAAGCCGATGCTCCGCATAAATCGCGGCTGCGGTTCCGCCAACAAGGACCGCATCCGGAAAGATTCGCTGTAGATGAGCAGCCGAGGAGAGAACCTCTTCCCACTCAGGCAACATTGAGGTGCTGCTCGGCATACTGCCTCCAAAAATGGTACCGCTGCGCGTAGGGATCGTCGGCGTGGGCGCGGACGATTTGAAGAATCTTGGTCATGAGGGCTCCGTCGGCCAGGGCGGCCGAGCGCAGTTCAGCCCAATCAGCCCGCTTGCCGCGATCGATTACATCGTCGATAGCGGGCAGGATATAACCAACGCCGTCCTCGAGGTGCCGATGGAGCATCGGTTTGCCTTTCCAGAGATAATTGCCGCGCGCATGGACCACTCTTATGGTAAATCCATTTCAGCGCCCGCAGCGCACCACAATCTTGGTTCCCGGCGCAACCATCGTTCCCGCGACCGGCGCCTGTTCGCGCACACTTCCGCTGCCGGTAACCTCCACTTCGAGTCCGGCGGCGGCAGCCTGCTCAATGACCTTGCGCACCGGCAAGCCTATCAGCGATGGAACCTTCATCGTCTTTCCAACAGCAACAACAATCGTCGCGGGCTGCGGCGCGCTTTGCTGCGGCTTTGCAAGATTCTGAGATCCAGACGACGACGTTTTCCCGGCAGCAGCCGGAATACCGCCATCCACCTGCTGCGCCTTCGCCGGCGACGAATTCGCCGCGGGCTGGTTTACCTGCGCGCGCAGCGCATCTTGGCTGCTTGCCCGCTGGGGATCGTCGCTCGGCAGATCGTTCGCCGCCGCAAACAGCGCGTTGATGTCGGCGCCTTGTTCGTGCTCATCGTCTTCGGCTACATTAACTTTTGCCGCCGCCGCGCGCGGCATTCGCAGGTCAATGTCATGCGCCACGGCAAGATACTCCAGCACTTGCTGCGCCACCTCCGCAAACACAGGCGCGGATACACTGGCGCCGTGGTAGTCGCCCTTGGTGGGCGTGTCTATCACCACAGCCACGGCAATCACAGGATTGTTCACCGGCGCGATTCCGGCAAAGGAGGCAATGTGCATCGTTTTGGAATAAAGATGTGTCGCCGGATCGATCTTCTGCGCCGTGCCAGTCTTGCCGCCAGAAGAATACCCGTTCAGTTGCGCCTGCCTGCCTGTGCCGTAAAGCACCACGCCTTCCATCATCTTGCGCATCTCGGCCGCGGTCATGGTGGAGAGAACGCGATGCGAACCTGCGGGCAGCGGGTTGGGCAGCTCGCTAGACAGAGACTGCGGCGCACTTGGCGCTTGGGCGCTTCCATCCGCTTGCCCAGGCATAAGAACGCGCGGCGGCAGATAGACGCCTCCGTTTGCAATCGTCGAGACCATCGAAACCAGTTGCAGTGGCGTCACGCCAACCTCCTGTCCAATGGCGATCGAGCCGATCGAAGAAGCTCCCCACTTGCTGACAGGGCGCAGCAGTCCCCGCGTCTCGCCCGGCAGTTCCGCCCCGCTGCGCGCGCCAAAACCAAAGTCTCGAATGTATTGATAGAAGCGATCCGGGCCTACTTTGAGAGCCAGTTTCACTGCCGCCACGTCGCTCGAGTGCTCCAGCGCCTCATGCACGGTGATCACGCCGAAGTGGTCGCCCTTGTCGTCGTGAATCACGCGGCCAGCCAGCGTAATCTGTCCGCCTTGGCAATCGATTTTGTCGTCGGGCGCGGCCACGTGCTGCTCAAGCGCAGCGGAATAAGTGACCAGCTTGAAAACCGAGCCGGGCTCGTAAACATCGCTCACCGCGTGATTGCGCAGCAACTCCGGCGTCGCATGGCGAAAAAGATTCGGATTGAAAGTCGGGCGAATCGCCAGCGCCAGAATCTGACCGCTATGCACATCCTGCACCACTACTGTGCCCGTCAGCGCTTGTGTGCGTTCCATCGCGCGATCCAGCGCCTGCTCGGCCTTGAACTGAATATTCTCATCGATGGTCAGCACCAGATTGCGGCCCGGCTGGGGGTCGCTCTCGCTCGACCCAAGCACATGCCGCCGCGCATCCATCGCCGTGTACATGCGCCCCGGAACACCATGCAACTGCGGCTCGAATTTCTGCTCCAGTCCGCCCAGGCCGTTGTCGTCCACGCCCACATAACCCAACACCTGCGCGGCGATTTCGTTGTTTGGGTAGAAGCGCTCGAACTCCTTTTGAAAATAAATTCCCTTCAGCGCGCCGGATGCCACCAGATCCTTTACGCGCGCCGCGACCTCAGGCGTAACGCGCCGCGCAACCCAGGCAAAATTGCGCCCCGCATCAACCCGCGCGGCAATTTGCTCTTCGCTTGTCTGCGCGTCATCGGCGCTGGTGTGCACAATCGCCGCCAGCGTTTGCGCGGCCGCATGCTTGTCGCCAATCTCCAGGGGGACGGCAAAGATCGAGTCGGCCTGCACTGTCACGGCAAGCTCGCGCTGATTGCGGTCGTACAGCATTCCGCGCCGCGGAGCAACTTCAAATGTCCGCTGTTGCTGCCGCTCGGCGCGCTCCGCGTACTCGCCATGGCGCACCACTTGAAGCCAGAAAAGCCGGAAGAAAATCAATCCGGCCCATGCAAGATAAAAAAGACAGATAAGCCAGAAGCGCGCCAGCCGGAGAGGCTTGGCGCGCGGCGCTGTATCGCGGTTCCAACTGGGTCGAGCGGCTGGTTCCATCGGTGAATCGCTCCGGTTCTCTCTTCTAGCTTATAGAGAATCCGTGAATAGGATGGCGGTTCGAAAAGGCGCGGCTTTCACCGCGCCAAAAGTATTGCAAAGTAACAAGCGTTTTGATTCCCGACTACTATCGGTCACTCAGACGGGGTTGAAAGCTAAAAACCATTCTTTGGAATCACTGCCTGCGCCATCACCGGCGCTCCTGGAGCGGCATTGGTTGTCGGGTAAACGATCTGTCCCGGCTGCGGTTCGGCAAGTCCCATCGCGCGCGCCATCTTGTCGATGCGCTCCGGCTGCGTAAGCTCGGCTTCTGTGAGGCGCAACTGCCGATTGTCCTCGCGCAACTGCTCGATCTGCTGCTTCTCCGATTCGATTCGGTAGCCGCTTTCGATCGCGCTGAAGTGCTGCAATCCATAAACCATGGTGAGCGAAAAGAGAATGGTCACGGCCGCCGAAAAGACGCTCATCTGGCGGGCGCGAACTGGGTCGGGCGCCTTCACCAACCGGCTGTTGTCAAAGTGCTTCGGGAAGAAGAACTCCGGCGTGCGCATGCCTCGCCGGCGCACGGATTGCAGAGCCAGCAACTCGCAGTTCCGCTCCTCCGCCCGCGCCCGCCAGCTCTTGCCGGTTTCCAGATAGGTTGTTGCACATGACGCCATAGTGTCTCCTGGCAGGAACCGATCACTGTCCCTATTTCCTGCTCCCTTTTCCCAGCTTTTCCGCCGCTCTCAGCTTCGCGCTGCGCGAGCGCGGATTGCGCTCGATCTCTTCTTCCCCGGCCGTTACCGGCTTCTTGGTCAATATCTCCCAAATCCCTTGCCGCGCCCCTTCGCGCAGGCTGTCTTTTGCAATGCGATCTTCCAGCGAGTGAAAACTGATAACAGCCAGTCTTGCGGAGGGCTTGAGCAACCTGGGTGCGGCCTCCATCAATTCCCGTATCTCGTCCAGCTCGCGGTTCACGTAAATTCTCAGCGATTGAAACGTGCGAGTAGCTGCATGAATGTGATCCTTTTTCATTGCCGGAGCGGCTTGGGAAACAATACGGGCTAACTGCCCCGTGGTTGTTACCGGCCGCCCGCGGACAATGGCTCTGGCAACTCGACGCGACCTCCTTTCATCTCCGTATTCGTAAATCAAATTTGCGAGTTCGACTTCGCCCATCTGATTCACCACTTGTTCGGCGGTAGGCCCTGTGCGCGTGTCCATGCGCATGTCCAAAGGCCCATCGCCTGAAAAACTGAAGCCCCTGCGCGCCTCGTCCAATTGCAGGGAACTCACTCCAAAATCCGCCAGCAAACCATCCAAAGACGCCGGCTGCAAATGACTCTCAATCGAGCTGAAAGCCTCGCCGATCAAAGTAACTCGCGGGGCCTCAGAGCCTAACTCGATGCAAACTTGATCTAACTTCTCTTTAGCCAGGGTCAGCGCCTCTTGATCGCGGTCAAAGCCGATCAGGTGCCCCTTTGGCCCCAGCTGTCTTGCAATTCCCGACGCGTGCCCCGCCAGCCCAATCGTGCAATCCACCACCGTTGCGTCCGGCCGCACACGCAGATAACTGATCGCTTCTTCAAAGAGCACAGGCGCATGGCGTTCCATCGGATTTCTCATGCGCTCCCCCTCGGGGGCCGTCACCTTAACTTCGCGGCTTCAAAGTCACCTTCAACGATTCACGATCGCTGGCGGTAATCGGATTGGCCAGCAAACTCTCCTCGAACGACATCTGGTCAAATACTTCCAGGTACTGCGGCTTGCCTATGATCGCCACTTCCCCATCAAGCTTGGCCCGCTGGCGCAAGATCTGCGGCAGAAGAACTCGTCCCTCGCCATCGATCCCCACCTGCTGACCGAAGTAGCTGGTAAAGTTCAGATACTTCTCCACCGCCTCGTCCATCGTGCTCGACTCATCCAGCAAAGCTTCCTGCTTTTCCCACTCCGGCAGAGGCCAGATCTGCGCGCTCTTGCCGTTTGAACTCGTAATAAAGAACTGCGTGATCTGCGCGCCCTCCATCCGCTCCTTGAACCCAGCCGGGAGCTTCAACCGCCCCTTGGGGTCCACCTTCGCCGGATGATTGCCGCGAAACATCGCCATTACAGTCGCCCCTGACGGCTCATTCGTGTTTCCCTGCCGCCAACCCCTGCCGGATTTCGCTCCGCTGCCGTTATTCAGGCTGATTCCCCGGCACTTCCGGCTTGCGGAGCCGTTGTATCCTGTTACCAGAGGAAAGAATTCGGCTAATGTTTCTTTGAGCCCCGCCGATGACCGACACAAGAGACCACAAATGGCCACTTTCGGCCACTTCCCGATGGTAGCGCGCTTCTCGCGTGTTTCCAAGCTAAAAAATGAGAAATAATGCGTTGAATTGAGTCACCCTGTGGATAAACTTACTAATAGATATTATTTTTCATACAACCACAAGATATTGCGTTATCTACTTTGATTCTTCCTCTGGACAACTGGGATGGTTTATGATAGCGAATAAAAAGCGAAAATAAGCGATTCTGCCACCGCACTTCTGAATCCGTTTAAAGCTTCCCGCGCGCCTTGGCCCGCTCCGCCACAATCTTCATCAGATAAAAGAAAACCAGGGCGTTGATCACCAACAAGCTCGCCCGGATCCACGTCAGTCTGCGGAAAAGTTCGAAGATCTCCCACGGCAAAAACGATGCAGTAATGACGAGAGTCAGGTACTCGCCCCAAACTTTTTCCAGAAACAAGCCGGTGCCCTCGAAGATGCTGAGCACCGCATAGAAAAAAGCCGCCGCGCCAATCCGCCGCAGCAGAGGATCGTTCAGCAAAGATGCCTTGTCGAGAAGGAAGTTCACCACCCGCGACTCGGGAAGATGGTTCGCCAAATGATCCAGCAGATCGCCTATGTCCTTATGCAGCAGGCGCACCGCGCCCACGCCAATGGCGCAAAACAGGATCGCCTGGATCAGCTTGTACGCCGCAATCAGAAGCAGCCATTTGTTATGATGCTGCGCCGGCGACGATTGCAATTGGGGGTCGTTCATGGTCGTTAGGGAATCCGCGCTGTGCTCCTGACTCTTCTTACGTTAACCGATGCACCCGGTCTTGTGCGCATGGACTGCGTCCGGCAACAACTTTGCTCTAACGCCTGAGATTCAGCAGTCTTTCCCTGTCAATCGGATTCCCGTCCAGAAAGATCCCCGAGATGCGCCGCGCATTCCAGATGTTCACCGTCGGGTCACCATCCACAACCAGAATGTCGGCATAGCGGCCCGGCGCAATCTCGCCCACTTCATTCCAGCCAAATTGCAGACTGTAGTTATTCGTCGCCGCAGCCAATGCCTCGCGCGGGCTCAGCCCCAGGCGCACCAGAAGCTCCAATTCAACATGCATTGAAATTCCCGGCAGAGAACTACGCACCGCCGCGCCTGAGGCGGCAAGATAATGCGGAAAAGCCGAAAAAATCGTCTCATTGATCTGCCACAGCCGAAGCGCCGATTGGTCCGACTTCCTGCGCAGGTTCTCTTCCAGGTACCGCTGTCCCATCCCCGGCAAGTGCCGGCTCCAGAAGGAAAGCGAATAATCCATTTCGCCCGTCGCTCGGTTCGTCGGCTCAAAAACTCGTGCCGGATCGATCTGCGTCGCGGCCGGTTCCTTCCACAGATTGCGATGCCCCGGCAGTTGCGCAAAATACATGCTGAATGTGGGCATCAGCGCCGCATGATGGGTAGCCAGAAAGTGTGCGTAGCCGCGCAGCCGCACATCGGTCGCGGGCAGCCGTTCGGCATAGTCGTAAGCCGTCACCGCTGCCTGCCCCTCGGCGTCATCCACTAACGGCCGCTGCAACTCGTCGGGAATCGCGCCCAGTTCGTAACGCCCCATGTGCACCAGAGTATCCACACCGGCCTCAATGCCCACTTCGTATGGCGTCGAGACAAATTCGCCGTAAGTGGCCATGCCCATCTGGTGCGCGCGAGCGATAATCCATTGCGCATTGGCTGCCGTAATGTTGTGGCCGAGCCAAACGGCGCGCGTCCCCAGGCGCGATGTGTCGTTGAGTTGGCGCAGGGCATCTTCCGGGCTCAGTTCGCTTGGCCGCCCCAGCACCCGCAGCTTCAGCGCCCACTCCGGACGCTTGGCCAGCAGGCTCCAGTTATCGGTCGAGCCCACCGAATCCATCATGAACAGACGCGGACTGGGAGACGCTGCCAGATCCACCGTGCCGCGCTTTGCGTCGCTGACGGCAACCACCGTCGTTACGCCCATATAAAGGTCGGCGTTGGCTTGGCCTTGCGAGTTCATCCCGGCAAAGCCGTCGATCAGGCCGGGGATGAGAAACTTGCCTGTGCAGTCGATGACGCGCGCGCCTTTGGGAATTGCTACCGTCAGACGTGAGCCAACCTCGGCAATGCGGCCTTCGCGCACCACAACCACCGCGTCCGGCAGATCCTTGGCAGAGCGGCCCCAGTCGCTTACATCCACCACCGTGCCGCCGGCCAGCACCAGCACCCCAGACGCGGGTTTGGCCGCCAATTGGGATGGGGCTTGCGGCCAAGCCAGCGCAGTGGCCAGTACCGATACCAGAGGGCACGATAAAAAGAGACGAGAGAGTCTCATAAGAAATATCTGTCTTGTGTGGATTGTCGCACACCGGATTGGCCGTCAGCCGCTACTGGGAGCCGGCCGGCGTCTCCGCGCTTTTGCGGCGACTCAACACAAATGACTTCTTCCGTCGATCCTTGCTTGCATGATCGATCTTTTTCCAGAAACCAACAAAATAATCAATTGCCGAAATCGATGAAACCAGTACCGTGAAATAGATCGCCGTAATCGCAATCCAACGAACCGGCACAATCAGAAATCCAAACTGCCATTGATCCCAGTGGTGAGCCAGAATCGCTGAGACCACGCTGAAAATCTGCAGAAAGGTCTTCAGCTTGCCCAGGTCGCTGGCCTCAATTGTGAACCCCTCGGAAGATGCGATCGAACGCAGCCCGCTAATCAGGAACTCGCGGCCAATGATCACCACGGCTATCCAAACCTTCACCACCGCCGGGTGATCCGGTGTGCCGTAAGCCACCAAGGCGATCAGCGCGCTGGTCACCATAATCTTGTCGGCAATCGGGTCAAGCAACATGCCCAGTGTGGTGATTTGCTGCCGCTTGCGCGCTATGTATCCGTCCAGCCCGTCGGTAATCGATGCCAGAATGAAAAGCACCGAGGCCGCAATCTCCTGCGCGCCATGCCCCTGCCAGGGAAAGTGCGGCGTCAGAATCCATAGCAGCAGCGGGATCATAACAATCCGGCTCATCGTGATGGAGTTGGGCAAATTCATGCGAGTCGCGTGCCGTTCCGATTGCTTGGTGCTGACACCATTATTGCACCGCCGGACGAGTTCGCGTCTCACAGCGCCACCCTGCGCCGCGCACACGCAAGTTCAAAGCGGGACGAGCACATGGCCCATCCCGCTCCGGCTCATGACCGCCGCTCCCACCCCTCCCGCAAGCATCCTATGGAAAGATTGGCTGGGGCGGAAGCGTAGGCATCTTCGGCCTGTTTTCGTTGAATTCATGAATCGCCACTATGGGTACCACCACCCCCGTCACAACAAAGACTCCAACCATGATCCACCCCACAGCGGCTGGCGTTCCGGTTTCAAGATAGACCACATCGCTGTAAGCCACTGGCGTAACCCGCGAATCGCCGTAAAGTTGCAGCCCAAATGAATTCTCGTCGATACGGACGATCCTGCCCGAAAATGCCACTCCATTCCCCAACTGCAAAGCAACCCAGTTTCCCAGTCCGCGCTTCAATAGGCGCGCATGAATCGCCCCCGGGGTCAGCGCCTTGCGCCTCAAGCTTCCCGTCGATATTTCCATTTCAAGAAAGGCTACGTCACTGTAAGCCACCGCCGCGGGCTCCGTCTCGCCGTACCGCTGCAAGCCAAAAGAATCTTTGTCGATGCTGATCACCTTACCTGAAAACGCCGAACCGCTCTGTAATCGGACTCCCAGCCAGCTCCCAACCCCGAGCTTGTGAACGCGCGCGTAAACCTGCTGCGGAGTGAGTGATTTCGGCGCTGCGCTGGCTATCATCGGCGCCAGCAGCGCGCACACCAAGACCATGCCGATGCACCTTGTTAGGGTGCGGCTGAAGTATTTCATTTGAGTTCTCCTTGGGATTGTTACTTCTCTTGGTAGTAACACCGAGCCGACAATAAGTTGCGCCGCGCGCCAAAAAAATGGGATGAGTCAGTACCCCTCCCGCTTCGCCTAGCGAGTGTCCCTCGGACCAGTATTCCGAAACTTAGGCCCACTTACAGCACGCGGCACACTCAATGGATAAGAAGCAATCAGATAATTACCCTGGTCACTGTCGATCGCATCAAGCTCCAATAACTCCTCCGCGCGCGACATAACCAGCCGCGTTCGGTAGTAATACACCTTCCCTGCATTAGCGGTGAAGTGCGCAAACTCCGAGCGGTCTTCGACAATCGAAGACTGCAAGGCAGTGCACAAATGATGTTCGCCTGGATCGACAGAAATGGAGAAATACGAATTACCATGATTGGCGCCCACCCATGCACCGTCGATTGCCATCTTCGTCGTCGGATAAGCAAATTGCACGTCGGTGCCCGCGTCATGGATAAAGTAAACCAGCGCCTTGCCCGGCTCCGGCTGAACTGCCGGTTGCGGGCCATTATTCAGCTTCACTTTAAAATTCACATTGCCCGACCCGCAGACCCTCGGAATAAATGCCTGCTGGCCCTGCGCCAAAGCCGACGCCGTAAACAAATATGCAATCAGAGCAATCTTCATCGTTCTCCCCGAAGAGTTATATAACTTCTCTCGCTATGTAAACAGCGGGGCGGACAATTAGTTGCGCCCGCTCAAACAAAAAGCGGAATAGGCTCAAAGACCATCCCGCTTCAATCGGTGAATAATCGGTTACCTTGTTCCAATTCTCTAAGGAATGATAGGTTCGGCTGCTTGGGGAGGTTTGAGCGGGTTTGGGTGGTCTTTCATCAATGGAATCATCCCAGCAATGAGCCCTATAACTACTCCTCCACAAATTCCACCGATGGTCCATCCCTGCTTACGCGTCAAGCCAGCGTCCAGCTTTACGATATCGCTGTATGTGACCGTCGTTATAGCCGGATCGTTGTGCAGTTGCAACCCAAACGATTGCTCGTCGATGCTTACGATTCTTCCCCAGAGAACAACCCCATCGCGCAATTCCACACCGGCCCAATTTCTCAAACCGCGTTGCAAAAGGCGCGCATGAATTGCTTCAATCGTCAATGGCTTCGATTTGGCGCTGGCCAGGGATGGCATCACTAAGGCAAAGACCAACAGAATGGCAACGCACCTTGAAAAGGCGCGGCTCACCGTACTCATAATCGCTCCCTTGTGTTCTTGATTTCTATTCATAAGAACGTTGCCGGCCGAATAAAGTTGCGCAGTCACAAGAAAAATCGGGACAGGTTCAATGCCCATCCCGCTTTTCTCATTCCCATTACAATTAGTTTGCCGGGCACCAACAAACCCCGTGCTAGCGACCAGCGAGCGATTGGCCCCACCGCAGGTGGCGCAGGTGGTGGTCAGGCGTAGATGCCGCGCTGCTTGATCGTGTAGGCCACCCGGTCGATCGCCAGCATATATGCGGCAATGCGATTGTTCGCGTTATGTGCCTCGGCATAGCGCACCACATCGTCGAAGCTGTCGTGAAGAATCGTTTCCATCTGTTCGTTGACCACGGCTTCTTTCCAGAAGTAGCCTTGCCGATCCTGAACCCATTCAAAGTAACTTGCTGTCACTCCGCCCGCGTTGGCCAATATATCCGGCATCACAAAAATCCGCTTCTCGGCCAGAATCTCGTCGGCAACGGCGGTCGTCGGGCCATTGGCGCCTTCAACAATAATGCGCGCTTTGATCTTATCGGCATTGCGGCTGGTAATTACATTTTCCGTCGCCGCGGGAATCAGTATCTCGCACTCCGACTCGAGCAACTCCTCGCTCGGTATCGCCTCCGCGCCGCGAAAGCCCAGCGTCGTATTATTGCGCCGCTTGTAATCCAGCAGTTGGTGGATGTCGATCCCATTCGGATTCTCCAGACCACCATTGATTTCGGCAATGCCCACTATCTTGTACCCGCGCTCCATCATCAACCGCGCCGCATTTGAACCCACATTGCCAAAACCCTGAATGACCACCCGGCAGCCCTCGATCGGCATCTTCAGGTATTTCAAGCTCTCATCGCAGATCGTTCGCACGCCGCGTCCCGTAGCCTCAATCCGTCCGCGCGACCCACCCATATTTACCGGCTTGCCGGTCACCACGCTGGTCACCGTATGCCCCACATGCATCGAGTAGGTATCCATCACCCATGCCATCGTCTGCTCGTTGGTATTCATGTCCGGCGCGGGCACATCTTTCTCCGGCCCAATAAAATCGATAATCTCCGACGTATAGCGCCGCGTCATCCGCTCCAGTTCGCCCTGGCTCATTTTTTTCGGGTCGCAGATCACTCCGCCCTTGGCCCCGCCAAAGGGAATATTCACCACCGCGCACTTCCACGTCATCCAACTAGCCAGCGCGCGCACCTCGTCCAGCGTCACATCCGGCGAGTAGCGGATGCCGCCCTTGCCCGGCCCGCGCGCAATCGAGTGCTGCACTCGAAAGCCGGTAAACATTTCTATCTTGCCGTTATCCATAGCCACCGGAAAGTGCACGATCACCTCGCGCGCCGGCATCCGCAGCAGCTTCCATAGACCGTCTTCCAGGTTCAGCTTGCGCGCCGCAAGGTCGAATCGTGCCTCCTGGGCCTCCCAGGGATTGATCTCCTGCACTAGTGAAACCGTCGTCATAGACCTCTCCAATTCCGTTTGCCTGCCGCCCCGCGATCGCCATGGGAAACAGCCGGCATTCTCCTACTTTATCTTGAAACCCCGCGCTGTGAGCACTCTCTCTGCGTCCGCGCCTCAATTCCGCGAGAATTGCTTGTCTTTATTGATCGGCTCTTGCATCGGGAAACCTCCAGAATGCCGTGCCAATCGGGATTGCTACGCCGTCTTAGGCAGTCCCGCGCCCTGGCGCAGCCGCAGATAAAGATAGAGCGGCCAGGCGTGCGCGTGCGCGCACCAGGGCAAATAAAGAGACAAGCCCTCGGTCGGCAGAGATGCTGAGTCGAGGGCGTCGCTGGCCGTCCAATGCCCCGTCCAGTAGTTGGGAAAGTGTTTCCGATAGTTGGCAAAGCTCATCCGGCGCAGCAGCTTTTGCGCCTCCTCGGGCGCAAAGCTGGCCACGCCCAGAATCAGCGGCCCATTCAGCGCATACCAGAATCCTCCATCCTCGCGCGATCCGGCTGGAGTCTCCAGCTTCTGAATCGGCTTTTCAATCTGTTTTGCGCCCATCGCCTCGCCCTTCAGCAGCCGCTCTTGAATCTCACGGTAAAGCGCGCGCTTCCGCTCCACCGGCAGCTCTGGCATCAGCAGCGTAAATCCCTGCGGCTCCAGCCACATCTCGGTTTCCCCCACCGGCTGCCCGCCCTGAAAGTACATCCGCCGCGGAAACGCCCGCTCGCCCCAGTCGCGCAAGTAAGCCTCGCGCAGTCCCTCGCCATGCTGCCGCACGGCTCCGGCCAGTTCCGCGGAATCCAGGCCCAGCACCTCCAAATCCAGTTTTTCCAGCGTTGCCGCCAGATCGCCCAGAATCACCACCGCCATTGCCGTATTCATGTGCGACTCGGATGTGTCGAAGGTGTAGTTGTAGGGCGCCGTCGTCGGCCAGAAGAAGAACATGTCGTTCCAATCCGAGTTCCACAGCTTCATCAGGCCATGCCGTCCCGTGCCGATCCGGTCGCGCAGAAACAGAAAGGCATCGCGCACATGTTCCAGCCCCGTCGCCTGCCCGCCGTTCTCGGCCGGGTAGTAGGAAATACGCTCGGTCAGAATCGACTTGTCGCCCGTCACGCGCAGGTATTCATTCAGCAACAGAAAGAAGTAAAGCTGCTGGTCGCTGGTCAGGCGCGGACCGTGCGGGCACCAGCCAAAGCCCAGATCGTCCAGCTTGATCTCGCCATCCGGCAGGGTGCGCTTCATGATGAACCGCAGCGTCGATCGCGCCAGCGCGGGATTCGTATGGCAAAACGGCAGCGCCTGCTGCGCCAGGTCGCGGCTGCTCGCCATCATGCCCCACTCGTAGTCGTAGACCATGCCCTGCGGAATCACCGTCTCGTCGTAATACTCCCGCCAGGTCGCCATCTCTTCCAGCACCCCGGCATTCCAGCGCATCTCGCGCCGCACTTCCATGTCTGTCTCATCCTTCAAGCCGGGAACAACGCGATTCCACTCCAGCTGAAAGTACGGCTCCGCGCCATCGCCCATCGCTGCCGTGATTCTTGCCGCCAGCGGCTCAATCTCCGCTTCTGAAAACACGTAGCCTACCAAAAAATGTAAGACGCTCCGCCCGCCCGCCGGCAGCTTGCGCTCCGCGCGAATCCCCAGCCGAAGGACTCCGTCCGAATCCTTCTCCGCCGTCAGCGTTGGCGGCGCTTCATTCTGCCCGCCAATCCGCCTCACAAAGAGCGAGGGCGGCGCGCCCTCGAAGCGCGACATCCTGCCTCCGCGCGAGAACAGCAGCGGCCGAGGCTCCTTGGCCTGCGTTATGCTGCGCACATGATCGGCAGCGCGCACTGCCTGGCTGCTGTAGCTCACCAGTTTCTGGTCCGCATCCCACTCGGCGATGATCTGCGAGTATTGCGCGCCAACATCTTCGAGATATGCGGCCTCCATCGCCTCCGCACCCGCGTTCTCCATCCGGACCGAAACTAGAAATGCGGAACTCCCATCGCCCGCCTTGTTGGAAGGCAGCACCGAGATCGTCCGCGTGACCTTCAGATCCGGCAGCGGCGCGTAAGCGTATTGCGCGTATCCCACGCCAAAAAGCTTTTCCGCCGCCTGCGCCACAGCCGCATGAAGCCCTACCAGCTCCACTCGCTTCCCAGCCGCCTCCACCGCCGCCGCGTTCCTTCCAGACCAGGGCTTGGAGCCTTGATTGAGCCGCCCCCAAGCCCGCTCCCCGCTCAATACCTGGTACTGACCGCTGGCGTGAACCATCAGTGTAAGCCGGTAATTGCCCAGCAGAAAAAACGGATCTTCCGGCAGATACGCCGCGCCAATCTTGCTTGAAGGCGAAACAAACGGCAGCGGGCCAAGATAGCGGTAGCAGGGCAGCCCGGCCGCATCGTCCCGCCACTCCCCCATCCGTCTCTCCGCGCCTTCGACCACAGGCACGTCTGAAGCTAACGATGAGATGGAAGCGGCAACCGGCACAGCAGCCGCGGTCTTGAGAAATGCTCGGCGAGAGAGTCCAAACAGTGTGGAGTTCATCACTCCTTCTACCATGCCACTAAGACTTCCGCAACCAGATCGCACAGCCAATTACAATTTAAATAAAATGAGGAACTTTAGACGAGCACCAGTACAAAAAGGGAATAGGAAAACCCGCCCCTCAATAAAACAAATACTTCCGCCACCGATCATCCCCGCGTCCCAGCATCCGCATAATCTGCCGGCTCGTATGCAATGAGAATGGCCGCGGCTCGCGCAGCAGAATCATATCGTCAATCTCGTGCAGCATCCGGTTCCCCTTCTGCCGGTTGCAACCATGGCAGCACGCCACCAGATTCTCCCACGTCGAGTTCCCGCCCCGCGAACGCGGAATCACGTGGTCCAGCGTCAGGTCGCTCGCCGCCATCACCTCGCCGCAATACTGGCAGGTATTCCGGTCGCGCAGCAAAATATTTTTCCGCGAGAGGGCGCGCGTCTGGTAGGGAATGCGCCGGTACTCCAGCAGCCGGATCACCGACGGCATCGCCACGCGGCTTCTCTGCGCATGAAGCATTAGTCCGTGCTCTTCCTCGGTGCGCGCAATGCCTTTCAGAACCAGCACCAGCGCCCGCCGCGCGCCGCATATATTGATCGGCTCATACGATGCGTTCAGCACCAGCACCGGCATCTGCAAAATATGGGCCGACTGGATCGTTGCCTGTTCGCCGGCAATCGCCGCGGCCCGTGCTATCGACTTCTGCTTGCGCGCGTGAATCATTGCTTTTCCCAGTGACATCCTTTATCCCCTCTAGTCAAAAAGATGATTGGTCTTGCGATGAAACCCCCTTGACTCCTTGCAAACTTTCTTCCGGCTCAGCTCCGGAAATCTCCTCGACATCCCCCGTCCTGTCAAAGCCGGCCAACGATTCGGTCCGCCCTTCGCGCACACGCCCCGCCCGCGCCAGCGTCGCCACCCACACCGACTCCGCCCCCGCCTGCATCAGCGCCTGTGCCGCGGCCCGCGCCGTTGCGCCTGTGGTAAAAATGTCATCGATCAGCAGTATGTCCTTGCCGCGCACCGCCGCTTTATCAGAGACCTCAAATGCTCCGCGCACATTTTCGCGGCGCTGGCGTGGCGTCAGGCCCGCCTGGCTCTCCGTTGCGCGCAGCCGCATCAGCGTCGTCGATGCCATCTTAAGCCGCCACTCGGGATGCGTGTTGCGCAGAGCTTCAATCGCATGAATCGCCAGCGACCGCGCCTGATTGAAGCCGCGTTCCGCATATTTGCTGCGATGCAGCGGCACGGGAACCACCAGCATCTCCGCTGGCGCATCGTGACTCAGTTGCGCAATCGCCTCCGCCAGCAGCCGACCCAGCCCGCGCGCCGCCCCATGCAGCCGCCCATACTTCAGCGCGTGGATCGACTCCCTCATGCCGTCCTCGTAAGGCCCGTACGCAACGGCGCGCACAAACGGCGGCGGCACAATCCGGCAGCGACGGCATAGCCCGGAATCCGCTCCACCGGCAAAGACCGAATCTCCGCAGCACCGGCAAGCGTCCCCGCTGGCAACGGGAATCTCTTTCCAGCAAACCTGGCAAATGGGCACAAAGGAAAGCTGCGGCAAGGGGCAGCCGCATAGAGCGCAACACGAAGGAAGAATGACACAACTTACCGCATCCAGAGGACTTCGCAGCACACGCGCGACAGCGCGCCAACGAGAGGTCTCTGAGATTGGAACGTCGAACGTCAGCGAACCGGAGTCCCTGCGGAAGACGCACCTCACTTCGGGGCAACCCGGCAACTTGCTGGCCGCCTTGCCGACAGTATACCCGCACCAGCCAGCCAGAATCTATCACATCCGATGCAAGAAACGATTGAAAATGGGACTCTGCGTCCAAAATCCACAACTCGGAGAAGGCTGAGATCGCTGCTCTAAGTGGCCTGCCATCGCTGTGATTAGCGTTCCCTGCGCTCTGATAGTGTTCTTGATTTCTCTATCCGCTCCTTGTTTTGTCCTGATTTCGCGACAATGAAAACGGTAACAAGAGAAACAATACACGTTATGATAGCTGCGAATCCCGATCCGCTTCTGCCTGTCGCCATCAAGTAAACCCCCACTCGGAATTATTATTAACGCAAGGACAAGGCACGATTACTGCCCCGCTTCTGGAGTACCAGATTATCTGAAACAACTTGAGATTCCAGCGACTCGCGGTGCGCACTTTGGCGTTCCGCTATAGCTAATATGCGCTCCGCTCCATTGGGAATTACTACGTTGTATCGGGACAGAGAAGAACTCCGCCTGAATTTTTGAAGCGATCACGGAAGTCTTGGAAGCAGGCTCAATGGTGGACTCCGGCTGTTTAGCGAGAATCATTTGAGGCTTTTTGTAGCGGCGTCAATCCGCGTATCTTTACGCCACGCCACAAGCAGATTCATTTTGCTCGATGGCATCCTTTATATCTCGTCCGACTACAAGCCAATCGGCAGCGATAGCCTTGGCATCCGCCTCGTGCGGTGACTCGCCGTCGTTATCGTCGTCAAATTGACCCCATAGACCAAGCAAGCGCGCGGCAACCGAAGCGAATGTCGGCTCCGCAAAGAGAAAATCCGATTGTACTTTCCTGTTCATGGTCTCCTCGGCTCATCGGCTGAAAGCTGCCACACAGTAAGAGCATATCCGCAAATAGTTGGCGTCTGCCTCCAACTCGCGAGTGCCGAGGCTAGGTAGAGTAATGCCACAAAGCTGGCCTCGGTTTTCTCGAAGCTCACCAGAATCTTGCGGTAACCGTTGAACCACGAGTGGCTTCTCTCTACGACCCAGCGGCGGGCTTTGAAGCTGGCCTCGGTGCGCTTTTGTTCAGCCTCTTTGTTGCGCGGCCGGATGTGCGGTTCGTAGTTGCGCACCCAAATCACAGCCAGCGCGTCTTTTCCTATATACCCCGCATCGGCGCATAAATGCTGGAGATTATCATCATCCGGCGCGGGACTCTCGACGACGATCGCGTCCAGCGTTTGCGCCAGCAGCTTGACGTCCATGCATCAGCTATCATCGGCGAATTGGAAGCCACGCGCGAAAAATTAGCCGCCGAGGGAATCTTACTGGATACTATTTGCGGATAGTATCTTAGTTTAAGCGCCGCTTGCGACGAGAAGCCCCGAATCAGGATTTCTCCATCCTGATTACTTCGCCGGCTGCGTTCGTGACGAAGCGGCCTTTGGTTTGGTCAAGCATCACGATGGCGTTCCCAAATGGATCGCGAACGACGGCGCAGCGGCCAATCGGAATATCGAAGGGGCCTGTAATGGTCTCGCCCCCGGCTTCGTTGAAGCGCTGAAGCGCCTTATCAACATTGGCCACCAAAAGATCCACTTCAGGACCAATGGTAGTGTGCAGGACAAGCTCTGCATCCGTTCCAGGCATCCCTAAACCAGCCATTTCCGGCCTCCGCCAAAGAACGGGATGACCGAGAGCTTCGGAGTAGAACCTTAAGGCCGCGTCCAGATCATCGACCTTGAGCATCAGGCAATCGACCTTAGTGAATAGTGGATCGTTCATGGTGTCAAATGACGAAATAATTCAGTACCTCAAAGGACGCACCACATGGACAAGTAATCGGAGCGTATCGGAATACCGCATCTAGTCTACTAGTTTTTCAACAAGTTCCTAGAAACGAGCCCACCCCAGGTTTTCAATACGAGCCCTGCCCGAGCTACCGCTCTCAAGGCCTACTCCGCTGCGCAGTCAGTTTACCTGCTCTTTGAATCCCAGATCAAGTACTCAGCCAGTGTCCCACCAGAAGTGACAGTTGACCCGCTCATCTTCACCGCACTATTTGTCCTTCCCAGCCGTGTTTTCGCCATCCTCCTCGCGGCCACAAGTCACCCGAGTCTGCCGTTCCGTCCAGCTTGTCTTGATCTTCTCGTAAGTCGTCTGCATGGCATCCAGTTCCATATCGCTCAGCCTTTCAATATCGATCAGTTGATTGCGCGCCGATCCCATTGCGCGTATCAACTCATTGAGCTTGAGATTGATCGCGCGCGCATCGCGATTCTGCGTGTTCTGAATCAGAAAAACCATCAGAAAAGTCGCAATCGACGTTCCCGTGCCGATCACCATCGCCCAGTGATCCGAGAAGTGAAAGATAGGGCCCATGGCCAGCCAACCCGCCACCACCAGCCCCGCCCCGGCAAATGCCCACGTGGACCCCAGCCATCCAGACGCCGCCGCGGCAAATCGCCCAAAGTGCACATGCACCGTGCGGTCTTTTGCTTCATTCACAGCCCGGTCCTTTGCCTCGCCTGTTGGTTGAGTCATCTTCTCTGCCTCCAAGAATCTCGCTGCTCGTTCACATTACACGGGTGCTCTTGAGCCAGACTGTTGCAAATGCTACATTGCTTTGCGCAGCTCTTTTGCGTCACTCCGTTTTGCATATAATTTCCCTTCCAGCGCCGATAATTGAAATAGTCAATAAACCCGAGAAACCCGAGGCCCCGATGATCGCCGTCCTGTCACCAGCCCGCGCAAGCTTACTCCCTGATTCTTATTCCGTCCTCTCTGTTTTCCGCCCCATATTCGCCTTTTATTCTCCAGAAAATCCGCCACCCCCCACCCCCCCTACCCCGTGGAGCCCGTTTTTTGCATAAATAATTCCGTTAACAAGCTTAATATCAGTAATTTACATTTTAAGCATATTTACCAATTAGTAACTGCAAACCCCGCATTTTTGCCCTGTTTGAGGTCCAAAAGGCCCGGTTTAACCCCGAAAACCTGCGATTTAACACCGATTCTCACTGGAACTGTTTGGCGCCCGCGCGCGTCTTCAAAACGATTCCACCGCCGGAAAAAATCATAATCCGTCATTGACCTCGCTAGGACTCTGACTGAAGATTTAGATATGTCTTCTCGAATCGCATTCCGGATCGGCGAAACTTTTCCGCTATGGCCGTGTTCACTTCAATGACGGCTTCCGTGATCCCACGTCTAACATACGTGAGCCGGGAGCGAAACTTCAGGCGCAGGAGAGACAAGACGATGAATTGGCCAATGATAAAAAGAGTGTTCCCCAAGGCTCTAGCCGTAACGGTTGCAGTTGCGCTTTGCGGCGCAATGGAGTTGGCCCAGAACCAAGCGGTGCAAGCGGCCCAAGACACCGTGGCTCCATCCACAACCGCTGCCGCTCCAGTCGCGGCCTCTCGCACTGACGGCCAGATCGAGATGGACGTGGTACAAGCCCTGGACTCATCCAAGGCGCTCAAAGAGGATCTGATCACCGCTGCGACCATCGAGAGCGAAGTGACGCTCTCTGGCACCGTTTCCACCGAGGCCTCCAGCGAGCTGGCCGAAGCCATCGCCAGCCATGTGGCGGGCGTAACCAAGGTGCATAACAATCTGCAGGTCGGCAATCCGCAAGCCGCGGCCAACGTCGGCGATGCTGGAGCACAACAGTCTCCTCAGAGTGATCCATCTGGTAATGCGTCAGCCGAACCGCCGCCAGCTCCAGGAGACGGACCAATGAATGTTCCAGACCAGTCTCAGGCCCAAAACTCCGCTCCTCCCGCTCCGTATGGACGGCCTCGCTATCGGCCAGCACAACCGCCAATTCAAGCCGACGAAGCGCCCAAAGGCCCAGTAACCATCGCGCAGGGAACGCTGCTGGAACTCCGGACTAATGAACCTGTGAACACCAAACACGCCAAGGACGGCCAAGAAGTGCAGTTCACCGTCATTCGCGACGTGAACGCCGTCGGCATACTGGCTATTCCACGCGGCGCAACGGTTCACGGCGTGGTGACCGAGGTCAAGAAAGCCGGCGATCTGGCTGGATCTCCGGAACTGGCTCTGCGGCTTACCTCCCTGGATCTTGGCGGTCAAAGCTATCCGCTACAAACGGATCTCTTCAAGGTGAAGGGACCGGGCAAAGGCGGACAAACAGCGGGCAATGTTTTTGGCGGAGCTGTTCTGGGCGCAATTATCGGTGGCGCAGTGGGCCGCGGACCGGGCGCGGCCATTGGCGCAGCGGCTGGCGCGGGTGCGGGCACGGCGGCTTCGGCAGCGTCTCCTGGACCGGGCGTTTGGATTCCCGCAGAAGCACGCGTGGACTTTCATCTGAGCCAGCCGCTTACCGTAACTCCGGTGAGCAGGCAAGAGGCATCCCGTTTGGCGGAAGGTCTCTATCCCGGCGGCGCGAATCTATACCGGCGCGGCTATAACGGCTATGGCCAGCCATATTATGTTGGCTATCCATACGGTTATCCGCCAGTCTACTTCCGCCCGTATTACGCTCTCGGCGGATACTACTACTGGCGGTAAATATGAGCGATCCTCTCAGCACAAGGCAGCGGGCAGCCGGGAAATTGGGCTGCCCGCATTGCATTTAGGGCGAAAGATAGTGTGTATGCTTTCCGCTCGTCTATAATGACAAAGAATCGCGTCAAGCGAGAATTGCGCATCCAGCCGGATGCCCTGCGGCCAGTGGTAACCGCGCTGGCCAAGGGTTTGCTGGCATATTTGCGCGTAGAGAGCTGAAGGTCCGAGTCCGTCCATGATCCGTTTCCTGCAAAGAGACAATCGCCTCACCAAGGCATTCTTCGTGGTCATCATCGCAGCCGCCTCGGTGGGCATGGTGGTGTACCTTATTCCCGGCCTCACTGGCATGGGAGCCTCAACCGCCGACACTTACGCTACGATTTACCCGCACTGGTATAACCGTTTCCTCTCTTCGGGGCAAACGGTGAGCCAGCAGCAGGTGAGTCTGCGCGCGCGTCAGCAGATCCAGCGGCAGAACCCGCAATATGCTGACAATCCGATGATCGTGCATTACATCGAGCAGCAGGTGGGCCAGCAGATGGTGCAGGAACAGGTTCTGGCCATCGAAGCCGAAAAGCTCGGCGTCCAGGCAACGGATGAGGATGTGGCGCATCTTCTCCATACTGGCCAGATAGGCCAGGTTCTCTTCCCAAATGGCAAATACATTGGCGACGACCGTTATGCGTCGATCATTGCCTCGCAACGCAACGAGTCTGTTGCTGACTTCGAGAAGGAAGTCAAGCAGGACATCCTGCTGCAGCGGCTGCGGGCGCTGATCACGGCTGGCGTGACGGTTGGCGATCAGGAAGCGCGCGACTACTATCGCAAGGAAAACATCAAGATCAAATTCGAGTACGCGGTGATTGAATCCAACAAGCTGCGGGACACGATCAACCCCTCTGACAGCGACCTGGAAGCTTTCTTCAAAAAGAACTCGGCCCGCTACAGCACGGCTGTGCCTGAGCAGCGGCGGATCACCTATCTGTCCTTTACCGGCGAGCAGGTTCCGGGAAGCATTCAGCCGCCTACGCAGCAGGAGATTCAGCAGTATTTTGTCGCGCACCAGAGCGACTATCAGCTTCCCGAGCAGGCTCGCGCCCGCCATATTCTCATCAAAGTGGCTGCCGGCGCGGACGCCAAGACCGATGCCGCGGCAAAGGCCAAGGCTGAGGGACTGCTCAAGCAGATTCAGGGCGGCGCGAATTTTGCCGATCTGGCCGCCAAGAACTCCGACGACCCAGGCAGCAAGGACAAAGGCGGCGAACTGGGATTTGCCCGCCGCGGCACGATGGTGCCTGAATTCGACAACGCCATCTTCACGCAAAATATCGGCGACACCAAGATCGTCAAGTCGCAATTCGGCTATCACATCGTCCAGGTGGAGGAACGCCAAGCGGCTCATGCGCAGGCCATCAACGAGGTTCTGCCTACCATTCAGGCCACGCTCTTCCGCCAGAAATCGGCCGCCGCGCAGGAAGCCTATGCACAGTCGCTGACCTCCGAAGCCATCAAGAACGGCTTGGACAAAACCGCCGCCGCGCACCACCTGCAACTGGCAACTACGCCGCTGGTTGGGCCGCACGACGTGATCCCGGCTTTGCCCGACTCATCGCAAATTATCTCCAAGGCCTTCGATTCCAAGCAGGGCGATCCGCCGCAGTTTGCGGCTACTGGCGAAGGCTATGCGGTCTTCCAGGTGACCGGCGTTCAACCAGCCCACGCGCCCAGCTTTGCCGATTGGAAGAGCCATGTTCTGGACGACTTCCGCAACGACCAACTGCCCTCATTGCTTGGCCAGAAGACGACGGAGCTGGCCGACAAAGCCCGCGATCTACATGATCTGGACAAGGCCGCTGCGGCTGTAGGCGCGGAGATCAAGACCAGCGACCTGGTAGGCGAGAGCGGCCAGGTTCCCGACTTCGGCCAGGTTGGCCAGGTTGCACCGCACCTCTTCGACCTTGCGGTTGGCAATATCAGCGGCGCCATCAATGCGCAGCGCACTGGTGTTGTGGCCAAGATCCTGGAAAAGCAGGAACCGACAGCCGACGAGATCGCAAAGAACCTCGACCAGACCCGCGAGAAGCTGCTCACCCAGCGCCGCTCGGAAGCTTTCAGCGTTTTCCTCGGTGGCATCATGGATGACTACACCAAGAACAAGCGCATCCAACTGCCCAAGGATAAAGCTGGCGCGGTTCCCGCCACCTAAAGAAAGTCGCAGTAATTAAGAGGCCCGCAACCGGTCTGGTTGCGGGCCTTTTTCTGTTTTTGAGAAAACTACGAAAGATGAGAATTGCTCAGTCCCGATGCTCTGTATCCGGATTGTCGAAGCGGGTGAATTTGGAAACGAAGTTCAGATAGATGGTTCCTGTTGGGCCGTTGCGCTGCTTGGCCAGGATGATCTCGGATTTTGCGCGGTCGGCTTCGCTCATCTCCTCGTCGCGGGCATAGTAAGACTCGCGGTGGATGAAGGCAACTACGTCGGCGTCCTGCTCGATGGAGCCCGATTCGCGCAGGTCGCTGAGCATGGGACGATGGTCGTCTTTGCGCTGGACGCCGGCGCGAGAGAGCTGCGAGAGAGCGACGACAGGCACATTCATTTCCTTGGCTAGCGCCTTGAGTCCGCGGGAGATTGCAGAGACCTCCTGTGTGCGGTTCTCGTAGTTTTTCTTGCCCGATGAAGGCACTGTGGCCGTCATGAGTTGCAGGTAGTCGACGACGATCAGATCTAGTCCGCCGGCGTTTTGCTTGAGGCGGCGAGCTTTGGCGCGCATCTCGGCCATCGAGATGCCAGCCGTGTCGTCGATGAAGAGGCGCGAGTCGACGAGCTGGCCCAGAGCGCTGGTGAGCTTGTCATGATCCTCGCGGCCCAGAAACCCTTTTTGCAGCTTCTGCTGATCGACCCATGCCTGCGAGGACAACATGCGGCGCAGCAGTGATTCTTTGCTCATTTCAAGGCTGAAGACGGCGACCGTTGCCTGATGGTTGATGGCGGCGTTCTGCGCGATGTTGATGGCGAAGGCGGTTTTGCCCATCGACGGACGCGCGGCGATGATGATGAGCTCGCCCTTTTGCAAGCCGCTGGTCATGCGGTCGAGCTCGGTGAAATCGGTGGCCTGACCAGTAATCTCGCGTGCCTGTTTGTACAGATTGTCAATGGTGCCGAAGGAGTGCTGGACGATCTGGTCGAGGGATTGAAAGCCGCTGGTAAGGCCCTTCTCGCTGACTTCGAGCAGCTTGCCTTCTGTTTCGTCGAGGACGTTAAGGGCGTTTTCGCTCTGGTCGGCGGCGCGCGCGATGGCGGCCGAGCAAATGAGCATGAGCTTGCGCAGCAGGCTCTTGTCCTTGACGATGCGGATGTACTCCTCGATCACCGGACGACGCGGCAAACCCTCTGTGAGCGAGGCGAGATAAGCGACGCCGCCGACGGATTCGACTTCCTTGAAGCGGCTGAGTTCGTTGGCGAGCGTTACGATATCGACGGCGCGCTGAAGGTTCATCAACTCGGTCATGCGGTGAAAGATGCGGCGATGCGAGTCGAGCGAGAAGTCTTCCGATTCAAGCTTTTCAGCGGCCTCGGCGTGAGCGGCATTGTCGAGCAGGATTGCGCCGAGGATGGTCTTTTCGGCGTCGATGTTGGCAGGAAGTCCGGAGTCGAACGCCAGGTTGGGAATCGTGGCCATGACTTTGAGTTTAGGCTGAAGGCCAGTTGACGATGGTTGTGAAGATAAATGAAGTCGTGGAAAACAGGTCACGGAGCGGCGAGTGTCCGATGCCAATGCGCTGGCTCCAAAGCCAGGGCAAGAATCTGGAGACCGGTTTGGAAATCGGGATGGAAATCGGCTCGAGCCATTGGCGCCGCTGACTCCGAAGGGCATTTTGGACTGCGGGAAAAAGAGGTGCTTTTGGGGCTTAAAATCGCGCTTTTTGGGGGTTAACCCCACACCCACCCCACACCCCCCCGCCCCGGGCCGCGCGCCCCCCCCCCCCCCCCGCCGCCACACTCTGCTCTTTTTGTTCTCCTTTTTCTGAGCGTCGAGGGCCGGGTTTGCTGTCGATGAGCCGCCGAAACCCCGGAGGCGCGGAGCGGGCGCAGGGAGCGGATTGGGCGACAGCGAAGCGAATTTTGAAGCGATTGTTTGGAGCACGATGACAGTTCCTGGTGGTGGATTGCCTTTATATATAGGATGCTCTTTTTGCCATTAATTATCTGCAATGGTTTTGCGGCGATTTTGCGGTGAGCAGGTAGCGAGACAGCGGGTCAGCGGGTCGGCTAGTCAGCAATTGCTACCTGTCCAGGGCCGTCCACGCATCGCGAAAAACCGCGATGAAATGGAGCACGGATTTACTGATATGGGAGGGGCGAAAATCAGTTACTAAGTCATAAACATAACAGGTTACTTTCGTCGTGTAGACAAAAGTTTAATTGAGGCTCACATTAACTCATACATGGGCCGATAGAGAACTTAAAGGTCTGGCTGATCGGTTGTTAGTGTTCAGGAATGGTCGGGCACTAGCAATCGTCAGCCTATAGGCAAGTCGCGCATATTCTATTTGACGCTGCAGTAAATGCCGTAGATGGGAAGGCCCTTTGGCTAAGCCAAAGGGCCTTCAATTTACAACCATCCAGCCTACGCCACAACAGTCCGCGCAGGCTTGGAGCCCCAGAGCCCGTAATAGGCAATGAAGAGGTAGCAGAGGACGGGCAGAACGAGCGCATTCTGAATTCCTACCAGGTCGGCTACTTTGCCGAGCAGGACGGGAATGATGGCTCCGCCGACGACCGCTGCCATAATGAGTCCCGATCCTTTGCTGGTCATCGGTCCCAGGCCGGCGATACCCAGCGTAAAGATATTTGGGAACATGATGGAGTTGAAGAAGCCGCAGAGGACGATGCTGTAGATGGCTACCTGACCGCTTGTGGCCATTGAGATGAGGACCATTGCGGTGGCCAGTAAGCCGAAGATTCCCAGCAGCCTGCCGGAGGGAATTTTGGTCAGCATCCAGGAGCCAAGCAGACGGCCGACGAGCGCGCCACCCCAGTAAAGCGAGACCAGAAAGGATGCGGTCTTTGCGCTGTCCATGCCCAAGGTTTTGAAGTAATCGACGGCGATGGAGCCGAGGCCGACTTCCACGCCGACATAAAGGAAGATGCCCACGGCTGCCAGCACGGTGTGCCGGTAACCCCAGATGCTGCGACCGACAATGGATTCGCCCTCAACGCCGGAGCCTTTAGGCTGGGCGATGTGCGGAAGATGAAGAAAAAGGACTATGACGCCCAGAACCAGCAGCCCGGCGGCTATCAAAAGATAAGGCACGCGCACCGTATCGGCCACCGCGGCCGGCGTGGCAAACTTTGCCGGGTCAGTGAGGATGTAAGCACCCGCAACGATGGGCGCGATGGTGGTGCCGACAGAGTTGAAGGCCTGCGCCAGAGTGAGGCGCACCGAGGCGCTGTGCTCAGGGCCGAGGATTGAAACGTAAGGATTGGCGGCGGTCTGAAGGGCGGTTACTCCGGCTCCGACGATGAACGATGCGGCCAGGAAGAGGGGAAAGCTGATCATTTTGGCTGCGGGAACAAACATCAGGCAGCCCAGCACCTGGATGAAGAGAGCAACCACCATGGTCTTTTTATAGCCGATGGATTCAATCATCCTTGCGGTGGGCCAGGAGAAGACCAGGTAGGCCAGAAAGAAGGCCGACTCTGCCAGCATGGTCCATCCATAGGGAAGACTAAAGATGGTGCGAAGGTGAGGCACCAGAGCCATGTTCAGGGTGGTGATGAATCCGAAGATAAAGAACAGGAAGGCCACCGTAATAAACGGGCCTGTATAGTTGGGCGCGCTGGGAGCCGCCTGAGTGGTGGATTGCGTTGCCATGAATGCCAATTCCCCGCTTCCTCAAAGATTTGGCCCAAAGGGGGCCTGAAAAGCTGTCCTTGATGCTGCCAATAACACTATACGGCAGACCCGGTATAGGGGAAGCGGCGGAGGTGGATGGCCGCCGAGAGAGCCGCCAATTCGGGTATTCTCATTGCACGGCTAGAGAAGGGTTAAGCAAATCCATCCAGAAAGAATCGAGCGTGGACCGGGGGGTCCACGCGACAGCCGGCCAGGAGGCCGGCGCTACGGTTTCATGCACCGCAGATCAGCAAAAGCCTGTGGAGCACAAGGAGAGAACGATGGCGAGTGGAACACTGAGCACCGCGAAGCTGAAGAAGGTTCTGACGGCGTTGACAGGCAACTGGGCGGCGGAGATGGAGGGATACCACACCTACCTGGCGCTGGCGGACCGCGATACGGACCCGGTGCGCTCCCAGGTGCTGCGCCATCTGGCGGGCGCGGAGTGGGAGCATGCGTCGCTGTGGCATGGGCGGATTGTGGAGCTGGGCGGCCCGGAGCCGGTCTATCACGGCAGGCCGGGCGGCGAGGCCGATACGCTGGCCAATCGCGCGGGCGGGATTCGCATGGCGCTGCGGCGGCTGGAGATTGAAGAGAGCCGGGCGATTGCCAGCTACGGGGAGCAAATCAAGTCGCTGGGGGACGAGGAGTCGATTGCGATTCTTGAGCACGTGATTGAGGACGAGAAGGATCATTACAAGGAGCTGGGGTCGTTGCTGCGCGGCCATTATCCCGCGCCCACGGGGACGCACAAGATCGACGCCAAGGCGGTTCTGGAGGAGATGCTGGCCAAGCGCGCGCAGGGGCGCAAGCAGCCGGGGAGTTGGATTGGCGACGCGATTTATGGAGTCAACGACGGGCTGGGAGCGATTTTTGGCATTGTGAGCGGCGTGAGCGGGGCGACATTGAACGACCCTTCCCAGACCAGCCACTACGTGCTGCTGGCCGGCATTTCCGGGCTCATCGCGTCGGCCCTTTCCATGGGCTCCGGCGCGTATCTGGCGGCGAAGAGCGAGCGCGAGATTTACATGGCCGAGGTGCAGCGCGAGCGCGAGGCGATCCAGATGAACGGACCGGAAGCGCGCGAGTTGCTGAGCCTTTATTACCAAGTGAAAGGGCTGCCGGAAGAGGACTCGCAGAACATGGTGAATCATATTGCGAACGATCCGGAGCAACTGCTGCGCGCTCTTGCCAGCGAGCGTCTGGGGACGAGCGAAGAGGCGCTGGCCAATCCGCTGGTTTCGGCCGGTTCGGGCGCGCTCTCGACGGCTGTGGGCGCGGCGATTCCGATCATTCCCTTTTTCTTTTTGAGCGGGATTGAAGCGGTGATTGCAGCCGCGGCGATTTCACTTGCGGCGCATTTCGCGGTGGGCGCGGCCAAATCGCTGATTACGGTCCGGAGCTGGTGGGCTTCAGGGCTGGAGATGACGGCGGTGGGCGCTGTGGAAGGCGCGGTGACTTACGGCATTGGCATTTTGCTGGGCAAGGGCGGCATGTAGGCGCGGGCGTCAAACTGGCGGTTGAAGCGGATGAGGGCGATCCATTGGCCCTGGTCCTCCTGCTGCCAGACGAGCACACCGCGAAGCTCCGCGGCGATGGCCTCCGGCGAGAGGTCATGGTGCAGGCCGAAGTATCGCTCGTCGACGGCTTCACCTTTGGGACCGAGACTGAAGGGCAGCGAGGGCGGATCGTACTTGGTGCTGAAGACCAGCGCGGCCGAGTACTTCTGAGGCTCCTGAGCGGCGCGGGCAATCTGGGCCGCGGTGAAGTCCTCAATGCGATCAACGGCGAAGGGCTGCGTGAGGTATCCGAGTTCGGGGCGTGTCAGCTCGTCGCTCACCGGCCAGGCGGTAAGCACGGTTGCGCCGTCACAGGATTTTTCAAGCTGAGCGATTCCGGCCTGGTGGAGGCGAATGACGCGCGCGTAGGCCAGATTGTCTTCTGGAGCAAAGCGATAGGGCGGATTGACGAAGAGTCCAAGAGTGAAGACTACCGCGGAGAGGCCGGTGAGCGCTTGCCAGTTGGGCGCGCGGCGATAAAGCGTGGTGACGGCCAGCAGCAGCACCAGCGGATACATGGGCAGCAGATAGCGCGTAAGCAGCGCGCCGCCGAGAACACTGAAGAAAAGCGCGTTGACGAGAAGCAGAGCGAAAATGCGGACAAGCGCTCCGGGATGGATCAAGGACGGAAATTCTTCCGGGGTTGTGACGTCGGCGCCGGAGATTTCAGCGAGTTTCAGATCGCTGATCACGGATCTTTGATCTCTGTCCATGCGCGGCTCAAGGAGCAGGGCGGCAAGGGCGATCCCCACCGGCACAAAGAGGTTCATGTGCGCGGTGAGATGCAGAACGCGGTAACCGAAGGCGGCAGCAATGCGGAAGGGCGAGAGGTTGGCCTGCGCGTTGTAGCGCAGAAACTCGGGATTGCCGAAGAGGAAGCCGGTTTTGACTTTGTGATAGCCATACCAGGCGGCTAGCGGCAGGATGCAGGCGGCGTACCAGGCGGACTCACGCCAGAGGCGGGTGCGGGCATTGCCGGGGGCGCGGCGGCTCTCAATCAAACTTACCAGGGCCAATGTCAGCGGGATAGCGATGGCGGTTTCTTTACTGAGCGCGGCCAAGGCAAAGTAGAGAGCAGCGAGCCAAGGCCGGGCGGCCTGACGAGTCAGCGCACCACAGGCCGGCAACGCATAGACAAGGCCCCAGAGCGTGCAGGCCGCAGCAAATATATCAGCATGAGCCAGTGTGCTCTGCGCGAACCAGACGGGGTAGATCGCGGTTAGCAGGACGGTCCAAAATGCGACGACGGGAAGGCCGGTGAGGCGCAAGGTGAGCCGCCAGACGGCTGTCAGGGCGAAGGCCGCGGCGACCACGACGGCCTCGCGCGTGACCTCGGGAAAAAAGCCGCAGAGCTTCCACCAGAGCGCGAGATAGATGCTGGGCAGGGGCGGATGGGCGTTGGTCAGTGTGCTGAAGGGAATCAGCGAGCCGGTGCGGAAAAAGTCCCAGGCCGCGGGGATGTAGTAACCGGCCTCGTCCCAGTAATAGGGCAGGCGCAGCAGCGTGAAATGGCTGGCGTAGACGGCGGCAAAGATCACCGGAAAGATCATCCAGGATGGAAGCGGAGCATTCAGCGGCGGCTTGATGAAGGTCTTCCAGCGCAAACGATCGCTCCTTTTAGCGGGAAAGCAAGTCAGCGAGTCAGCGGGCTTTGGTGAAGATTTATTATCTCCCAGATCCGACAATTCGGACCTGGGTCACCCGGATTTGTGGGGGACACGGCGTGTTGCGTGTTCCCTGGTCCCTGCTTTAGTTAATCGGCCCTTGCGGGAAGTTATGGCTCTGCGGCTCCAGATTTAATGCACCAAAGGCATGTTCGTATTGGGCCAGGTTCTGCACCAGCATGTTGCTCAGTGCCTTGGCTTGCTGCGGGCTGAGAAAGATTGCGGAATGGTTGCGGATGGTGACCTGGTCGGGAGCTTCACTGGCGGCGAGGCCAAAGACGAGCTGGAAGTCCCAAACGCTGACGCGCACTTGAACGCTGTTGGCGTAGGTCTCGCGGAATTCAGGGGTTTGCACAAGGTCCATTTTTGTCTGCTGCGCGGAAGGGGTCATGGTTTCTCCAGATTACTGCGGCCGGGCCGCGCAGCAGGCAAGCAGGAGGTTTGCTGGCCGCAAAGGCGGAGGCTGAATGGGATTCGAGATGGTGCGAAAGGGGGGACTCGAACCCCCATGGATTGCTCCGCCAGATCCTAAGTCTGGTGCGTCTGCCAATTCCGCCACTTTCGCATCGGTACTGCTTGATTTTATTTTAGCCCGAAGCGG
>JBEKDN010000017.1:0-32575 GCA_050014335.1 Occallatibacter sp. | reverse complement strand
TTACGCGAGAAGTCTGGCGCGCCGAGTATATGTCGTAGTTTGCCAAGTTCTGGAGCTAGGTCAAGATGTTATGAATCAGCGCTTAACAGACTTAACAGATGCGAACGGGGTTGGAACCCACTTCCTCCCTTGATTACGTGGTGAGGCTATGGATCAAGAACCGGACGTAATCATAGCAAGACGAAGCTATTTTGGGGTTTGCGGTGATGACAAAACTCCCATGTTGCAAATTGAACTCGGCAAACCAATACCGTTTCGAGATTATCCCGATGAATTCACTTGTTCATTGCGGATCAAATCGAAAGATTCAGAAGTTTTTCAGTTGGTTCACGGAATGGATGAATTTCAAGCTCTTCTTTTGACTTTAGGGTACCTTAAAGCCAAATTAGAGCAGTTCAGCAATTCGTCCGGAACTAGAATAACTTGGATTGCAGGTGAGGAAGAGGATATTGGTATAAAGCTTCCAGACCTTTAATCGGATTGTGTTCATGTTATCAAACTTCGATTCGGCGAAACAGATCAACCAATTGGCGCAAGATGTATTTCTTCTACTGGACGAATCGGTTACTAACGTCAGAAAAACCTGTGCCCAAGATGAAGCCGATGCGTCTAGTAAGGCTGTCGGTAAGGTAGTTGGTCCGATTGTCCTGTGCATAATGGAACCGCTTTACGCAATGCATCCAGAGTTAAAGCCGCATAATTGGGATGAGTGAGAATCATTGGCCTTGCATTTTGCATGTTAATTTGCCGAGAAAAGCGGGATTTGAATTACGGGGCTACCAACGAATACCAGGAAGAAGTAGAATTGAGAAAAGGGAGAAACCAGGACAGTGAGCGAAAAGATTGATGCCAAGCTGGTAAAAGAGTTGCGCGAGAAGTCTGGCGCGCCGATGGGCGATTGCCTGAAGGCGCTGCAAGAGACCAAGGGAGATATCGAGGGGGCCTTTGTGGTGCTGCGCAAGCGCGGCATGGCCTCAGCGCAGAAGAAGGCCGCGCGCACGACGAACGAAGGCGCGGTGGGGACATATATCCACGCCGGCGGCAAGATCGGCGTGCTGCTGGAGCTGAACTGCGAGAGCGATTTTGTGGCGCGGACCGAGGATTTTGCCGAGCTGATGAAGGACATTGCGATGCATATCGCGGCCAGCGATCCGCGCTATGTGAAGTCCGAAGACGTGACTGCTGCCGATCTGGAACGCGAGAAGGATATCTTCCGCGCGCAGGCCGCGGCAACCGGCAAGCCGCCCGCGGTGATCGAGAAGATTGTCGAGGGGAAGATGGCCAAGTTCTATGAGGAAGTCTGCCTCATCGAGCAGCCGTTCATCAAGGACCAGACCGTCACCATCAAGGAAATCATCGGGCAGAAAGTGGGCAAGCTGGGCGAGAATATCACAGTGCGGCGTTTTGCCCGCTTCAAGGTTGGCGCGGCGGAGTGGACTGTAGCGACCACCAAGCCTGTAGAAGCGGTTGCAGCCGAGTAAGAGCCTTCAGCATCCAGACTTCAAAGGCCCAGGGCGCAAACTCTGGGCCTTTTTGCGCATCATTTCAGCCGCTCCGAAGATACTGTAAGATGAAGAAAATACTGGTGCGAAAGAAGGTTCGGAGTGAAGCGCAGAGAGCTGCTGAAGCCAGTCTTGGGAGCCGCTGTTCTTTCTCTCGTTTCACGAAGTTTTGCCTCATTCGGCCCCGCGGAGACGACGCAGCCAAGCGCACAGGAGAAGAGTGGCATGAGTGAATCCCACACGAGAAAACCTGAGATCGCGATGTTGATCTATCCCGGCCTCAATTTTCTGGATCTGACCGGACCTCATGCGGTGCTGGCTCAACTTGGACCCCGGTTGGAAAAAGTGAGAGAGCTTGCCCGCAAAATGAACGTCCAGTAACGGCGCGCGGGCTTGCCGCCAATGGATCAGTGAGTGCGCCGAGCCGATATGCGATACTCGAAAAGGCATGTATAAACGCATCGTTCTCAAGCTTTCAGGCGAGGTTCTGGCCGGATTGACGCCGCCAAGATCGCCGAAATTACCGGTGAAATCGTAGGCGTGCACGCGCTCGGCGTCGAGATTGGCGTTGTTGTGGGCGGGGGCAATTTCTTCCGCGGCGTGGCTGAGCAGGCCAAAGAGATGGACCGGGTGAGCGCCGATAACATGGGCATGCTCTCCACCATCATTAACGCAATCGCCATGCAGGACGCCTTGGAACAGCGCGGTGTTCCGTGCCGCGTGATGAGCGCCGTCTTCATGAATCAGGTGGCTGAGCCTTACATCCGCCGCCGCGCGGTGCGCCATCTTGAGAAGGGCCGCGTGGTGATCTTCGCAGCGGGCATTGGGAACCCATTCTTCTCCACCGATACCGCGGCCAGCCTGCGCGCCATGGAGATCAAAGCCGACGTGCTGCTGAAGGCCACCAAGGTGGAAGGCGTTTACAGCGCCGATCCCGTGCTGGATAAAGATGCCGTCAAATACGATGAGATCACGTACATGGAGATCCTGCGCCAAGGCCTCAAAGTGATGGACCTGACCGCAGTGAGCCTCTGCAAAGACAACAACCTGCCGATGATTATCTTCAACATGAACCAGCCAGGAAATATTCGCCGCGTCGTGCTGGGCGAAAAGGTCGGCTCGCTGGTGACGGCTTAAGGACAGCTATTAGCTTCTGGCATTTAGCTGCCAGCCGATTTTTTCTTATTCAAACTCTTCGAGCTCATCCTGAAACTAGACCCACGATCGACAGGGCTAGAAGCTAGAAGCCAGAGGCTAGAAGCTACTACGTGGAGCCCGCCAAGCCAGCCCGGTTGAATGCCCTGACGGGGCTGCGCTGCTTTGCGGCAATCAACATCGTTCTGTTTCACTTTTCCAATCCAAAGTGGTTCGGCTTTATGGCGCCGGTTGTCGATGCCGGCTATATCTCGGTGAGTTACTTCATCCTGCTCTCAGGCTTTGTTCTGGGCTATAACTACAACGCTCGCGCGCGCGTCGGCGAGCTGGACCGGGTGCGCTTCTGGGAGGCGCGCTTTACGCGCATCTATCCCATCTACTTTCTTAGCCTGATCTTGAGCGTAGGCACACTGGCCAGGGAGTATGGCAGCCACACGCACGCAATGTTCTGGACCGGGGTGGTGCTGACACCGCTGCTGCTGCAAGGATTCATTCCGGCGGTGGCTACGTTCATGAATACGCCTGCGTGGACGATGTCCGCCGAGGCCGCCTATTACATAATCTTTCCCTGGGTGGCGCGGTGGAAGCGCCCGGAGCGCATGGGGCCGCACGCGGCAAAGATGGCCGGCGTCTGGATGCTGGGGATGGCGCCGGGCGCGCTGTATATGATTTTCAATCCGGACGGCATTGCCCATCCAGACCGGTGGAGCTACGGGCATTGGCTTTGGGCGCTCAAATATACGCCTTACGCGCACGTAGCCAGTTTCGTCTTTGGCGTGATGCTAGCCGAGTTGGACGGGCTGGTTCCGCGCCAGGGCTTGCTGCGCCTCTTGCTTGCGGTGGGCGGCTTTGCCGGTCTGTATGGGATGCTGATGCTTGGGCCCCGCGTTCCTTACGCCATCATGCACGACGGGCTGCTGATGCCGCTGTTTGCCTGCATCGTGCTGGGCCTTGCCGGCGAGAATCAATTCTCGCGCATGATTGGCGCGCGTCCGCTGGTCTTTGTAGGCGAGGCAAGTTACTGCCTCTACCTGCTGCACTTTACGCTTTGGACGCTGATCCACCAATCGCATGTGCTGGACCGTCTTGGGCTGGCCCGCTTCGATCCCTGGATAAGTTATGGGACGCTGATCGCTCTGGCACTGCTTGCGCTGCACCTTATAGAGAAGCCCGCGCAGCGCAAACTCCGCGACTGGATGGGAGTCAGGCGGGAGGCGCTTATCGCGCCAGCCCGCGCTGGCGAACAAACAGAGCCGCGCTGAGGCCAAGCGCCAGTAGCACAAACGACGAAGGCTCGGGCGTGGCAACCGGGTTGGCATCAATCGTAAGAGAGCCGACTGTCAGAGGGCCGATATCAGAATCGCCGGTGGAGGAATCGCCCGCGCCGAGGTCGGTAACCTGGAAGAACGAGTATGGGGTCCAGAAGGTGGGTTGAGTGTCCGTCATGAGGGAGAGCGCGGTCAGCGTGTCGCCGCTGAAGGTGGCGGAGAAGGATTGGATATCGCTCAGTCCCCAGGTTATGGTGTCGGACTGCAACGGGGCGCCGCAATTATCCGCACTGCAAATCTGATTGATGGTCAGGCTGAATGCAGTCAGATTGTCGCTGCCATCCACGGTGAAAGAGCCCGTGCCGGTGGCGCCGTCGGTGAAGTCCAGTCCGCTATCCACGCCGGTATAGGTAAAGTCGACGGTGTCCGCCATCGCGGAAACCGGAACAAGGCAAATCGAAGCCAAAACCGCCAGTGCGCCCAAAAACGTTCTCGATCGCATTCAACTCTCCCAATTCATTTTTACGACTGTGATCAGGCTAGCATGAGGCATACCGGACCGTAAAGGTCTATTTATGAATAATTTCTCGGTTTCTTTACGGAATTCGCTCGCGAGGCGCCTGGCGCGCTAACCGCATCGCTTCAGATTGGGAATGAAGGCGATCCATTGTCGGTCCCGGTCATCGACTGGGAGCTGCTCTCCGGGCTTTGCGAATCGATAGCTTTTGCCGGTGAGCGGGCTTACGACGGTCAAGGCCGTCTTGCCGGTGTATTCGAATTTCGGCTGCACGGCGCGATAGGGCGAAGGAATTGCCGATGGGGGCGGGGCCTGGATGCGCGCGGGAATTTGCGGAGGCCTTGGAGAACTTGCTGTCTGATTCATGTTTCTACCGCAGCACATGTTGATCCTCCGGTTCTTCAACGTAGTGGCCGTGAATGGGCGGTTGGCATTCAGCGGTCAGCCTCTCCAAGAGGATAGCCGCGCCGGAAAGCGCGGGCCAGAGCAGGATGCGTTCCAGCCAGAATTTGCCGATGAAGCAGGCAAAGGGCGCGGCGACCCAAACGCTGAGGCAGTAAAAACAATCTTGCAGTTGGCCGATAAAGTTGCTTCCCTGCCGGCGGCGGAATTTGCTGATGATTTCGCCAGGGCCGGCCTCCTGGTTGAACAGGTGGGTGACGCGCCAGACTCCGAGAATGCCGAGGATGAGGAAGTACATGCTCATTGCCGGCCAGCCTTTCCAGCCATTATTGGGTGGGTTAAAAACCGCATTGATCGGGATTTTCAAGAGCCTGAGGCGACCGCTCCATCCGTCCGTCCGCCAGACTGAGAATGGCGGACAGCGGATGGAGCGGCGCTCGGTTGTTGTTTAAACAATGCTCAGCGCAACAGCCGCCAGCACCTCGAAGTCCAGGTCGTCAAAGTGCGAACTGCCGTCGGTGTGCTTGCTGGTGACATACAGATCGATAGCAAAACTGCACGCAGTGGGGGGCGGCGTGGGAGGCGGTCCAAGCAGGTTAGAGAGCAATCCGTTGGCGGCGGGCGATTGTTGCGGAGGTTGCGGCGGAGCCGGGATCAGCGGAGAGCCGACGTCGATATCCCCGCCTGAATCAAAGGTTCCGCTGGGGCCATTCAAGCCGCGCTCCCAAGTGAGGCTGTATGACTCCATGAACGAAGTTGGAGGCAGTGGGTTGGGGGACGGGGGCGTGGGCGGCGTAGGACCGTCGTCGCCAAGCACAGCGTGGTAGGCGCGGAATCCGACCTGGAAGCTGTCTGACGCCGCGCCGCTGAGGAACTGGCACTGCGCGTTGCTGGTGACTCCATTGAGGGAGAAGTTGTCGATCTCACCGTGAACGGGGCGATTGTCCGCCCAGAAGAGGTGAGTGAGCGCGGCATAGGGAACATTCGCGGTGCTGTTTGGACCGGGCGGCGCGGTCATCCGGAGATATTGGAAGCTTGCCGCAGTATCGCCGGGGCCGGGGGTAACACCCGGTGGAACGAGCCGATTGCCGGCGCTGTCAAAGATCTCGACCGCGAGCAGGAAGCGCCCGTTACGGGGACCGGGAATGCCGGCGGCGGCAGCATTGAGCGTGGTGGTGTCATAGTACTGATGCGCCTGGCCAGAGAGCCAATCGGCATCGGCGTTGTAGGGAATCTGGAAGAGACCGTTCAAGGAGCCGACGGTATTTGGCCCCAGAGTCTGCGGCAGAACGTCGATCTGGGTTTGGCCGTTGACAACCACCTCGACGTACTTCAACCACGCGATGGAATTCTGTATGGGCTGCATGGCGCCAACGGGATTTCCGTTGAGATCTGCGGGCGCAATGCTCATACGGTAGTAGTAGGCGCCGAGGGCTTCCATGCCCGGATCGAAGTAGAGCATGAAGGAGAGAGTCTTGCACCATGGAGCGTTGTTGGCGTTCACAAGCCCACCATAGGAGGGAGGCGTCTGGACGCTGTAGGGACCGGTTTGAGTGTGATCGGTGTTGGTTGCGGTGTCAACGTCCCAATTGCTGTGCAGAGCGTAGCTGAGGGTTGAACCGATCTGCTGCAGGTTCACGAAATCCGTACCTGGAGGCGGTTGAACGCCGCCGCAGGCATTTCCGAGCAGCGTGGAGAGATTGGCGACTTCATCGGCGGAGAAATACTGGTGCGCGGCCGAACCGTCGTAGATGTAAACCCACGATCCGCCGACGAATTGCTTGACTTTGTAGAAGAAGCTATGACTGCAAAATGGCCAGGGATAGAGGTACTGGTTGTAGCAGTATTGAAAAGAGCCGTCAGCGTTGAGCGGCGTCTCGGCGAGCTTAGCCGTTGAGCAGTGGCACCAGATTGGCCACAAATAGGGATGATTCTGGAAGTAAGTTGCGGCGTCAGCGGCGGAACTGGATTGCAGGACTTGCAAATCCTGGCTTAGTTGCGCACTGGGCAGATAGCGCAGGTCGGCTTTACCAGCGGCGATGGCCTTGTCAACGCTGGCCTTCAATGCGCGGCTGGCCGTAGCTTCCTGGCGTGGCGGGGGAGGGAACATGAGAGGATTCTGCGCCAGAACTTCCTGGATTTTAGAGATCAGCACCGGAACGTCTTCAATAAGAAAAGGGAAGCAGCAACAGGTGGACTCCCAGACTTCAACAACGCCGTTGCAGATGGGCACGCAACGCTCAATGGGATGAATAGAAGGGGAGTTGCCCAACGCAATCGAGCGCAATAGCGAGATCTTGTCGATGACCCAGGGATAGCATTTGCTGACTGTGCCGGCCAGGCAAACGCGAATGGGCAGCCAGGGACGCCAGAACTGCGCGGCGATCTCGATGATAGGAGTCTTTTCCCACAGCGGCAATTGAGTGGCGGCTTTGTAAGTGACCAGCAGCTTGGGATCGAGGGTGGACGGGTCAGCCACATCGGGGCCGAGAGCGATCAGCGACCCAGCCTTGGCGGAATCGGCTTTGAGGTTTAGCTCTCCATCCTTCAGGGCGGCAAGCTTCTTTGCCTGACCGCGGATGTCAAGCGTGTAGAGGGCGACGCTCGGGGTTTGCTCATGTGCCTGCGCGCCCGCGAACTTGATCTTCAATTGCATAAATCCTCCTTCACCGTGTGGTGATTGTCTTTGGAGCAGAGAATGAGGGGGGAGTATTTTGGGCTCGATGAAGGGAAAGCGCCCTGCAAACTCCGACTCCGTTTGAATAGTGAGGAAAAGGATGGGAGCGTTTCGTAATTGTCGAGAAATATTTGGGATTCGTATTTATCCCTTTGCAAGTGCTGGCACCGCCTATTCTGCGATGCCACATCCTTCAAAGCGACACTAGCCGCTCAACCCCGAAGCCAGAGACCGCACGATATTGCAAGGCCGCCGGACTCGACCGATGTTGTTGCTTTGTTGATATGTTTACCAATCAGTAATTGTTCCATCGAAGTTACGATTGATAGGCAGGTAGGCCCGTTGGTAGGGATATTTTGCCGCCATCGACTCATTCAGATCCACGCCCAATCCGGGTTGATCGCCGGGATACATCATCCCATTTTTGAATTCATAGCCATGCGGGAAAACCTGGTCGGTCTCCTCGCTGTGCGGCATATGTTCCTGAATACCGAAGTTATGAATCGCCGTATCGAAATGCAGCGCCGCGGCCATTGTCACAGGCGAAAGGTCCGTCGCCCCGTGGCAGCCCGTGCGCACATGGTATAACTCCGCAAAGTCGGCGACTTTCTTCATGTGCGTAAATCCGCCCGCATGAACAAGAGTCATGCGAATGTAACCGATCCATTGATTGCGGATTAATTCATGCGCATCCCATATAGAATTGAAGACCTCGCCCACGGCAATCGGCGTGGTTGTATGTTCGCGAATGATTTTGAAACTCTCTTGTAACTCGGCCGGCGTTGGATCTTCCATCCAAAAAAGATGAAAGGGCTCCAACTCCTTGCCCAGTCTGCCTGCCTCAATCGGAGTAAGTCGGTGATGGCAATCGTGGAGCAGATGGAGTTCGTCGCCGAATGCCTCACGCACCCGCGCAAACAGCTTGGGAACGTGGCGGAGATAAGGCTCGCTTGCCCACTCGAACTCCGGCGGCAGTCCGCGCTCGGCCGGCTCATATCTTCCCGGTCCCTTCGATATTCCATAAGTTGTTGAGAGTCCAGGAATCCCGCACTGCACGCGAATCGCCTTGTAACCTGATTCCTTCTGCCGCGCCACATCTTCAAGGGCATGATCGATATCCTTGCCCGTCGCATGGCAATAAACCAAAACGCCCTCGCGGCTCTTTCCGCCCAGCAAGTTATAAACCGGCATATTCAGCGCTTTACCCTTGATATCCCACAATGCCACATCAACCGCGGATATCGCCGACATACCCACGGGCCCGCGCCGCCAATAAGCTCCGCGATAAAGATACTGCCAGATATCTTCCGTCTGAAATGGATCGCGACCCAGGATGCAAGGAATTATATGGTCAGTTAGATAACTCGCGACGGATAACTCGCGCCCATTCAGCGTAGCGTCACCCAGGCCGCAAATGCCTTCGTCAGTCACGATCTTCAGCGTGACGAAATTCCTGCCCGGCGAAGTGATATTCACATACGCATTTGTAATTTTCATAACAGTCCCCGCTCTTCTCTTCCTACTGATTCACCCCGCTGGCAAGAAATCCTCCATCGACAGCGATGATCTCGCCAGTCACAAAAGAAGCCGCCTCGGAAGCCAAAAAAATCGCTGCTCCAGCCACTTCTTTCGGGTCACCAAAACGGCCCATCGGGGTGCGCAGAATCAACTCTTCTCCGCGCGGCGTACCCTGAATCAGCGTTGCATTCAGCGGCGTGGGGAAAACTCCCGGCGCGAGCGCATTGACATTCACTCCACTCCGCGCGAGTTCGATGGATAGCACCTTTGTCAACGAGGCTACCGCAGCCTTGCTGGCAGCATACGCCGCAACCTGTGAAAAGCCTACAAACGATGTAAGCGATGCAACATTGACGATGCGCCCATACCCCGCACGCACCATTGTCGCGCCGAATATCTGGCAGGTGCGCAGCGTGCCCGTTAAATTAGTGTCAATCACCCGCGACCAATCCGCCTCATCAACTTCAAGCGTAAGACTTTTGTGCGTAATTCCGGCGGCGTTTACTAGAATATCCACCTTGCCAAACGCCTTCAACACCGAATCGTGCAAAGCCTGCACAGATGTTCGCTGCAGCACATCGCTTGTCATGCGCAGCGATTGCCGCCCCAGTGCTTCGATCTGCGCCGCCGTACTGTTCACTTGCTCCTGCCGGCGCGAAGTAGCCACCACATCCGCTCCAGCACTGGCCAAACCCATTGCAATCGCATGGCCCAGCCCTGTAGTTCCACCGGTCACCACGGCAACTCTGCCCGTCAAATCAAAAAGCCCCTGGCTCATATTGTCCTTCCCGCGCGCTTCTTTACATTGCTTGCTTACCGCAAGAACATCTCTGCGGCTTCAATTCACCTTTACCCATCCAAAAACATTATCATGCTTGGCGATTCGCTCGCGCTTCACCCTATCACTCACACTGGCACCTGAATGCGATAATGTGTGATTGAACGCTATTCACACTCCGATGAATGCAATCGAAATTCCCGAAACTCGTCGCCGCTGGGATTGTTTGAGCCTGGGCGAAGTCATGCTCCGCCTCGATCCCGGCGACCGGCGCATTCACACGACGCGCCACTTCGACGTCTGGGAGGGCGGCGGCGAATACAACGTTGCTCGTGGGCTGCGCCGCTGCTTCGGACTGCGGACCGCTATCGCCACCGCGCTTGTAGACAATTCCGTCGGCCGCCTGGTTGAAGATCTCATTCTGCAAGGCGGCGTTGACTCTTCGCTCATTCAATGGCTTCCCTATGACGGCGTCGGCCGTGCCGTTCGCAACGGCCTCAACTTCACGGAGCGGGGCTTCGGCTTGCGCGCGGCAATTGGAACTTCGGATCGCGGTCACACGGCAGTCAGACACGGCAGTCAGCCAACTCACCCCCGGCGACTTCGATTGGGCATCGATCTTCGGCTCCGCGCACGGCACGAGGAGCTTCCACACAGGCGGTATCTTCGCAGCTCTCTCAGCTTCCAGTGCAAAAGTAGCCGCAGAAGCGATCGACGCCGCGCGCAACCACGCAACGCTTGTCTCCTACGATCTGAATTACCGTGAGTCACTCTGGAAATCCATCGGAGGCAAAGCCAAAGCGCAGGAAGTCAACCGCGAGTTAGTGCGCAAAGTCGATTTGCTTCTCGGCAACGAAGAAGACTTTTCGGCGATCCTCGGCGTGTGTATCCCCGGTGTCGGCGAAGACTTCAGCGAGTTGCCCATCGCAGGCTACGAAGAGATGCTGCGCGAGGTCGCGGCGGATTACCCAAATTTGAAATTGATAGCCAGCACGCTGCGCACGGCTTCAACCGCCAGCCGCAACGCGTGGGGCGCCATCGCGCTCTACGAGGACAAGATTGTTCACGTTCCCCAATGCGAGATCGACATCTACGATCGCGTCGGCGGTGGAGACAGCTTTGCCTCCGGTCTTATTTACGGACTGCTCGCCGGCAAGCCCATCGACTGGGCCCTGCGCTGCGGCGTTGCTCACGGCGCGCTTGCCATGACCACGCCCGGCGATACAAGCATGGCCACGCTCGCCGAGGTCGAGCGAGTCATGCAAGGCGGCTCCGCAAGGATTAACCGATAAGTTGCATCGTAAACGAAAAGCTTGGAGATGGCTGAAAATGTCAGAAACCACCTCGCAAATCATCGAACGAACCGGCCTCATTCCCGTGCTGCGCGCCCGCAACGCCGCTCAGGCTCATGCAGTTGTCAAGGCGATGATCGCCGGCGGAGTCACCGTGGTTGAAGTCACAATGACTGTTCCAGGCGCGCTTGATGTATTGCGGAAACTCAAGCATGATTATGGGTCAGAGCTTCTCCTCGGTTCTGGCACCGTCACTACCGCCGCGCAAGCTGTAGCTACCATCGATGCCGGCGCAGAATTCATCGTCAGTCCCAGCTTGCATTTGGATGTAATAGCCGCAACCAAAGCAAGAAATAAACTCTCCATTCCGGGCGCGCTCACTCCCACTGAAGTTATCACCGCATGGGAGGCTGGCGCGGATTACGTCAAGATATTTCCTTGCTCGGCAATGGGCGGCTCGATCTATCTCAAGTCACTACTTGCGCCCTTTCCGCAACTTAAACTTATCCCAACCGGTGGAGTCACATTACAGACTGCCGAAAGCTTTCTGCGTGCCGGAGCCCGCGCCCTAGGCGTAGGAAACGACCTTGTCAACCTCCAAGCCATCGACGCCGGAAATCCAGAAGCCATAACTGAAACCGCGCGCGCGTATCTGAAGATTATCGAGGGTTTCCGCGAACAATCTATAATAGCTTCTTAAAATGTATTCAGAGGACAGTACCGGATCAAACGCGCCGATTGGTTGTTATTGTATGAATAACTTTCTCAGAGATATTGAATAATTACCCGCTTCATGTGCTTAGTTTCCAGTAGCATCGCAATCCTCTTCACAATATTGCGACGCAACTCCAAGTCCACCGGAATATTCGGATCCTGATGCGCTTCATTGATTCGCGTGCCCACGGCAAACCTCACAATATCGCTATCAAGCAGCATGGCCGCAAGCCGAACCGCCGCATTAGACTTCATATCTTCAGGCGCAAATTCCTCCTCAAGTAGCCGCACCACTTCACCCAGAGTGAGAATACCTTCCGTAACCAGATCGAAGCCTTCCATCCGCGCGGATGGTGGAATTTTGGAGTGGAGCTGCTGGCGCATGTCGATCTGAATCGCGCGGTTGAGCATCCGCGAAATAATGTTGGCTGTCGTTCCACCGCAGATAACTTTGCGTCCCGAGGTGCGCTCGGCCATCTTCGCCAGGTCCTGATCGTGCGCGCGATTGAATGGGGCTCCGGTCATCACAAGCAACTGACGCGGGCTGCGGTAGTAAATTACGCCGCAGGTAATATCGTCCTTGGCGCTCAGCCCGTCTATTTCCTCGGCTCGCGCCACCAAAACGCGCGATAACTCGCGGGCCGATATATAGGGGTATCTCTCTATTTTTTCGCGCACGAATTTATCGACGTTCTCCAAACCCCAACCCAGCGGAGTACGATATTCTCCCATGCCGGCCTGCGTAATTCCGTCGGAGAAAAAAATGATGCGGTCTTCGCGCTGCACATCGAAGGTGGAGAAGCTGATTACCCGGTCTTCCCAGCGTTTGGGGCGCACCTCGGTCTTCTCAATGTGCACCTCGCCGCTTGGCCGCACCAATAGAAATGACGGATTGCCGTGCTCGATAATTCGCGTCTCGCCCGTAATCGTCATATCTACAACTGTAAAGGTCGAGTAACTGACCTTGCGCACACTGCAGATAGGCAGAGTATCCATAATGATCTCGGCTGAGGCATGAATGTCCATTGCGCTGGCAGCGAATTTCAAGGCCATTGTCGAGGTCATAGTCGCCAGCACGCTGGCTTTTACGCCGCTGCCCAGGCCGTCGGAGAGCACGGAAATCATGCGTCCTTCGGATTCGACCTTTCGCGAAAGAAACACATCGCCGGAGATCATTTGCCCGTGCTTGGCGCGCTGGCAGGAATCAACCTCGATAAAGCTCTCGGTTCCAGTCACTGCTGGCCCCCGGCATCGCTTTCATCCACATCCTCAGGGCTGAAGGAGCGAACAATCGAGTTGAGAATGATCTCTGAATCGGCCGCATTTTCTCCGAGAAGATAAGCAATTTGCTGCACCGTCTTCAAGTTCTTTTGAATAACTTCTCGTGCCCTGCCAATAATCTGTTCCTTTTGAAAAATCGGCTTTGTGATATCTTGAAAAATACCGCATAGCACCGAGTGAGGCTCGATGGTAAAGATGCTCGTATTCAATATGCTGCGCTGATAGCGGATATCGTGACCCACAATATCCTCGTCCGATTCAAGCACTCGGCGGAACAAGTAAGAGAAGGGAATTACCGCGTCCAGAGCGGCGCCTTCGAGGTCTTTCACTTGATCCACATCGGTCGCAAAGAGGTGCACAAAATTCAAATTGCATTCGATAATCTTCAAATCTTCGTTGACAATCACAACCGCGGAGGGCATTTTCTTGAGGAGTGCGTTTGCTTTTTTCTGGGCAAGTTTGCGCGTATAAGTGGCGCACATCATGCGTTCGGCGTTGCGAGCAATCAGCGCATGAGCAAAGTCGCGGCAAGAGTCGTATCCGCAGCCACCGCAATTCAATTCGTCGTCAGCCGAATATTTGCCCACGGTGCGCAGTGCTTCCTGTAACTGCAATTCGCTGTACTCGTCGCGCGCTACCGGTAAAGCTTCATAGTGGCTGTCAATGCCCAACTCGAGCTTGCGCGGAAAGACCGCGGCAGGCTTGGCGTAATGCAGAATATCGTAGCGCCGCCGCGCCACTGAAGTATTGCGAGCCGCCTTCGGCCCATTCACGCAAGAGCCGGCGCAGGCTGTCAATTCAAAAAAAATGTTGTGCTCCGGCTTCCACTCTGAGATACCTTTCAACGCCTGCTCAACATTGGGAATTCCAGAGAAGGCCATGAATTGCGAACTGTTTACTTCGCTACTGCCGGCAACGCCAGGGGCCATTCCGCCGTCGATCGGATAGAGCGCGCCCTCCTGCGCTTCCTCCGGCTGAAAGCTGTCCTCGGCTTGCTCCGCTATCTCCGCTAAGTGAATATTCTCTTCGCTCAGCCAGCGGTCCAAATCCTCAAATGTCAGCACCGCGTCCAGAAGCTCCGGATGCGCATCGGCCTCTGACTTCTTGGCAATGCACGGCCCAATGAAGACGATCGCGATCTTATCTCCATAATGCGCGCGCAGCATCTTACAATGCGTCAGCAGCGGCGATAAAACGCCAAAGACATGATCTTGACACTCGGGATGATACTTGCCGATAAAGTCGACAACGACGGGACATGCCGAAGAAATCCAGATCTGTTTCGGTTCGCTCCGCATCAGTGCAATGACACTGGCAGAGACTTGCTGCGCGCCCAGCGCCGTTTCTGACACGGCAAAGAATCCAAGTTTTTTGAGAGCGTGAATAAGTTGCGCGGGCCGCACCGAGGGGAACTGCGCCACAAAAGAAGGAGCCAGCGACACGATCACTTTGCGCCCGCTCTTCAACAGTGCCTTGACGCTGGGCAGATCGTCGCGCACCCGCTTTGCGCTGCTCGGACATGCCAGTACACAGTTGCCGCACATAATGCAAAGCTCGGGCACAACGCGCGCATAACCGTCCTCAACGCGAATCGCTTTCACCGGGCACTCGCGGATGCACTTATGACAATCCTGGCACTCGCGCTCCTGCGTGTAGATGGAATTAAGGCGTTTCATGCTCTCCCGTGAGCGGACTGCCAAGCTGTTGCAGCAATTCGCGCAATCGCGCCGTGGTTACACCGTGATGCAACTCGCCACCGATCGATAGATTCGGCCCCTGAATGCATTGGTCCTGGCAGAGCCTGCCGGTCAGCCGAACGGAAGCATTCAGTCCATTGTTTTTCACATGTTGATTGATGAGCGCGAGATTCTCCGAGTTTCCTCTGGCAAAGCAGGAACTCCCCAAACAAACTACGATCTCGATAACGTTGTCATCCTGCGCCATGCTTCACCTCATTGGCTCTGCAACTGCACAAAACGCGAAGACACATCGGGTAAGATGCTAGTCAAAGTTTCCAACGTGCCTCGCCCGCCCTGACCCTGTCCCGCAAACCGGCCCAGCGAGTGAATCTGTCCGCGCAGGCATTGATTGCAATCGGCCGCACTCTCATCGATGCAAGCCTTCTCGGGATATATCTCATACAGGCGGCGATATTTTGTCGGAGTTAGATTCGGCATCACCACATTGCCGCCCACCTTCAGACCCAGCTTCCGTCCATCTACTTTATTAATAGTCGCCAGCGCCGTCGTACTGGGGATATTTGCCGTCGGGCAAACAATGCGCGTGAGCGCTATCATTTTATAGACCATCTCTTCGCTGTTCGGCGCTTGATCGCGCACATTGATCGCTAGACGCAGGGCGCCCGTTCCCAGCGGCGTAGCGGCGTGCGGTATAAAAGGACCAATGCCGATCATATCCAGATCGAGCGCGCGAAATGTCAAAATGTCTTCCGCCAGGCTCTCATAGGATTGTCCGGGAATACCTACCATAACGCCGCCGCCTGCTTCATAACCAAGGCTTTTTAATTTTCGCAATAACGTTAGTCGATCAGGCCCGCCATGAATACTGGATGGGTGAATGACACGAAACAGATCTTTGTTGGAGGTTTCAAATCGCAGCAGATAGCGGTCCGCTCCAGCAGAACGCCAAAGTTTGAATTCATCTTCGCTTCGTTCACCGAGACTTAAAGTAACCGCCAGCGTAGTTTCTCGTTTGATCCAGCGAACAATTTCCGCGATCCACTCGGCTGTGAGAAGATCGTCTTCGCCGGCCTGCATCACCACAGTGCCGTATCCAAGCCTATCGGCCTGGCGCGCACACTCCAAAACTTCTTCCCGCGTCATGCGGTAACGCGGCAACGCGCGATTGGCCTGCCGTAACCCGCAGTACATGCACTGCCGCATGCAGTGACTCGATAACTCGATCAAGCCGCGGAGATGCACGGCATCGCCGACGTGTTGTCTGCGCACGCTATCGGCCCACTCGTATAACTCCGCAAGACGAGAAGGTTCGCTCTCGCGGAGCCATCCGAGAAGATCGAGTTTGTTTAATTCAGTCACAGCTAGTTCCCCTGCGCATTTTTATACAAAAACATCACGCTCGCCGCGGCGAACTTGATTCAGCATCGGCAGCGCGCAAGCAGTCTGCTGCCCATCCATCTTTTGCAACTCGATCGAGATGAACTTTTCGCCGGCGGTCTTTGCTTCCGGGCTGGCGTAGTCGCAGAGATACTCTTGAAATGTTGAAAGCGCGTTCGGGTGGCAGTGATACTTGATCTCACCGGGCTTGGCCACGTCCATAAAATCCTGCCCTGTGCGCCCGAGGCGATAACATGCGGTGCAGAAGGAAGGCAGAAATCCCAGCGAAACAACGTCCTTGACAACCTCTTCGATGGAGCGGTGATCGCCAAGTTGAAACTGACTGCCATTGGGATCGCCTTCTCCGTCCTTATAGCCTCCCGGATCGGTGCGGCTTCCGGCTGAGATTTGCGAGATGCCAAGCTCAAGCGTTGCGCGGCGCACCTCCGCGGTTTCGCGCGTGGACATGATCATTCCTGTGTATGGAACTGCCAGGCGCATGATCGCGACCATTTTCAAGAAGTCCGAATCGCTGACCGCATATGGTGGCCGCGAAGCAATCTCCGAACCGACGGCCGGCTCGATGCGCGGGAAGCTGATGGTATGCGGACCGACACCGAATCGTTCTTCCAGGTGGCGAATCTGCTGCATCATGGCGATAATTTCAAAGCGCCAATGGTAGAGCCCGAATAGCGCGCCCATGCCGATGTCGTCGATGCCCGCTTCCATCGCCCTGTCGAAGGCCGTTGCGCGCCAATCGTAATCGCGCTTTGTGCCCTTCAAGTGAACCTGCGCATAAGTCGGGCGGTGATAGGTCTCCTGGAATAGCTGAAAGGTTCCTATTTCCGCCTGCTTCAATTGCCTGAAGCGCTCGACCGTTTGCGGCGCCAGATTGACGTTGACGCGCCGTATCTCGCCGGGGCCAACCTTGGTGCTGTAAATCGTCGCGATGGAGTCGAGGATGTATTGAAAACCCTGCGGCGGCAATGCTTCCCCGGCAACCATCAGAACTCGCTTGTGTCCCTGGCGAATCAGAATTCGCGTCTCTTCGGCAATCTCTTCCTGTGTCAATGTGCGCCGGCGCAGCGCAGTGTTGGTCGCGCGGAAGGCGCAGTACGCGCACTCATTCGCGCAGCGATTCGAGATATAAAGAGGCGCAAAGAAAACCAGCCTTGTGCCGTAGATGTCTTCCTTGATCCGCTTAGCCGTCGAGAAGATTTCAGCCAGCAGTTCTGGAGTTTCCACAAAGGACAGACTCGCTACTTCCTCAATGGAAAGCCCGCGCATCTCGCGCGCTTTGATAAGCAGTTCGCGAACCTTTGCCGGCGCCGGACGCCGGCTGCGCTCAAGGATGCCTTCTATCTCCTGCTCGTTGATGAAATCTGCTCGTTCGTGAGTAATCAAGGTATTCTCCTCTCCGATCACTCAGTCGGCGCAACTCTGACATTTTCCGCGTCGGCTGTCTGCGCCGGTCTGTCGCTTTCAATCCGGCTGTTCAACTCGTCAATCGCTTTTGCGGCCGTGCAATTGTGCACGCATTCGCCGTCGATCATCACATTGGGTCCGTGCTCGCATTGCTCAAAACAGAAGCTGGCGCGCACATCCAGCCGGCCCTCCAGATTGGTCTGCTCGGCGTGGCGCAGCACACCATTCAGCACCTCTTGCGAACCCTTCAAGTAGCAATTGGTTCCCAGGCAGACACTGACCTTTACCTTGTCCACTCGCTCGGATTGCACCAGCGAAAGCGTTTCGTCGGCGATGCGATGACGGCTCTGATAACTGGTGTGCAGAAGATGATGCGCCTTCTCGCCGCCGATCTCTCCCAAAAACTTTGTGTAGCACTCGGTGATAAAAACGTTGTCCTGCGACTTATGCAGTTGCAGCATTTTATCCGCGTTGTATAGACCCTTGGCGCGCATCGCGCGCGAATCGCGATTTGTCGAGACGGGCTGCCCCGCGCCGCCGACGCAACCACCGGGGCAAGCCATTACTTCGATCACATCGTAGTGGCTTTTGCCCGCGCGTACCTGCTCGGCTACCACGCGCGCATTGCGCAGTCCATGCACAATGGCCAGCTTCAGTTCCGTGCCGTCGATGGAAATGGTTGCCTCGCGCAATCCTGAATCACCGCGCACCTGCTGAAATTCCACATTCTCCAGCTTCTTGCCCGTGACCTTTTCCGCGGCGTAGCGCAGAACCGCTTCCATCACGCCGCCTGAGTTTCCAAAGATCACGCCCGCGCCGGTGTAGAAGCCGAAGGGCATATCGAAGGACTCCGGCTGCAGGCTATCGAAGATGATGCCGGCCGACTTGATCATCTGCGCCAGTTCTTGCGTCGTCAGCACGTGATCGACATCGGGGTCGCCATTGACGCCCATCTCCGGGCGCAGTGCTTCATACTTTTTCGCCGTGCATGGCATGATCGCCACAACCTTCAGATCCTTGCGCTCCACCTTAAGTTGATCGGGAAGCATCGCCTTCACCAATGAGCCAAACATCGCCTGCGGTGAACGGCAGGTGGAGAGATTCGGCAGCAGCTCAGGGAAGTATTGCTCCGCGTACTTGACCCAACCAGGGCAGCAGGAGGTAAACATCGGCAACGTGCCGCCTTGCGTTTTGCGCTCCAGAAATTCCGTGCCTTCTTCAATCACGGTGAGATCGGCCGCAAACGACGTGTCGTAAATCTGGTCGAAGCCGAGATGCTTGAGAGCCGCAACGATCTTGCCCGTGGTGATCTCACCAGGCTTGAGCCCAAAGCACTCGCCCAAGCCGACGCGAACGGCTGGCGCGATTTGCACGATGACTGTTTTGCTTTTGTCGGCAAGCATATTCCAAACCTGCTCGACCTCAGACTTGATCGTCAGAGCACCGGTGGGGCAGACGCTGGCGCATTGGCCGCAGTTGACGCATTCCACTTCTCCAAGATCTTTGCCAAAGGCCGGCTGCACGCTGACATCGTGACCGCGATGCGCAAAATCGATTGCGCCGATGCCCTGAATCTCCGAGCACATGCGCACGCAATCGCCGCAGAGCACGCACTTGTTTGGATCGCGAACCAGGGACGGAGAAGACTCGTCAAGCGGCGCCGGTTGCAGCACGGACTTGAAGCGGACCTTTTTTATGCCCAGCCGTAGTGCGAGATTCTGCAGTTGGCAGTTGGCGCTGCGCGAGCAGGTCGGGCAACTCGAATCGTGATTGGCCAGCAGCAGTTCCACTGCGATCTTGCGAATCTCGCGAATCTCGGGTGTCGTGGTGAGAATCTTCAAGCCAGCCTCCGCCGGCGTGGAGCATGCGCCCTGAATTCCGCGTCCTTCTATCTGCACCAGGCACAGGCGGCACGCGCCATAAACGCTGAGTTCGGAGTGATAGCAGAAGGTGGGCAGATCGATATTCGCTTTGCGAACAAGTTCGAGCAGATTGCGCTCACCTTCGATCGCTACTGTGATTCCATCGATCGTCAATGTAGGTTGCGTAACTGTAGTCATCTGGTTATATCCCTTCGACCGCGTGAAGTTTGCAAGCTGTGGCGCAGGCTCCGCATTTGATGCACAGCTCCGGATTGATATGGTGCGGCTGCTTCTTTTCTCCAGTGATGGCGCCCGTGGGGCATGCCTTGATGCACAGGCCGCAGCCCTTGCACTTCACTTGATCGATCTCCGGGCTCAGCAAGGCCTTGCAGCGTCCCGTGCGGCAGCGCTTCTCAAAGACGTGCTCTTCATACTCCTTGCGGAAGTAGCGCATGGTTGAGAGCACCGGATTGGGCGCGGTCTTTCCCAGTCCGCACAACGAACCGATCTGCACCGCGCGTCCCAGCTTGTCCAGAAGATCGAGCGTATTCTGATCGGCGCGCCCTTCAATCACATCGTCCAGCAGCGCCAGCAATTGCCGCGTGCCTTCTCTGCACAGCACGCACTTGCCGCAGGATTCGCGCTGCGTAAACTCCATGAAAAAGCGCGCAATGCTCACCATGCATGTGCCCTGATTCATCGCGACGAGGCCGCCGGAGCCCACCATCGCGCCCACAGAGCGCAGCGACTCATAGGCCAGAGGCAGATCCAGATGATCCTCGGTGAGGCATCCGCCGCTGGGTCCGCCAATCTGCACAGCCTTGAAACCGTTCTTCCAAATCTTGCCCGCATCGTCGGTAACTCCGCCGCCGATGTTATAAACAATCTCGCGCAGCGTGGTGCCGAAGGGAACTTCAACCAAGCCCGTATTGGAGACGTGGCCGGTAAGCGCGAAGGTTTTGGTGCCCGGTGAATCCTTGGTGCCGATGCTGCGAAAGGCCTCGGGGCCCAGGTTGATGATGCGCGAAACATGCGCGAGAGTCTCAACGTTGTTGATGATGGTCGGCTTGCCCCATAGTCCGCTCTGTGCGGGAAACGGTGGCTTGGGCCGCGGCATTCCGCGCTGCCCTTCAATGGACGCGATCATGGCTGTCTCTTCGCCGCAGACAAAGGCGCCCGCGCCTTCCATGACTTCGCACTTCATGCTGAGGCCGGTTCCAAAGACGTTCTTGCCAAGGATGCCTTCGCGCTCGGCGGCAGCAACCGCGCCTCTCATGCGCTCCACGGCCAGCGGATATTCGGCCCGCACATAGACCAGCATTTCATTGGCGCCGATGGCCCGCGCCGCAATCATCATGCCTTCAATCACGCTATGCGGGTTGCCTTCCATCACCGAGCGATTCATGAAGGCGCCGGGATCGCCTTCGTCGCCGTTGCAGATGACATACTTTTTGGGGGAATTCTGAATCCGCGCCGCTTCCCATTTGCGACCCGTCGGAAAGCCGCCGCCGCCGCGCCCACGCAGGCCGGAGTCCAATACTGTCTTGCAAATCGCTTCCGGAGACATCTCGACGAAGGCCTTGCGCGCCGCCGTGTAGCCGCCATGCAGCATGAACTCGCGTATATCTTCCGGGTCGAGAAAGCCGCACTCATGCAGCACCAAACGATCTTGCCGCGCATAGAAAGGATTGTCTTCAAGTCCGCGGCAGCTCTGGCGCGTCGCTGGATCTTTATACAAAAGGCGATCGACCACCAACCCGCCAACAAGCGTCTGCTGCACTATTTCAGCCACATCTTGGCTGCGCACCTTGGTGTATAAAATTCCATCCGGCACAACCGAAACCAGCGGACCCATCTGGCAAAAGCCCTGACAGCCGCTCTTTGACAAACGAATCTCGTCGCTTGTGGCCTCGGCGCGCAGTTCCAGAATCACCTGCAAGCCCTTGCCTGCCATCTCACTCTTGAACTGCTCAAAGACCTTCATTGCGCCGTTGGCCATGCAACCGGTTCCGGCACAGATAATCACGCGCCGCACCTGCGCAAGCGTCGAGATTCCTTTCCCTGCCGCAGGAGTGAATTTAAGACCTTCCGAGTTACACATGGCACTCTCCGGCTGAGAGCTGCTCAGCAGTGGAGGCGTTTGCCAGCGCAGCCTCTTGCGCCTGTATCTCATCGACCAGAGCCACGGCGCGCTCAGGAGTGATCTGGCCATGGACCTGCTCATCGACCACAATGACCGGCGCCAATCCGCAAGCGCCCAGGCAAGCCACCGTCTCAACGGTAAACATCAGGTCGGGTGTAGTGTTCATTTGTTCCGAGGTGCCAAGCTTTGCGCGCAGCGCATTCAGCACCGGCAGCGACTGCTTTACATGGCAAGCCGTTCCATCGCAAATGCGAATTACATGCTTGCCCTTTGGCTTCAGCGCAAAGTGCGCGTAGAAGGTAGCCACGCCGTAGACTCTTGCCGCTGGAATGCTCAAAGAGGTGGCTACATACGTCAGCACCTCCTCGGGCAGATACAGATACTCATGCTGAATCGCTTGCAAAATCGGAATCAGCCCGGATGGGCGGTACGCGTGACGATTCAGAATGTCGCACACCTTGCCGAATTTCTCCGCGCGATCAACCACAATGGGCGTCGATGCCATCTAAACAGCCTCCTTCTCTTGATTCGGTACTCGATATCGCCTTGCCAGCTTCCATGAAAGCGATGCCAGCGAATTGTAAAGATCTTCGTTATGCACAATGATGTGTGCGGGAACCTTCAGCTTGACTGGAGCAAAATTCCAAATCGCCTGAATGCCGGCCTTGACCATCTGATCGGCCACATCCTGCGCCACACTAGAAGGTGTCGTGATAATGCCCAGATGAATGCTCATTCTCGGCGCCAGATCGACTAACTTATCCAGCGACAGTACCGCCTTGTCGTGAATCCATTGCCCAATCTTTGTCTCGTCGGTGTCAAAGGCAGCCACGATCCGCAGACCGAAGCGCGTAAAGCGCTCATGCCCCAGCAGCGCGGTGCCCAGATTTCCAACCCCAACCAGAAAGGCCTCATTGACGTTGTTCCAGCCAAGAAAGGTCTCGATCGACCGGATCAACTCGGCGACTGAGTAGCCCGTCTTGGGTTTGCCGATGATCCCCGTGTACTGCAAATCCTTGCGGACCTGCACTGGAACCTGTCCCAGATCGCGGCCAATCAAGCTGCAAGAAACCCGCGTGATCCCCTTGGTCTCCAGGTCCACCAGATAATGGTGGTACTGAGGCAGCCGTCTCAGACTTGGCTGAGGGATCGACGGCGCATCCGGCCGTTTCGCGCGCCACGCATTCGATAATTCCATATCGATAACCACATATCGAGCTTAAGAGGGAATGAGTTCAAGAACCGTGATAGCCATCACGACACGATGTGTTAAGTGAGAAGCCGTATCATAAAGTGGTATTTAGGGATTAAAGTCATAGAACATCCTGGCGCGGAATCGACATTTATCGATTAGGTGGCGACTCGATTCTAGCGTAAGTTATACATAATAAATAATTTACTTACTTTACCGCCGTCGGCGCTTCAATCCGCACCAGCATATCTTCCTTGCGCATTACCAGGTTGGTGGCATTCAACGTGGCCAACTCAAAGCCGTGGCCGTGCGTAATCGCGTCAGTGGGGCAGGCCTCTACGCAATAGCCGCAGAAGATGCAGCGGTTGTAGTCGATGTTATAAACCTTGGCGTAGCGCTCGGAGGACGAAATGCGCTGCTCCTCGGTGTTCTCCGCGGCTTCAATAAAGATGCAATTGGAGGGGCAAGCCGCCGCGCAGAGAAAGCAGGCCACGCACTTTTCCAGTCCATTTTCGTCACGTTGCAGCACGTGCGCGCCGCGATAGCGCTGCTCAAAGACCGCGCCGCGCAGAGGCCCTTTGCCGTCAGGGTAATTCTCAACCTGCGACGGTTGCAGCATCTCCCCGAAGGTGATGCTCATGCCCTTGGCAATGCCCTTGAGGTTGTCCGCAATCGACATGAAGCCAGTATACGACGGATTCAGCCTGCAGGGTGCGCAACCCGTTCTCCAGGTTTGGAAGACGATTGGTTGCGTACCCTTTCCGCTGGCATCCACCCATCCCGGATGGGTGCTCACGGAACGCTAGCTCTTGGGACGTTCTTCCTTTTTGGATTGCGGAGCCGCTTTATGTTGCTGCGGAGGCGCCTGATGTTGCGGTTGCTGTGCCGCCCGATGCTGTTGTGGAACGGCCTGGTGCTGGTGCTCAATAGCCTGGTGCTGTTGTTGTTGAGCAGCCTGGCGCTGCTGAATAGCTTGATGCTGCTGTTGTTGCTGCGCCGCTTGATGTTGTTGGACAGCCTGATGTTGCCGCTGTTGCTGCGCCGCCATGTGCTGTTGTTCCTGCTGTTGCATCGCCATGTGTTGCTGCTGTTGCTGTCCTAACTGCTGCTGCCGCGCTTCCGCCTGATTGTGCATCTGCATCGCTTCCGGCGCTCTCACGTTGCGATCGGCGGCAAGCGGCTGGTTGACAACAAAGTTTGCCGGACGTCCATGATTGACGCTGGCAAACTGAGCGCGATTCATGCTGGCAGCGTGTTCGTTCTGCAATTGCGCTCTCATCGGCGGAGTATGTTGCTCATGCCAGGCAGCCAACTCCGCCGGTCTTGCGCGTACCTGAATACCGCCCGCTCCGCCGTTAAAGCTCACCCGCACCCCGCCCCGGCCGTAGTCGCTTCCGCGGTGGTCATAAACGTTATGCACGATTGTGGCGTTCACATTGTTGTACGAGCGGTTGTAGTTGAAATGCCCACCGTTCCAATAGCCGCCCTGGTAGCCAAAACCAACATACCCGAAGCCGTAATTGACACCGCCATAGTACCCGATGTGCGGGCCCCAATAGCCACGATAAAATCCGTAGCGGTTATGCTGGAAACCCCAATAGCCAGGCGTCCAGAGCGCTCCCTGGTACGGAGCCTCAACCCAACTGCCGGGCACCCAGTAATATCCGCCTGTGCCCCATGCCCAATAGCCCGGAGTCCAAAGATATCCGTCGCCCGGAGCAGGAGGCTGTTCGTAGTCAGGCAGCGGCGGAGGCGGCTGAGGAGCGTAGCTTACCGGCTGAACGCCGTAGCCTGGATCATCCGAGCTCTGGTTGTATGCCGGTGACGAACTGGCGCTTGTGGAACCATTCGATGCGGACGCGGAACTTGTGTCGGCCGGAGCCAGGTTAGCCGCAGCCGGGTCCGAAGACTGGTCTTGCGCCTGGTTGTCAGAAACGGCCACCGGCTGTTGACTCTTCGGGCATCCGGTGAGACATAGCGCGGCCGCCATGGCAAGCAGCGGCAGGGGTCCAAATTTTGATAAGGAACTCATTTCACTCTCCAATCAGTTGGATGCTATTTGAAGAGCAAACGGCAATCAGCCCTCTTTTGACCATCTTACCGCCGCGTCTTTGGCGGTACCGATTGGCCATGATTGTTAGCGGGCGGCGTAGTTACCGGCTTGCGCTCCTGCCGCGGCTTCACCGTCTGTTGGCACAGCGGCGAGTCTTGCCCGCGCGCCAGTTCCGGCAGCAGGCTGGCCGCGCCGCACAGCCGCTGTTCCATAGCCTCGGCGTCTTTGGCGCTCAGCAATTGCGTGCGCTCGAGTCCGCTGATGCTGTCCCAGTCGTAGCGGAAGACGACGTTCTCCGGCGATTTCTCTTTGCCATCGTCAAAGTGATTCCACGTGGCCATCAACTCACGTCCATTCGGCTCAGCCAGCAGCGCATACACCTGCGTCAGCGCAACGCCCTGCGTCATGCCCGTGCTCCACACTGGAACGGCCTGACTGCCGCGCATCCACCGCGCAGCCCAGGCATGCTCTTTCAAGTCGTAATGGAAGGCCGTGAAGAAAGTGGTCGCCGCGCACTCTCGGCAATCCTCGTAGAGCGCGCCTAGTTCCCGAGGCTCGCCATCGCCCAGCAGCAGCCAATCCACCAGCCTCAGATTGACGCCTTTGATCAGCGGCGTAACCGTATGCTTGGTCAGCGACAGGCTCCAGACCGTAAACGTGTCTTCGGACGGCAGCGATTGCGGCGTAGGTCGCAGCACCGTTACCACGAGCGCCGCATCGTACTCCACGCCAATCTCGCGGATGGCCGTCCACTTTTCACCGATCAGCGATCGCTCAACCCACGCTATCGTGTCAGCCTCCGCCGCGGAGTGAAAATCCACCCACCGAAATTGCTCCGGCGCCTGCTGGGCATGTAAGGGAAAGGCCGCGATAAGCATTGCCGCGATGAGGCCGTAAAAAGGCGAGGAAGCATGAAGCCGCATGAATTTAGGTATAGCAGAGTGGCGCAGCGGCAAGCAGTACTTTCTCCCAGCTCCAAAAAACCGGACTTGGGTTATTCCGCCAGAATTCCCTGTTGGATAACCTCCGGAAAAATATTATTTCGGAGGATGTAACTTGACAGGTAATTTGAAGTGCTTTGAAAAAAAAACGGTCGAAACGCCCGAAAAAAAGCCGCTCACTTTTGATTGAAAGCGGCCTTTCTTGAACAAAAGGGAGGCATTTTCGGGGTGGAAATGGGGCGAAAATGCGGGCTTGCGGTTACTGATTAGTAACTGGGGTAAAATTGCAAGTAATTTATAATGTGTTAGTTGCTAGAAATATCGGGTTGGAAATTGGCCTTCACAGGGGTGGGGGGGTGGGGGTCGCGCGGTTTTTGAGGGCCGCGAGAGGCTGATTGATGCCAGCCGGAGGAGAGTTTCTTCGATGCTATTTCCATTCAACACGCGCGCTGGGTAATTATCTGCACACCACGGGGAATTATTTACGAAAGGGATCGAATGGCCGAGGATGAACGGCAGCTTCGGCCGTCCAGACTGTGGCACGCGAATGCAATATGTGTGCTACACTTCCATTGAGGATTTCCCATGGCCCAGGCAGCCGCACTCCAGCTTTCCCGCGACTCAAAACGAACCAGGCCGTCTGTCAGCCGCAGGGTTGGCGATGCCCTCATCATCGCCGGGCGGCAAGGGCTGCTGAGCGGCACCCGGACGCTCACGGTGCGCGGGCGCATGCCCTCGCTTCTGGTGGAGCAGGCGAAGAAGAAGACCGGCATCCAGTCCGACTCCAAGCTGATCGAGGCCGCGCTTGCCAACATCGTGGCCGCGGACGATTACGCGGACTGGCTTCTTGCCCAGCGCGGCACGGTGGGCAAGGATCTGGATCTTGAGTTCTAGTGCCACATTCCAACAGTCGCTGCGGCGGCTGAAGCCAGAGAAACGCCATCAGGGACTCGCATACCGCGACCGCTCCCAGTTGCGATTTCTTGAGCGCCTCAAGCCTCCATTCCCGAACTTCCTCCTCGACACCACGGTTTATATCGATGCTCTGCAAGGCAGGCTCCCGGACGATGTGGAGATAGCTCTGCGGTCCGGGAGCCTCTGGCACTCTACGGTTACGGAGGCGGAGCTGGCGGCCCTGGCAGGCCTGCTGGACCCGGCGCATCCGGATCGAGCGCGCGCGATCGCCCAGGTTGCCGCGTCCATCGAGCTACGCCCGGCGCATCGCATTCTCACGGCGGATGGGCAGATATGGCGCGAGGCCGGCATCCTCGCCGGACTGCTGGCGCGCCTGCAACGGTACGGCAAGAACGAACGGCGCAAGGCGCTCAATGATGCACTGATTTTTCTGACAGCGGCTAAAAATGGTTGCGTGGTGCTCACCGGCAACGTCTCGGACTTCGATCTGCTGATGCAACTGGACCCCAGAGGGCAGGCCGTCTTCTATGATGCTGTGCGGGGGGGAGCTGGCGGGTGACCTAGACGACCATGTCCTAGTCCGCTCCTTTTTGGATGGACGGACGTGCGTCACCCGTCAACCCAACATTCTAGGTCAGAGGTGCGCGACCTGCCCCGAGATCTATCCTAACCGCTCAGGTTTATGGTACACTTCGCTCATGCCAACCGTGCTGAGATTGGGGAGTCTGCGCGTCGTAATCTACCCCAATGATCATTGGCCGGCGCATGTTCACGTCATCGGGCAGGGTAACAGCGCCATTTTCAATTTGAATTGTCCGGCTGGCCCGCTGAGTCTGCGCGCAAATTTCGGTTTTTCTGCTCGCGAATTGCGCGAGATTCAAGTGAAGTTGCTGGATCACGTCGCCGAACTTTGCATGGCATGGGAGGAGATACATGGACGAGCATAAAGAATTCCTGGAAGCCAACCGCAGAGGGCAAGAGATGCTGGCTACAATTCCCCACGCCGTCAGCGCGCGCTATGATCGCCGCATCGGTCGCGTTGTGGTGCGCCTAAGCTCGGGATTGGAGATTTCATTCTCGCCGCGCGATGCGCAAGGGCTGGAGACGGCCACATGGAAGCAGTTGCGGGAGATCGAGATTGACCCGCCGGGCTTCGGCCTTCACTTCCCCGCGCTGGACGCCGACTTGTACATTCCGGCGCTGCTGGAAGGGTTCTTCGGATCGAAACGATGGATGGCCGCGCGCCTGGGAGAGCTGGGCGGCAAAGCTCGGAGCGCCGCAAAGGCGCGGGCGTCCAGAGCGAACGGCCGTATGGGCGGCAGGCCGAAGAAAGTTGCTACCGCAGCGTGAGGACATAGATCATGGGTCAAAGATCAGAGATCAGGAAAAGCGCGGGTTGGGGTTCGTGGTCCCCCAGGTCCGAAAGTCCGGACCTGGGGCACACATCTCTTTGAAAATGCGCATCAAGTTGCGTTAGAATTTGAGAAAGGAGAAATTCGATGCCATCATGTAGGCCCTTTCACTCGGTCAACGAAGTGAAGTTACCCCAGGAAAATCGTGTGCATCACAACAATAGTACTTGTGCTCCAGGTAGAGACATACCCGAGAAAGAAAGGGTATACACAACGGCCGGATATCGAGTATGTCAGGTGTGTCAACAGCACAATAGCGCAGGGCGCTAATTCCAGCTTTTGGTTGGCATTTTTCTTTTGTGCGGTAGGCTACGGGTTGCCGACGATAAGTGAGCCTTATCTCGCCACATTCACCCTTCCACATTATTCTGCGAGGTTGTATAAAGGCATCAACTTCGACAATTAATTTCTTTCGAGATCCTTCTCGATTATTTCCAAATCGCATATACGCTCACCACCGTTCATATTCCGGTACACTCCCTTTATACCCCTGCAGCCTGCAGTGGTCAGAAGCTATCGCAAGGACTTTGACTGGAGAACATGGTAGGTGGGGTTCTCCTCTTTGCCCTTTGTATTGAATGCCTCAACTTCGAGCCCCTTATCCGTAAAGCGAGCATTAAAGACCTGTCCAACTCGGAGTGGAACACACTTCGACCAGCGCCATGCTCTGTCGCAGGCAAACATATATGAGTTTCCATCGGAGGCTTCGGCAAACATCACATTGAGGACATGAGGCCACCGGACCGTCGTGTCGTATGAGTTGCAACTCATATGCTGATTTGAGTTCGTTGTTGCATTCCCGTAAGTACTGTTCCCAAATGTATTAGCGTAGGCTGAGGTATTTGCGCTTCCCACGATATTGCAGCTGCTTGAAATCCCGCCGCCCGACTCTTGGATATAAGGCACGGACTGTTCTTGCAGAATTTTCAAGGTTAAGCCTTGACTCATGCTTTCGGCGGGACGCTGGAAAAGCTCTTCATCAATCGTCGGGTTGATCTCATATTGTGCTATTGTTAATTCGTGGGAAGCCTTAGGCCCTGTCGAGTGCCTCTTGAAGGGAAAATTGACTCCATTGACCAGCCGCCAATCTGAGAAGTTAGTTACTGTGTCGCCTGACGGCCCTGGGATGCGAGAAGACAGTAGCCGACCGGTCTTGGAGTCGATTTTCCAAATGATGTCCATCCCAGATTTACTGATTTTTACATTGTCGGCGGTAACGCCTCCTACCTGTTCTTCGCCCGCTGGGGAGACCGTGTAATCCTCCGCGTGCTGTGCGATGTAAATAATGTCAAATGTCAACTGGCCGCGAACAGTTTCCAGGTCTGTTAAAGGAATAGTCGTTATCATGTTGCCTGAGCTTCTGTAATTGAAATCTGGAGTGACAACATCCTTTTGCAGATGTCCTGTGGCAGATTTCAAGCTCCCATACAATTTATCGGGATAAATCTTTATTTGTTCACGCTCAAAGGTTCCGCCTCCTCCCTGGAAACTCTGCAGGTCCGTTCCCACCCACCGTAGAGAAAGAATTGCAGCGAGCTTGTCATGTGGGCCAATCGCATCAAGTGCCCTCTGAAAGAGGGCGTGCGCATCAAAATTCGAGGTCTCTGGGCTCACCTGGTCCTTGCTGCTGACGCTCGCTAGGATTGCGTTGAGAACGAGGTCGGTCACACCGCTCGCCTTCAAGGCGATCAGTGCCTGAGGCGATGTGTCGAATTTCACGGGCCCACGCTGGATCGCGAGTATGATCGTTTGCTCGCCGATCCCGGCTCTGGTCATGCTCACGACGTCAGAATTTGTGATTTCCGTGGGAGCAGCTTGTCCCATTGCGAGCTGTGAGACGAGCAAGGAAAGCGCGAGAAACGCAGGCTTAATGCACATTTCATCCGGCCCCTTCAGGTAGAAATAGGAAGCAGCCTCAACGATACTGCAGTCGGAATTATATACCCAGGCGTGGCAAACAGTGCCTAGTACTCTAGTCCATCCAATTCACAGCCCCAGCTTGGCCCAGATCGCATCGATTTTGGCTTTGGCGGCGCAGTCCATCTCGATCTTCGCGGGCCAAGGGCGGGCGAAGCCTTCGGCTTGCCATTTTCTGGCGGCGCCTATGCCCATCTTGGAGCCGTAGTTGGGCAGGCGGCTGGCGTTGGCGGGTGCCCCGATCCCTCGCCTTTGGGGACCGGGGAAGTCATGCACCCCATGCGCGGAGCCCGGCTGGCCGCGCTGCGGGGGTTTGCAGAGAATTACCCTCCCTCGGCGCAGAATGGAAACATTCAGCCAAGCGGGATGGAATGGACGGCTGTCGGCTGTCGGTTGATCAGCGGCAATGGACAACCGAAAACAGCATCTTTGCGTCTCCTCCGCTTCCGCAAACGACTCATGTTACAAGAGTTAGTTCAACAGCAGGCGCCGAAATGCAACAAAAGTTTATCCCATTTTCGCCTTTTTAGCCGATCACTAAATTCGGTAAGATACCTGAAATCAAGAACATAACCATTTCACAGTGGCCCAAAAAGGCGAAACCCAGGCGCGGGGCAGGCGGCCCTGGCATCGATTCCGCCTTCTTCGATCATTAGCCAAGATAAAAGGCTGCGCCCCATTCATCGCGGCTCTTTCGCGATGAGTGGGCCGCGAAGTCTTGACGTTTGCTCCGACTCGATTTCACAGGCCAAGCCTTGCCCATAGGGCATCGATTTTGGCTTTGGTGGCGCGGTCCATTTCGATCGCGGCGGGCCAGAGGCGCTGGAAGCCTTCGGCTTGCCATTTTCTGGTGGCGTCTATTCCCATCTTGGAGCCGTAGTTGGGCAGGCGGGAGGCGTGGTCTAGCGAGTCGATGGGGCCGAGGGTAAATTGGATGTCGCGCTCGGGGTCGATGTTGTTGGCTACTCTCAAAACGACCTCGGGAATGTTTTGCACGTCGCAGTCCTCGTCCACAACGATGATGACTTTGGTGAACATGGCCTGGCCTAGGGACCAGATGGCGTTCATCACCTTGCGGGCGTGGCCGGGGTAGCTCTTGCGGATGGAGACCAGCATCAAGTTGTGAAAGACGGCCTCGACGGGGAGGTTGATGTCGACGATTTCGGGGATGGTCATGCGCATGGCGGGCAAGAAGATGCGCTCGACGGCCTTGCCCATCCATGCGTCCTCCATGGGCGGCGCGCCGACGATGGTGGCGGCGTAGATGGGATCGCGGCGATGAGTGATGCAGGTTAGGTGGAAGACGGGGTAGAGGTCGGCGAGGGTGTAGAAGCCGGTGTGGTCGCCGAAGGGGCCCTCGGGGCGGAGTTCGCCCAGCTCGACGTAGCCTTCGAGGACGATTTCGGCGTGGGCGGGGACTTGAAGATCGACGGTTTCGCATTGGACGATTTCGACAGGGGAGCCGCGCAGGAATCCGGCGATGAGATACTCCTCGACCTCGGGCGGGGCGGGGACGATGGCGGCGAAGGTGGTGGCTGGATCGGTGCCGATGGCGACGGCGACTTCCAGGCGCGAGCCTTTGAGGTTGCCGAGTGCGACCTGCGGCAGGCCGCCAATGGGACCGTCGGGAATGGCACATGCGCCGCCGGCTGACTCGGCCATTGCACTGATGCTTACGGTGAGCGGGTTTTCAGTTGAATTGGCGGCAGCGGCATTGCGCATCGCGTTCCGATAGTGCTCGGCGGCAACTTTTTGCCGCTGCCAATGCATGCCGGTGGTCTGCCCGTCGTAGACCTGCATGCGGTACATTCCCACGTTGCGCTTACCACTGCGTGGGTCGCGGGTCACCACGCAAGGCAGGGTGATGAACCGCCCGCCATCGTGCGGCCAGCACTTGAGAATTGGAAACTGATTCAGGTCGAAACCGTCGCGCCCGTCTTTGTCCTTGGAGTTCAGGACCACTTGCTTGCAAGGGGCGTCCTTGGCGCTCACCGTCTTCGGGAAAGCGCTGGTCAGCGCGCCCAACTGCGGCAGCATTTTGAGCTTGTCGAGAAAGCCCTCGGGCGCTTTCAGATTCAGCAGGCCAGAGATCCTCTCGGCAATCTCATCCAGCCGCTCCACACCCAGCGCCAGCGCCATGCGCCGCTCACTGCCAAATTGATTGATGAAGACCTTATGCCCTGGGTGGCCTTTGATGTTCTCAAACAGCAGGGCCGGCCCGCCCGCGGCGTACTTGCCCGCGCCAAGCTTGGAAACCCGGTCGGTAATTTCGGTGATCTCCAGCTCCGGAGATACTTCTTCGCCGATCCTCTTGAGTTCGCCAGCCTTTTCCAGTGCTTTGATCCACTCGCGCAAGTCGTCGTAGGCCATGGGTTTGCTCCTGGGGGGAGAATTCTTCCCCCTTCATACTACGGCCTTTGCCTACCCGCAAAAAACAAACCCCACCAGGGAAGGCGGGGTTCGTCAATACTGTAGGTCAGCGCTCTCTGTCTAAAGTTTCAGATTGCAGTGCCGCCGCTTTAGAAGTGATAGGC
>JBEKDN010000016.1:0-30991 GCA_050014335.1 Occallatibacter sp. | reverse complement strand
CACTGCTCTGAGCAGTTGGACACTCACTTGGAGCTTTGCCAACGGACAGACAATCTCTTCTTTCTGGAACGGCGTCGAAACGCAGAGTGGCGCGGCGGTAACTGTGAAGAATGAAAGTTACAACGGCACACTTGCTGCCGGGGCAACTCTCTCGGGCCTGGGCTTCAACGGCACCTGGAACGGAACCACCAATGCAATTCCGACGGCTATCTCGCTGAACGGAACCGCCTGCACCGTGAATTAGCCTTTTTGCCGCGAGGCAAAATGGCTCCACAGCAGCACAGTCGGAGCAGGCCTTTGAGCCTGCTCCGACCCACCTTCCCCACCTCACGGCGAAACTCTTCGGAGATCGCCGTCTTCGCAATTCTGGAGACAGTGTGAAAGCCGCTCACTCTCCATCCGCATTCAAAGGAGATATCGTGTATCAGTCACTCCATTCGTCGCTTCGGCACGCAGGCGCGCGCCGGTTGCGCGGGTACGGAATGCTCGTACTCGCCGTATTTTTACTGGCGCTGGGCGCGTCTGGTGCATGGGCGCAGGGCGCGGGCTACTGGCATACCAGCGGCAACAAAATCCTTGATGCGAACGGCACGGAAGTTCGCATTGCCGGCATCAACTGGTACGGCTTTGAGACCACCGACTTTGTTATTCACGGCCTTCCGACTCAGGATTACCACACCGTTTTAAACACCATCAAGGCGCTCGGCTACAACGTCATCCGGATGCCGTTCTCCAACCAACTGGTAGAGAGCAATCCAGTTCCCACCGACTACGGCGCATCCAATAGCAATGGCTTTATCAACACGGACCTCGACGGAGAGAACAGCCTAACGATCATGGACAAGATCATCCAGAATGCCGGCAATATCGGCTTGCGGGTGATCCTGGACAATCATCGTTCTGAAGCTGGAAACAGCAATGAAGCCAATGGACTTTGGTACACGAGCGCTTATCCGCAGGCTAACTGGATCGCCGACTGGCAGACGATGGTCACACGCTATTCAAGCTTTAAGGATCCTCAAGGAGATCCCGTCGTAATTGGCGTGGATCTGCGCAACGAGCCACATCTTTTAATTGGCAGCGTCTCCAGTGGCGCCTGTTGGACCGGCGACACCGCTACCAATGGCACCTATACAGGTTGCCCCACCACCAATACCGCACAGAATTGGCCAGTGGCCGCGACCGCCGCGGGCAACGCTGTGCTGGCGATCAATCCCAAGCTGCTGGTTTTTGTAGAGGGTATCGACTGCTATGACGGCTCCTGCGATTGGCAGGGCGGCAACCTAGCCGGCGTCGCAACCAATCCCGTCACGCTTAGCGTTGCCAATCAGGTTGTTTATTCTCCTCACGACTACGGCCCGAACCTGTACCGTCAACCGTGGTTCACTACCACTACCACCGACTCCAGCCTGGATGCAATCTGGGCAAAGTATTGGGGCTACATCAACACGGCCGGAACCGCTCCCGTTTGGGTAGGTGAATTCGGAACCGACAATTCCGCTTCCGACATCGAAAGCACGGTCGCGGGCAGTCAGGGACAATGGTTCCAAGGCCTGACTTCATATATTGCCGCCAATCCAACGCTGAACTGGACCTATTGGGCACTGGACGGCGAAGACGATTATGGATTGCTTGATACCAACTACGATCCAACACCGATGAGTTCAACCAAGCAGTCGTTGCTGGCTGCAATGCAGTTTCCGCTCACGGGCGGCGGCGGCTTGGCCTGCCCCGTCCCGACGCTGGTTCCTCAAAACTTTGCGGGCACAGCAGCCTCTTCAAGTCAGATCAACCTGAGCTGGACGGCGGTTCCGCAGCCCGTTGCCGGCTGCACCGTCACTTACAATATCTTCCGCAGCACCACAGGCGGTTTCACTGCTTCATCGGCTAACCAGATCGCAACTGGAGTGACGGGCACAACGTACGCTGACACCGGCCTTTCCGGCTCCACTCAGTACTACTACGTGTCGAAGTCCGTAGACGTCACTGGCACCACTCAGGCATCAAGCCAGATTGGCGTCGAAACTCTCGTGGGCAGTTCGTCGGGCTTTACGCTGGCTCCATTGTCCTCCTCGGTCTCGATAACTCAGGGCAAGACGGCGACCGATACCATCACGGTCACGGACACAGGCGGATTCACCGGCAGCGTTACACTGGCCGCAACGGGATTCCCCAGCGGCGTCACTGGCGTCTGGGGCACGAATCCAACTACCGGAAGCAGTGTGCTGACCTTGACGGCCACCAGCACGGCAACTACCGGAGCATTCACAATCACCGTGACTGGAACCTCAGGAACCACGACGGCGCATACTACATTCGCGCTCAATGTCAGCACATCGGCGGCTGGTTTCACGCTAGCAGCTTCTCCGGCGTCCTTGTCCGTAACTCAGGGCAAGACGGCGATCGATACCATCACCGTCACGGACGTGAATGGCTTCACGGGCAGCGTTACACTCACGGCAACGGGCTTGCCGAGCGGAGTAACAGTAGCTTATGGCACCAACCCCACAACCGCGACCAGTGTCCTGACCTTTACAGCCAGCGCATCCGCAACGGTCGGCAACTCGACAGTTACCATCACAGGCACCTCGGGCACAACAACAGCGACGACAACCATCGCGCTGACTGTTGCCTCCTCGACACCCAGCGCATGCACGGTGGATTATGTGATCTCGCCGCAGAACAATTCCGCGTTTGGCGCGGCGCTCACGATAGTCAATGGCAGCACGGCAGTTACAAGCTGGACGTTGACGTGGACGTTCGCCAATGGCCAGACAATTGCTTCGCTTTGGAACGGCATTGAAACGCAGAGCGGCGCAGCAGTGACGGTGAAGAATGAGCCTTACAACGGCAGCATCGCCGCTGGCGGAACGCTGACAGGCGTCGGCTTCAACGGAACATGGAATGGAACCACCAATGCGATTCCGACGGCGATTTCGCTCAATGGAACCGTTTGCACAGTGAACTAGCAAATTGCGGCACGGCACAATAACAGAATGGGCGAAGCGGCTTTTGCAGCCGCTTCGCCCATTCAATTTATATCTCACCAACAGGGCAATCGCATTTGAGGTTTGAGGGCGGAATTCGATGAAGCGCTTTCAAGATTCTGGAAGAGGATTTGAGCTCGAGCGAGATGGGTTGAAGCGGCTGAGCAAACTGGCAAAAAAGCGAGTATTTCAGACGAAAATGGCGTCATTTTGAGCCAAAAAGTGGGCAAAATGGGCGGTTTGCAGTTACTACTTAATTAACATGGCTAAAAGGCAAGCTGTTGATAGTGGGCTTGTTACAGGAAATTTCGGGATCAAAAACGGGCTCCACAGGGTAGGGGGGGTGGGGGGTACCGAATTTTTTGGCGAAGAAACAACGAATCCGGGTGGAGGAAATGGGTAAGGTGGGAGTGATGGGATCTGCCAGACCGCGGGTTGAAAACGAGTTTTTGGTCATGGCTGGATATTCCTTCCCTATTTACAGGATCTGCTAACAGACCGTAATTATCCGCAAAAAATCCGTAATAAATATGGAGCGCGCTGAAAGGAGAAATGCAGCGGACTAGCGAGTCAGCGGGTTAGCGAGTTAACAGCTTGCACTCGACTTGGCAGGGTTGCGACGGCGCCGGCATTTTTAGGGGCGATTGCCCCGATCTCACCGACCTTATGCGCAGACCCAGGTCGTGTAAGCGTGAGAGAATCTACTCGACGGCACTCGGCTTCCCAAATCCTCCGCCGGATAACAATTAATGGATATTCCTTCTCGTGCATTGAATTTGCTCTTTGGCCGGCCGCTAGCCACCAGTGAGGAACGCGCCGAGCACATAGGCCCCATTGCGGGCATTCCGGTCTTCGGACTGGACGCCCTTAGCTCCGCCGCCTACGGTCCTGAAGCGGCTCTCACGCTGCTGATCCCGCTCGGCCTGGTGGGTGTGCACTATATCGTTCCGGTGATCGCGGCAATTGTTGTCTTGCTCTTCCTTGTGTTCTTCAGCTATCGCCAGACGATCGACGCGTACCCACGCGGCGGCGGTTCCTATACTGTCGCCAGCCAGAATCTGGGCGAGGGCGCCGGCTTGCTGGCGGCGGCCGCGCTGATGATCGACTACACACTTACCGCCGCGGTGGGTATCTCGGCGGGCGTGGGCGCGCTGATCTCGGCCGCTCCCTCCTTGCAGCCCCACACATTGCAGCTTTGCCTTGGCGTGTTGCTTCTTCTAACCTTGATCAACATGCGGGGCGTTCATGACACGGGCGTGGCATTCATGATCCCCACGTACATATTTTCAGGCACGCTGCTGCTCGTAATTGGAGTTGGTCTATGGCGCGTCATGCAGGGCGCGGGCCATCCTCATGCGGTCTCGGCGCTGCCTCCGCTGCCGGCGGCCACCACTGCTGTCAGCCTGTGGTTGCTGCTCAAAGTCTTCTCTTCCGGATGCACCGCGATGACCGGCGTGGAGGCGGTCAGCAATGGCGTAATGGCGTTTCGCGACGACACGCGCAAGAACGCAAAAATCACACTGACGATCATTATCCTTTTACTGGCGGTGTTGCTTGCCGGCATTGCATTTCTCTGCCGCGCCTACGGTATCGCCGCTACCAATCCCGACGGACCCGGCTATGAGAGCGTGCTCTCCATGCTTACGCGCGCGGTGATGGGGCATGGCTGGTTTTATTACCTTACCATCGCTTCCGTACTGCTTGTGCTGGCGCTTTCAGCCAACACCGCTTTTGCGGATTTCCCGCGTCTTACCCGCGCTATAGCTCTTGACGATTACATGCCCCACGTTTTTCTTCTGCGCGGCCGCCGCCTGCTTTACTCGTGGGGTATTTATGTATTGGTAACCCTGACGGCGCTGCTTCTGATCGTCTTTGGCGGCGTCACCGATCGCCTCATCCCGCTCTACGCGATTGGCGCATTCATGGCGTTCACGCTTTCTCAGGCCGGCATGGTGATGCATTGGAAACGCCAGGGCAATGCGCGGGTGCACATTGCGGTCAATGGGTTGGGCGCGGTGGCTACGGGCCTCACCGCCATTGTGGTGCTGGTGGCCAAATTTGCAGCCGGCGCCTGGATCACCGCGCTGCTTATTGTTGCGATGATCCTGCTGATGCGAAAGGTCAAACGCCACTATCTTCGCGTGGATCGCGATACCGATCTAGACAGACCCATTGTGCCGGCGCAAATCAGCCAGCCTATCGTAGTGATGCCCGTTGACCGCTGGAGCCGCATCACCGAGAAAGCCCTAAGCTTTGCGTTGGGAATGTCGTCCGATATTCGCTGCGTGCATGTGCAGACGGGCGACGCGGCGGATACGATCTGCGAGGTTTGGGAAAAGGATGTGGCTGCTCCGCTGCGTCAGGCAGGCAAGTGCGTTCCAAAGCTCAAGATTCTGAAATCGCCCTTCCGCTACGTTCTGACGCCTGTGATCGACTATATTCTGGCTGTCGAGAGCGAATCGGATTCTGCGAAGGTTTGTGTTCTTGTGCCTGAATTGGTAGTGCGACACCGGTGGGAGAATCTGCTGCACAATCGGCGCGCGGCGCTGTTGAAAGTCATTCTTCTGGTTCGCGGCAATCGCCGCATCATCGTGATCAATATTCCCTGGTATCTCGAAAAGGATTGAGAATCCATGGATTTGCGGCAGTAAATCTTGATCGATACTTCAATAATGCGACCAAAGGTGCTGGCTCCGATCGGCTGAAAAGAAAGCTGGCTGTTCGGGATTGCTCACCTCAATGAAGAATGCGCGTCTATCAACGTGCAGACAAATCTCTTCCCCCGGAGCAGGTTCGATGGCAACGGAAGCGGCGATCTACCCTAACTTCCCGGCTTCCAAGCCGACGGTTTTAGGCTGGCCGGCAGTCGGGAAGGTACAATCCTTCCCAGGTATGGCTGCGACCAGAGCAATGAACGGAGGGAAGACCGCTGAGGAGCGGATGCAGGCGCGCGCGCCGGAAATGGAATTAATCCGCGAGGCGCAGGCTGGCTCTCGGGCTGCCTTTGACACACTGGTTCGGCAGTACGAGCAGCAGGTTTTGCGGCTTGCGCTGCATCTTACAGGCTCCGAGCACGATGCCGAAGATATCTACCAGGAGGCATTTTTAAAGGCTTACCGGTACCTGGGAAACTTCCGCTTCGAGTGTTCATTCTATACGTGGATCTACCGGATTGTAACCAATCTCTGCCTGGACCAACTGCGGCGGCGCAAGACGCGGCGCGAGGATCACGCGGTAGTGGTGAACCATTCCGGGGAAGAGATGGATATCCTTGGTTCGGTCTCAGACGACCGGTCCTTTTCAAACCCCGCCAAGGAACTGGACCGCAAGGTGCTGGGAGAGCGGATTCAGTTGGCGCTGGAAAAGCTGACGCCGCGCGAACGAATGGTATTTGAATTGAAGCACTACCAGGGACTCCGTCTGCGCACAATCGGAGAGATGCTGAGCACCACGGAAGAGACCGCCAAAAATACTCTTTTCAGAGCTACGAAGAAGTTGAGAGCGCAATTGGCGGGTTTGAGGTAAGTGGCCGGAGGCAATCCTCTGAGGAAATAAGGGGATGCGGAGAGTTCCGGAAACGATTAAGGTTTTTCGAGGCTGGAAGGACGTAGAGCGATGAATTGTGAAGTTGCACATGAGCGAATTGTGACGGCGGCATACGGGGAACTGGCCGACGAGCAGACGCATGAGCTAGACCGGCACATGGACGGCTGCACGGATTGCCGCAAGAATCGGGAACAACTGCTTGCTCTGAAGGTGCTGGCTGAAGCTTACCCGGTGTTGGAGCCGGAGGCCAACCTGGTTGCCCGCTCGCGCCTGAGATTAGAGGAGGCGCTTGATTCGCTGCCGCCTTTGCGCTGGTTTGAACGGTTAGGGCAGCGCGTGAGAAGCAACTTTGCCAGTTTGCAGGCGGCTCCAGTGGCAGTGTCTTTGCTGCTGGTGGTTGGTACTGGAGCCGGCTCCGTGGGCGGCTATCGGCTTGCGCAGAACCGCGCGGAGCGTGCTTTTTCGGCGCGGGCACAGGCGCGGCAGGCAGCGATATCCACCGCCTCGCCAGGAGCGCCACCGGAGATTGCGAATATATCCAGCATTGTGCAGCAGCCGAACAGCCACATGGTGGAAGTGGAATACAACCAGTTGGTGCCACAGCGGATCGAGGGTTCGCTGGACGATCCGGCAATCCGGCAATTGCTGATGCTGGCTTCGCAGAACTCGGCTTCGGCGGGAGTTCGCGACGATTCGGTGGGCCTGATGGCGGCCGAGTGCAAGGCTGGGCACAGTTGCAGGGGAGCGGGGATTCGCGATGCGCTGATGGTGGCTCTGCGCTACGACAAAAACAAGGGCGTGCGCGAGAAGGCGCTGGAGGGGCTGAAGCCTTATGTGGCGGAGGATGTGCGGGTGCGCGATGCGGTGCTGGAGGCACTGATGAACGACGCCGACCCACAGATTCGCACGGCCGCAATCAACATTCTGGAACCTGTGGAGGCGGATACCAGCGTGCGGCAGGTGCTGCATTCGGTTGCCAATACGGACGTGAATCCGTATATCCGAACTGTTTCTAGACAGGTTTTGAATAGCGTTCCAGAGATTCAGTAAGTGGGCATTACCTTCCGGGAACCGCGCCGTCAGAAGAGAGTGCGGACCGGAGAACGCACTTGCGGGAGAAGACGAAGATGAAATACCTTTTGAGGCCGTACAAGTACTTCGGATTTGTGGTGACGATTGCGGCGGCGATGACGCCGGCGTGGATTCATGCGCAGATGCGCGAGGTTGGGCAATTGCTGGAGCAACGGAATCCACTGTTGCTGCGAGCCAGTTCTCAGGGATATCTGGGCGTGGATCTGGCGGACGTTGACCAGGAACGGGCGCAGGCATTGAAGCTCAAGGATGTGCGCGGAGCCATCGTGACGATTGTGGATCACGACGCTCCGGCGGGACAGATTGGCCTGAAGGTTAACGATGTGGTGCTGCAACTGAACGGACAGCCTGTGGAGGGCGCGGAACAGTTGCGGCGCATGTTGCGCGAGATTCCCGCGGGGCGCAAGGTGAGCATTGAAATCAGCCGCGACGGCGCGTTGCAAACACTGACTGTCGCCTTGGCCGACCGCAGAATCATGGAGCAGGACGTCTGGAACCGGATCGGGTCAAGCGGAGATGTTTTTAGCTTCTCGCCTGGAATGGGCATGTTGGCCGCCAGCGGAGGCGATGCGCCGCCGCCTGGAAGTTTTCACATGCCGTTCTTTGGCAGCAGCCTGAAGGTTGGCGCGCTGGTGGAACCGCTGACCTCGCAGATGGCTGAATATCTTGGCGTGGAGAATGGCTTGATGGTCAAGCAGGTGGCCAGCAAAAGCGAGGCCGCCGCTGCGGGAATGAAGGTCTTCGACGTGATTCTCAAGGTCGGCGGAGACCCGATTTCAACGCTGGCGGATTGGGACCGCGCGCTGCGCGCCAACGAGGGCAAGCCAGTGCAAGTGACTCTGCTGCGCGACCGGAAGCAGCAGACGCTGACGCTGCAGGTAGACTCCAAGCGGCATAGCGAGCTGGAGATGGAAGATTTTTTCCCGGCTGGCGATGGTATGGCATTGGCCTGGACTGGGCCCGAATTCAATCAGGCCTTTGCCTTTGACCCAGCTCAGGCGCAGGCTTTGCGCGACCAGGCTGAGGCGCTGCGCAATCAGTTGAAGGGATTGGAGCAGTTCAAGCTCAGCCCGGAGCAGGCCGAGCAGATTCGCCAGAAGGCGGAGGAACTGAGCAAGAGCTTCAAGACGGAAGACTTCAAGCTTGACCCCAAGCAAATGGGAGAACTGAAACAGCAAATGGAAGAGTTCCGGAAGAGTTTCAAACCTGAAGAATTCGAAATCGATCCGAAATCGATGGACCAGTTAAAGCAGCAGATGGAAGATTTGAAACGCCAGATGGAAAACTGGAAGGCGCCAGCCGCTGGCGGAAGAGTCTGAAGCTCGATCGATTTTGCAATGCACAGAGCGCCGCCGGAAGTTCCGGTTGGCGCTCTTGCTTTTTAGTCGGCGTTTTTCAGCAGCCAATAGTGGAAGCCATCGACGATGGCCATCAGCGCGGCTTGATTCAAGTCGCTGCTGACCCCAGCGGTTGTCCAGGGATCGTGGCCGTCGGCGTTGAAGCTGACGGTGACGCGGACGTGAGCCGCGGTGTCGTGGGCGGAGACATCGAGGGCCGCGACGCTGAAGGTGCCCAGGCGCATTCTGGCAATCGCCGGATACCATTTTTCCAACTCGCGGCGCATGGCCTTGGTGAGGGCATCGACTGGGCCTGAGCCTTCGGCTCGCGTTGTGGTGATGGTTGTGTCGCCCACGGAGAGCAGCATAGAAGCTTGAACGTAGCGGTTGCCGGTCTCGTCGGATTCATCCAGCACGCGCCAACTCTTCACGGCGAAGCGATCCAGGAGCGTGTTGCGCACTCTCATGCATGCCAGCTTGAAAGAGACTTCGCTGACGGTGAATCCGCCGCCTTCCATCATCGCCTGATTGGCGTCCATCAGGGCTTGCGCCTGGGTTGAATCCAGAGCGACGCCGAGCGTTGTGGAGAGCATGACGATGTTGGCGCGTCCCGATTGGCCGTTGACGCCGATGACTGGGCTTGCGCCGACGCGCGCCGGATCGCACCAGAGATATGCGCCGGGATTCTTGCGCTCGCTGCTGCCGTGCATTCCGGCCCATGTGCCAAAGGCTCCAGGGCCGACGATGGGCGTTCCGTGCGGCGGCTCAAGGCCGAAGGCCGCATAGGCGGAATGAGCCAAAGCAGTGAGTCCGGCAAGCGACTCAGGCGAGACAAACTGGGCCTCGCCGCGCAGTTGCAAGGAGCCTGCGACAGTAGTCAGATTCACGTTGCCGCAGCGCTCGCCAGTGCCAAGCAGCGTGCCTTGAATCTGCACCGCGCCAGCAAGGATGGCGGCGCGCGCGTTGGCGACGCCTAGGCCGCGATCAGTGTGGCCGTGAAAGCCGAAGCTGGCCGTCGGGAACTGCCGCTTGAGGCCCGCAATTGCGTTGGCGACTTCCTCGGGATTTGCGCCGCCCGTAGTGTCACAGACCACAATGCGGCTGACGTTCTGACGCGCGCATTGCTCGGTCATCTGATGGAAGTAGTCGAGGCTTTGCTTGCCGAATTCGGTGTCGCAGGGATTGCCGTTCTCGCGGCGGCCGCAGCAGGCGTCCATCGCGTGCTCCAAGTCAACAATCACTTCAAGGCCAGCGTCTTCAAGCGCCGCAATGGTTTCATAGGCCATGAGCAGGTTCTCTTGCGGCGTTGTTTCGAGCGATCGCTGAATGTCAAGCAGGCGGGATTTGACGACGATGACGGCAACGGGAACGTGGGCTTTGCGGGCGATCATGAATTGCACGTCGGGCCAATCCTGAACGCGAGTATCGCGGCCGCGAGTTCTGCCAAAGAGCGCCAGCTTCATTGCGCCGGTTTCCGCAGCGTGCAGAGCGCCTGTCAGTTCGGTGACAAACTTGTTTGCGCCGGCAAAGCCGATCTCAGCGTAATGGACGCCAAAGGAAGCCATGTGCTGCAAGAGGCCAATGGCATTGGGAACGGAGATGTCGATGTTGGGTTGTTGCATCCCGTCGCGCAGACTGGTATCAAAAAGCTCGACTTTTACGGCTTGAGTTTGCGTCATTTTTTGCTTGCACCAAGTGGTCAATCTATCCTTTGCAAGCGGCAATGCGCAAGCTGGATTTGAGGTTGAGCGGAATCTTTGCGACAGCGATTCGGTGAAGATTCAGAATACTATGGCGGAGAGAGAATGGGCTTTGAAGGGTGGCAAGCCGCCGCTTATGACGACCTGGTTTGTTGGAATCAGGGACCGCTGAGTTTTGGATGAAAAGCGGGCATTTTTGCAGTAAAACTGGCAGATTTCTGGCAAAAAATGGGGCAAAAAGAGGGGTTTGCAGTTACTACTTAATTAACAGGGTGAAATTGCAAACTGCTGATACTGTGTTATTTACAGGAAATCTAGGGCAAAAAACGGGCTGCATAGGGGTAGGGGGGGTGGGGGTAGCGGATTTTTTTGGCGAAGAAAAGGGGAAAGGCAGGGGCTCGGGACTGGGGACTGGGGACTGAGCTTGCGCGGGTTGGAGATTGGGCAGAGGTCATTGGGGCGTCGGATTTGCTGCTGGATTTATTGTGCTCCTTTGGCCGTTAATTATCTGCAAAACCCCTGCGGTGGGGCCAGCGGCTCGCTTTTCGCTCGCATGGGGTTGGTAATGTTCAATTCGTGCGCGTATCAGGTCTTTGGGCTCGTCGCGGTGAGCTCGCCGTGCTTCGCTTGCATGCCTTAGAGCATTTTTACTGTTCCTGTAGGGTGAGTTTCATAGTTTCCCACCCATTCGCGATAAAGCTGCGAATGGATGGGGCACCCAGTTCCTTACACTAACCCTGAAAATGCCTTAGATACTTTTCAGCTTGACAGGCTGAGTCAAGCGCATTCATCGGGCGCGAGTCAACGAATCATTTTGACCATTACTTTGCCAACAGCCTGACCACGTGATTCACAATAATCAAATCTTCCGCAGGGGGAATGACGCGCACTGTAACGGGCGAATGCTCGCTGGAGATCACAGCAGCTCCGCGCACGTTGTTGCGCGCGGGGTCGAGCACGATACCGAGAGCGCTGAGGCCAGCGCAGATTTCCGCGCGGGCATTGATGTCGTTTTCGCCGATGCCGCCGGTGAAGACGAGCGTGTCCAGCCCGCCCAGCTCGGCTACGTAGCTACCGATCCATTTGGCGATGGTCCAGGTGAATTTATCGACGGCGAGTTTAGCTTTTGCATTGCCTTCATTGATGGCGGTTCGCAGGTCGCGCATATCGTTGGAGAGATTGCTGACGCCCAAGAGGCCGGCTTTCTTGCTGGCCACGGCTTCCAATTTATCGGCTGCATCGGCGGCGCTGCTGGCGGTCTCTGCAATCTTGCGCAGGATGAAGAGCAGGACGCCGGGATCGATGTCGCCGGTGCGCGTGCCGCTGATGATGCCGCCGGTGGGCGTGAGGCCCATTGAGGTGTCAAGGCACTCGCCGTTGCGGATGGCGGAGATGGACGCGCCATTGCCCAGGTGCGCGACGATCAGCTTATGCGGCACGTTGGGCTGCAACTGGTAGACAATCGACTCATAGGAGATCCCATGCGCGCCGTAGCGGCGCACGCCCATGGCCGAATACTCCTCGGGGATGGGCATATGAGTCACCACTTCCGGCATGGTGCGATGGAAGTAGGAATCGAGGCAAACGAAGTTGGGCACTGCCGTAAAAAGGCGCAGCGACTCACGCATGATGTAGCAGGCGATGGGGGTGTGCAGCGGCGCAAAGGCTGTGTAGAGTTCCATCTCGTCAATCAGCTCAGGAGTAATAAGCTGGTTGTGCTGCACTGTGGGTCCGCCACAGACCATGCGATGGCCGATGGCGACGGGCGCGGGAAAATCGCCGGAGTGGAGCGCATCGGCGACGAGTTTGAAGGCGACCGAGCGGTTAGGCAGAGCCGGGGTTTGATCGACCAGCTTGGCACCTTCGGCGTCCTTGATCCAGAACTTGCCCTGGTCGGTGCCGATGCCGTCGACCGCGCCCTCGAAGAGCTTGGCGCGCTGGCCGTTGCCGGCCTCATAGACAGAAAACTTGATGGAAGAAGAACCGCTGTTCAAAACCAGTACAGGCAAAGACGAAGGCATCGAAGAAATCCTTTGAGGTTGGGGCTGAGCTAGTCAGCAGAGTTAGCGTGGTTAGCGGAATTAGCGTGAAATTCCGTGTGCCCCAGGTCCGGATTCTCGGACCTGGGATTGTACAAAGGCTTGAACCAGCCGACACTTGCAACTTGAATTAGGAATCGACGGAAAATTTACTTCTTCTTGAATTCCGCCACTTCATAGCTTTTGATGAGGTATCTGCCTTTCTCCTCATCCAGCAAAGACATTCCATAGGGAAATGTCTTTTTCCCTGCGGGAATAACCTGGGAATCATGTTCCTCTTCGGTTATCGGTTCACGAGCAACTATCGCTCTCGCCTGGAGAAAGTAAGTCATCCCAGCTTTCACATCAAATGAGCGAATCGCGATTTCGGCCGGGAATGGTCCCGTAGAGCAGAAATGATGTTGTCCGGCCTCCACTTGCAAAGTGAAGTAAGAGTCTTTTTGGGTTGCGCCAACCCATTGACCGTCTATGGCATATCTTTGAGCCGAGCATCCTATGCAAGAAAGCGCTCTGGCCGGTTGGATAAATACGATCAAGGCTTTGCCAGCATCCGGCGCAGGCAATGGGGTCGTGCTCTTGTGGGTTGTGACCTCAAATTTCGTGTTGGGGTCACCGCAGGAATCGGGTAACTCGACTTCCTTGGCTATTGCTGTTGCGGCAAAGGAGAGACAAAACAAAAGCGCAAACAATCTCAATTTCATGGTCAGTCTCCGGTTATTTGAAATGTTGATACAGCATTGATTAGGAAGGATCCCCAGCTCCGAAAACCCGGACCTGGGGCACCCATATTTACATCATTGAACCTATAGATATGGGCCACGCCAAAACTTTACTAGCGTTCGTAAACTTCGCGGCGGTGACCGACGCGGAGAGCGAGCACGACGAGTTTCGCATCTTGAATCTCGCAGATGATACGCCAGTCGCCCACACGATACTTCCAGAACTCGCCAAGTTTGGATCCGCGTAACGCCTCGCCTATGCTGCGCGGATCAACAAGTGCGGCTACGCGCTCGTACAAAAATCGCTCGATGCGCCGTGTGACCTGGGGGTCGAGTTTGTCCAGGTCGCGTTTGGCTTCCCGGTCGAACTCAACTTTCCAAGTTGCCATGCTCTTTCATCACTTCCTCAAGAGGAATGGTGTAGCTGCGGCCAGCGCGCAGATTCTCCAGCCGCTTTTCGGCGATGTAGATGTCTTCGAGATTGTCGAGGTGAGTCACCAGGGCCTCGCGGACGTAGTAGCTTTTGGCTCGCCCGGTTTGCTTTGCCAATTGGTCAAGACGTTTTTCGATGGCTGCAGGTAGTCTGACGGCAATCATATTACCCCCTCATGACATACAAGTATAACATCTTCCATCGCTCACTCATGCTTTAGTGGTTTCCCAGGTCCGAAAATCCGGACCGGGGAAACCAGCGTTAAAAAACTTGAGTTGAAGGGTACGGGCTTTAGCCCGTACATTAAACATCAATTTTGATCTTCGGCTTTAGCCGCCGAGGGAATGTGAACTTCATTACCTACATCCCTCAGGGGCTAAAGCCCAGAATGTTTACTACCTTTGATGTACGGGCTAAAGCCCGTACCCTTCAACTAAAGCCCGTACCCTTCAACAACAAACTTATCCCTGTGTGCCGGAGGCAGTTGGCCCCACCGCAGGTGGTGCCCAGCGCCAATTGCGAATCTCCGGCAGGTCGTCGCCATTCTCCGCCACGTAGAGCTTGTGCCGCTGAATGGCCTCCGAGTACCACTGCTCGGCGGCGTCGGCCTGACCCGCCAGCCGCGGCACGCGCTTCACCGCGTCCAGCGCCAACTGGTAGCGGTCGATGTTGTTGAGCACGCACATGTCGAAGGGCGTGGTCGTGGTGCCTTCTTCCTTGTAGCCGCGCACGTGAAGATTGTTGTGATTGTGACGCCGGTAAGTGAGGCGGTGAATCAGCCATGGGTAGCCGTGGAAGGCGAAGACCGTGGGAATGCTGGGCGGGAAGATGCGATCGTAGTCTTCGTCGGCCAAGCCATGCGGATGCTCTGAGGGCGGCTCAAGCGCCATCAGGTCCACCACATTTACCACGCGGACTTTGAGATCGGGCGCAAGCGCGCGCAGCAGAACGACGGCGGCCAGCGTCTCCAGCGTGGGCACGTCGCCCGAGCAGGCAAGCACCACGTCGGGCGAGCCTTCGTCATTCGACGCCCACTTCCAGACGCCCAGGCCAACGGTGCAGTGAGCGACGGCCTCGTCGATCGAGAGCCACTGGGGAGCAGGCTGCTTGCCGGCGACGATTAAATTGATGTAGTTCTTGCTGCGCAGGCAGTGCTCGGCCACTGAGAGCAGCGTGTTGGCGTCGGGCGGAAGATAGACGCGAACGACTTCTGCTTTCTTGTTGACGAGGTGGTCGATGAAGCCGGGGTCCTGATGGCTGAAGCCGTTGTGATCCTGCCGCCAAACGAGTGAAGAGAGCAAATAGTTGAGAGATGCAATCGGTTTGCGCCAGGGAATCTGGCGGGTCACCTTGAGCCACTTGGCGTGCTGATTGGCCATGGAATCGATGATGTGAATGAAGGCCTCATAGCAGGAGAAGAAGCCGTGGCGGCCGGTGAGCAGATATCCCTCAAGCCAGCCCTGGCAACAGTGTTCGCTGAGGATCTCCATCACGCGACCGGTTTGCGAGAGGCTCTCATCGACGGGCAGCACCTTGGCCATCCACTCTTTACCGGTCCCGGTAATCACGTCTTGCAGGCGGTTGGATGCGGTCTCATCGGGCCCAAAGACGCGGAAGTTTTTCTGCTCCTTGTTGGCCTCCATCACGCCATGCAAAAACTGGCCGAGGACGCGGGTGGATTCGACATCTTTTGCGCCGCGGCCTTCAATCTTGACGGCGAAATCGCGGAAGCTGGGCATCTTTAGCGGTTGCAGCAACAGGCCGCCGTTCGAGTGCGCATTCATTCCCATGCGGCGGCGGCCCTTGGGCGCGATCTCCGCCAACTCGGCGCGGAATGCGCCTTTTTCGTCGAAGAGCTCGCCGGGTTTGTAGCTCCTCATCCACTCTTCCAGCAGGCGCAGATGATCGGGCTTTTCACGCAGTTCACTGAATGGAACCTGATGCGCGCGCCAGGTGTTTTCCACCGGCTTGCCGTCGACAAACTTGGGTCCGGTCCAGCCTTTGGGGGTGCGCATGATCAGCATCGGCCAAGCAGGACGAACGATAGCTTCGCCCTTGGCCATTGCTTCGCGGGCCGACTTTTGAATCTCCGCGATGCGGTCGAAGATGGTGTCAAAAACGGCGGCGGCTTGCTGATGCATTATCTCCGGGTCGTCGCCCTCAAGCGTGAAAGGCTCATAGCCGTAACCGCGCATCAGGCTCTCAAGCTCCTCATGCGGAATGCGCGCCAGCACGGTGGGGTTGGCGATTTTGTAGCCATTCAAATGCAGAATCGGGAGCACCGCGCCGTCGGTGGCGGGATTGAGGAATTTGTTTCCATGCCAACTGGTGGCCAGCGGGCCGGTCTCGGCCTCGCCATCGCCGACGACGCAGGCGACGATCAGGCCGGGATTGTCAAAGGCCGCGCCGTAAGCATGAACCAGCGAGTAGCCCAGTTCGCCGCCTTCGTGAATAGAGCCGGGAGTCTCAGGCGCAACGTGGCTGGGAATTCCATACGGCCAACTGAATTGTCTAAACAGGCGCTTGATGCCGTCGGCGTTCTGCTCGATGTGCGGATAAATCTCCGTGTAGGAGCCTTCCAGATAAGTATTGGCAACCAGCCCCGGTCCGCCGTGACCTGGGCCGATGATGTAAAGCATGTTCAGGTCGCGCTCGCGGATGAGGCGATTCCAGTGCACATAAAGGAAGTTGAGTCCAGGCGTGGTTCCCCAGTGGCCGAGCAGGCGCGGCTTCACGTCGTCGATGGTGAGCGGACGTTCCAGCAGAGGATTGTCCTTGAGATAGATCTGGCCGACGGAGAGATAGTTGGCGGCGCGCCAGTAGGCGTTTATCTTGGCCAATTGCTCGGGATTGAGGGGAACCTTGCCGGTTACTTCGCTCATACGATTACCTCGCAAGCGGAAGAGTGCATCCTACTTAAGAGCCTAGCAGTCGGCGGTAGAAGCAAGGGTGATTGATGTCACATGCTAATGAGACAGTAATTCAGGAAGTGAGATAGGCCGGCTCCGTAGGAGAACTGCGGCGGCAGCTTTCAGAAATAAGGATTTTATTACGATCATCTTTATGCAATCATCATTTCTTGTTTATAGAATCATTAGCAGTTGGCGCAAATTACCTCTCGTTCTCCTGACTGTGTATGTATGAAAAGCAGGATAAACAGAGGATGAATAAGGTTGGTGGCTGAAATGAACAGATTAGATTTGTTCGCGCTGTACTTACTCGCCGGTATATTTTTCTTTGCCGGAATCAGCAAGTTTATCGTCCTTGAATGGTTCAAGGGCTCGCAGAGATCTGGATTGAGCCAGAAATCCGTTGAACTAACGCGCAGGACGGCTTTTGCAGTTGCGGTATTGGAGATAGCAGGAGCGCTGGCGCTGGTAGTGCCCGTGCACTTATGGACGCCGGGGATGCTTCCGCGCGTGGCGGCCGGGGGGCTGGCGCTGCTTGCCTTGGCAATCAGTATCTATCGTTATCGCCGCCAGCAATTTGCTGAGCCGGTCATTGCGCTTTTCTTGCTGGCGCTGTTTGTAGTGATCGGCTTGTCCTAAGACGGGTCTGGATTCGCATATCCCATCCTCGAATCAGAGAACGATTCGAGGATGGGATGCAGCGAGTGCGTTTCCCGCACCGGAAAGCTTAGTGAATCTCCGCACTCTCAGTGTTGAGATTGACCGGCATGTCGAGGGTGCCGATATGGTGGTTGCTGGTGTCGCTCACGCCCAGCCGCAGGCGGTAATTGCCGGACGGCACAGGAAGCGCCAACTGAAAGGCTATTCCGTGCTCGAGAACAGTCTGATAGCGCTGAGCATCCAGGTCGATATTCAACATGCCCGAGCTTTGCGGCGGAGCATTGGCCTGCTTTGCCCCATCGTTATAGGCGAGCAGCAAGACAAGAAGCTGCGCATGGCGATGCCCGGCCTCATCGATCGTGAATTTCACATCGGAGGCGTTGATGTTTGCGGTTACCTGCAGCTTGGATTGCTTCTCGTCCGGGGGGGTGACTTTCGCTTTGAGACGCAGCATCGTTGCGTCGGGGATTTTGGGTTGCAGAGCGCCCAGCAGCTCCTGAGCGGCATCACTTGAAGGAATTGTCTCAGGCAAAGCGAAGTAGCCGCGGCGATAAGTCAGCGAGAGGCCATTTTGCGCGGCATTGACGCGAATCTTGCGAAAATTTCCATTCCACTTGGGGTTTTGTGGACGATAGGCGAGGGTGTAGTAATTTGAACCCTCCTGAATGCCTTGCTGCAGCGCGCCGGCCATATCGTTACTGCCGTAGAAGGCCCTGCCGCCGGTTTGCTCGGCAATATCGTTCATTGCGTAGCGGACGAGTTGGCGGCCGGTGAACTGGCCTTCGCGGTCGGTTCCCAAGCGGCGGCCAATGTCATTGAATTCCGAGTCGCCGTTGGAGTCGACTCCCGTGCCCTCCATCTGTGTGCCCAGCACACTGATGGGATAAACGGCGATCTGTGAGCTGGCAATGAGGTTGATAGCCTCGCGTATATAGTGGAGATCGGCTTGGGAGTGAGCTACATCCTCGCCCTCGTAGGGATTGGGGCTGTTTTCAAGCCATGCACTGACGGCCAAAGGAAAGCTGGCCGAGAGCCAAAGCAGGTTCTTGCGTCCCGGATATCCACTGGTGGCTCGCGCCAATTGAGCAATGGCCGCTATCGTAATGCGAGCGCGCACATCGGTGCTGATCGCGTCGTCGCGGCCCATGTCGCGGGCAAAGTGGTCGATGACGCCGCCGGGATCGTAGAATCCCATCAGGTCGAACAAGCGCTCCAGATTGTCGGCCTCCAACTCCTGCTGGTTCTGCGATCGAAGTAAATGAAAGTCCTTGGGATCAAGCAGTTTGGCCACTGACGAGAGTAAGTCCGACCTTCCCGTGAATCCTTGCAGCATTAATAACTGGCCGTTAAGGATAAACAGAGCCACGCGCTGGCCCGAAGGCAGTTCTCGCAGAAACTTCATCATCTGGCGGCGGGCATAGATCTGCTCATTGACGGGCGTATTGAGCAGGTCAAAGAGCAGAATATTGATAGCCCCCGAGTCCGCCCCACGCGTATCGACGTTGGAAAAAGTGAGCTTCTCCGCAGGCGCGGCGGGCTGGGTGGTGGGCTGGGCCGTCGTTGGCACGGCGATGGAATCGTAGATGTGAGGCTCAAAGAAATCGAGCGCCTGAGGCTTTCCGTCTTCAAAGAGCTGGAAGTCCTGCTGCTTGAGGCCATGAACGAAGTGGCCATGTGAATCGCGCACTACCACATCGACATAAACCAGGCGCGAGTTCAGCTTGAGGGTTGACGTTGGCTGTGCGAGCGGCGTCTGCTGAGCCAGAACTTGCACTGACCAGAGCAGCGTGAAAAATACGAGCGGAAACCGATTGATGCCTCTCATAGGAATCCCGACCTCCTGGAAGCTTTCGGCGTGCGCGCTCCGCAACCCCGCAAATGGCGGTTCCGGGGCATTTTGATGCTGTATTGTCCGGGGCTCACGCGGTCAGGGGAAGAGCTCCGAGTCACGAGTGCGGCGTGCGAAGAGATACCTTCGCCGCGCGTGATTCGAGTACTTGCTCAGAGAGTGAAGCCCGGGTCTTTTTTGCTGCAAGTGCGGCACGGCTTGCGTCGCGCCCCGACTCCTCTTGCGGCCGGCGTGCTATTGGGATTGGGACTGCGCCTTGCCGCCTTCTTGCCGATAGCGGGAGAGAATATCGCGCAGATTCTTTGCCAATTCGTCGTTATGATCTTGAAGGGCGAGGTCGAGGGCTTTTCCGACGGTTTCGATCGCGTCCATAGGATGGCCCATCTTATCATAGGCGTTGCCTAGTTCGGCAAGGCACCGCCAATTTTTACTTTCGCTGAGCTCTACGGATTTCCGCAACGGGGCAATTGCGGCGGCGAAATCTCCCTTTGCTTCCAAGGCAAAACCGAGGTTGAAGCTGTACTCGGCGTCTGTGGGCAGCAGCGCAATGGCCTTCTGAAATTGTGCGATGGCGTCGTCGAAGCGGCCAACTTTTTGCAACGCCAGGCCGAGATGATTGTGCCCGTCGGGAAGATTTGGCGCCAGATCGATGGCCTTTTGCAAGTGCTCAAAGCCCTCTTGTGCGTGGCCGCTTTCCACCAGCACCGTTCCCAGATCTGTTTCCGCTCCGGGATCGTTCGGCTTGAGCGCGAGCGACTTGCGCCAGGCGCCGGCGGCTTCGTCCGCCAGACCGTTATCCGCGAGTGAAACAGCCAAATGGTCCAGCCACGATGGGCTGGCCGGATTCAGCGCGCTGGCTTTACGGTACTCGGGCAGCGCCTCGGCTTCCTGATTATTGGCTGTCAAGGCCGTTGCCAAACCGTAATGGGCCAAAGGATCGTCCGGGTCGCGCTCCACTGCGCCGCGCAATGCCGCGATGGCCTCGGGAATTTGGTTGTTCTCAATATATTTGTAGGCGTCATTGAAAAGGCGGTAAAACTCCGTCGCTTGAGGATTGATATGATCGATGCCCTCGGCGGGAATATTGACGAACTCCGGAATATTGATTGCGCGATTTGCCGCGGTGGTATTCTCCACCATCACAGCCGGCGAGTCATTGCCGTTTTCGTCGATGTGCGTGAGCATGAGCTGCGTGTAGGCCGAGCGCGCCTTGGAAGAAAATGCCAGCCAGCGTCCGTTGGGTGAAAAGGTGTGCCACGAGTTCATGCGCCAGGTATTGCAAGTCATCAGGCGAGGCTTGCCGCCATTGAAGGGCACCATCCAGAGCTTGCTGTCTGGGCGCATCAGCAGGCCAGTCTTGTTCTGCACAAAGACAATCCACTTTCCGTCGGGCGAAACCTTGGGAAAGTCGTTGCTCATGCCGTTGTTCGATGCCCCCAGCAGCGGCTCCGCCTTGCCACCCTTGCCGTCGTTGAATGGGATCTTATAGAGGTCGTATTGGATCTGCGTCTCGTTGGGATCGTTGGCATAGGTCGGCATTGGCATCCCTTTCGGATGCGGATCCTGCGCCAAAGCGCGGCTGAAGATCAGGTACTTTCCATCGGGCGACCAGAAGGCACTGGTCTGGACGTATTTTGGGTCGTCCGCGCCGGGTAGAAAGCGCATCTTTTCTTCCTGGCGGTCATACCAGGCCAGCAGGCCACGCGTGGGATAGAAGACCTGGATGAAGTGAACGTCGCGGTAGTTGACGCTAAAGAGGCGATTGATGACACCCGGCGCAAAGCCCGGCTCCTCGTCTTGATTGGTGTTGCCCATGTCTGGCGGACTGACGGATGTGACAATATAGCGGCCGTCCGGCGAAACCTGCGACATAAAACCGAAGCGCTTGACGACAGGCTCTTCGCTGAGCGCGTCGGGATGCTCTTTGAAGGAACTCCAGCGAATCATGTTCTGGTTGGTAATCGTCATTTGTTTGGAGATGGGAACCAGCGCATAGAGTCCCTTGTCGTTACGCGGTCCATCCATGTCGATGCCCAATGTCCTGCCATCGCGCGAAAATGAGTGGCAGTTGGCGCAGGTGGGCAGATTCTCCATCACGGTGTGGCTCTCGGGCTTGGATATGTCGCGCAACTGCCATTTGATCAGCGGCAGCGCCGAGGGCGGCAGCGGCGTGATTGGCCCTTTGTCGCCCAACGGCGAGAGCATCAGCGGCACGTTGCGATAGAAGATTGGCGCTCCAACAGGGTCCAGCGAGGTCGTGATCATGACCTTGCCTGCGGAGAGTGGCGGGTTTCCGTTGCTGCCCGCGCCGTTGATCGTGATGGTGGCCGGCGATTTCTGACTGAGGCGCTTGATTTTGGCCCAGGTTTCCACGTCGGGCTGCCAGGTATGCGTAACTGCCTGCTGGGGCGTTAGCGTCGCGGGTTCGCCGGCGCGGGGATCGTTCTCGCCGACCTGCATGAACGGGCCCGGCGTTTTAATGCGAATATCTTCAGAGCTTTTGCCGAAGGTGATATCGACGGTCCAGAGAGTTGCCGCCGGACTTGGGTCGCGGAAGAGGAAAACAGGCGAGGTGATCTCAGGTGGAAAGATAGATCCATTCAGGGGGTAGTCGATTGTGATCGACGCGGCGGGAGTAGCTGCGGGAGCGGCCTTAACAACGGAGTTGAAGGTCAGTAGAGCCCCACAAACCACAACAACTGAACCGGCGGAGATAATCCCGGCAAATACAAAATTTGTGGAACGCGACATCAAAGCCCTCCGGCAGGTACGCGCGCCTGTTTCCCGTAGTAAAGTCGGCGCGGGTCAGCCAGCGACGGCGTAGCGGCCATCCTACGCAAGAATACAGCAATTGCGGTGATTTGGAACAGTCACGACTTTCAGCAAACTAGCCTTGACCCGCAACGCTATCCCAGTCTTCTCTTTGCAGCCGCACCGGCGCATCGAGCAGAACTTGAGCGTCTTCAAGCAAGCAAACCAACAACTCCGCCACAGTTTTCCCGTAACCCGGAACAATAACATCACTTGCAATTTCGTTGAGCGGCAAGAGCACAAACAATCGATCGGCCAATCGCGGATGAGGAACTTCCAGCCCCGGCTCGCAAAACCGCAAATCTCCCAACAATAAAATATCCAAGTCCAGCGTGCGCGGCCCATTCGCAATTCCGGCCGTGCGATCCCGCCCAAACTCCTCTTCGATAGCCAGCAATCCATCGAGCAATTCGCGCGGCGCCAGTTCCGTCTCCAACGCAACCACCGCATTCACAAAATCCGGCTGCGCGGCAAAGCCAACTGGCGCAGTCCTATAGAGCGACGTTTGGCTCGCCACCTGTCCCAGCGATCCCAGCCTCGACCGGGCGGCGACCAGCGTAGCCTCTGGCGCGCCCGCCCAACTGGCCAGATTCCCGCCCATTCCGATGTAAGCCGTGCGCATAACATCCAGAGTAACGCGATTGCCCCGCGCGCCCCTGCCGCCACCAAGTTCCCGAGCCCCAAATCTGGTAGCATCCTCTTTGGAGAAACTTCAGTATGGATGCTCAACCCAACGTGAGCTTTGGCTCTCGGCGCAATGAAGATATTGCTCTCGATTTACTCAAGTTTGTAGCGGCAACGGCTGGCGTGGGCCGCGCCGCCGCAGCCTCCACCGGCTTCAGCGGAGCCGCCGGAGCCAAGCCGGAAGAGCACGTGAATCAGTTGCTCTCGCTCTATGGCCGCTGCCTCAAAGCCATTGAAGGCCAGGCCGCGGAAGCGGATCAAGCCGGCAAGCAGCCCGAGCCGCCGCAAGCACAAGACCAGGAATTCCGCGCGCCTCAAGGATGGATGCCCCACCCGTGAGCCAAGCCCTTTTGCGCGTCGCCGTCGCCGGGGCCGGAGCCTTCGGCAAGAACCATCTTCGTGTCTATCGCGAACTGGAAGCGGCGGAGCTAGGAGTTGCCCTGGTCGCCGCGGTCGAGCCAGACCCGGCACGGGCGGCTGAAACCGTCTCCCGCTACGCAATTCCCGTCTTCTCTACGGTCGATGAACTGCTCGCCGCTCAGAACAATTCAGCACTGAAGCTCGACGCAGCGACCGTCGCTGTTCCCACCGTGCATCATCATGCCGTCGCCTCGGCGCTGCTTGATGCGGGAATCGATCTGCTGGTTGAAAAGCCTCTCGCAGCCACGCTCGCTGAAGCCGACGATCTGATTGCGCGCGCGGAAAAGAGCAATCGAATCCTGCAACCCGGCCATCTTGAGCGCTTCAATCCCGCGGTGCTGGCCATCCAGCCGCAAGTGCGCCGGCCCATGTTCTTCGAGTCGCATCGGCTGTCCATCTTCACGCCGCGCGCGCTTGACGTCGATGTCGTTCTCGACCTGATGATTCACGACCTGGACATTGTGCTTACATTTGCCGCCTCGCCTGTGCGAGAAGTGCGCGCCGTCGGGCTGCCCATCCTCTCGCCCAAGGTCGATATCGCCAACGTCCGCGTCGAGTTCGAGTCGGGTTGCGTGGCCAACTTCACAGCTTCGCGCGTCTCCACCGAGCGCGTTCGCAAGCTGCGCTTCTTTGAGCCGCGCCAATATGTCTCCATCGACTACGCCCGCAAGGACGTGCTTGTAATTCGCGTCGACGAAAACGCCGGCAAAGCTTCGCCAGCCGAACTGCTCGCCGCTCTCCCGCCGCGGATTGCCGCAACGCTGCCTCCTGACATCACCGTGGGAATCGCCTCCGGGAAGATTGACTTGGCAAAAATCGATCCAGCTCTCATAGCCCAGTTTGCCGCCATGGCCAAGATCGATCCGGCCCTGATCGCGCAGGCCACGGCACAACTCACTGGTTCCGCTGGACCAAACCCAGGCCTCAGTTTCTCCACTCCGCAGGTCAGCCCCGGCGAACCTCTGCGGCTTGAGATTCTTTCCTTCCTGGAATCCGCGCGCACGCGCCAGCAGCCGAAGGTTACCGCGCGGCAAGGCCGCGAAGCACTCGCACTGGCATTGGAGATTCAGGCTTCGATGGCCGCCCACGCACAGCGCGCCGGGCTTGGGGACTTCTTCAATCCCGGCGCGTAAGTGCTGACAACTGACGACTGAACTTACACAATCCCGACCACGCGATTCAACGATCCCACAATGTACTTCCACACCAGATAGTAGCCCGCCAGCGCAGCCAGAAAACACGGCGCGATCAGTGCATAGGGCACTTGGCAAGCATTGAACCAGGTTGCGCCGCGCGAGCCAAGCGCCAGCACTCCCAAACAACTGGCGACGGTAGCTCCCAGCGGCATCAGAACCATGGGCAAGATCGCGCCATGCACGCCGATCGGCAGATGCGTGCGCTGGCGCGAGCCGAGCCAAAGCATATTCCAAAGGCCGAAGAGCGACGGAACAACGGCCATCGGAAAGATGAGCGCCTGCTCAATGGGTACTGGAACTTTAAGCACAATCCGCGTCACGATAAAGACTGCGAGCATAAGCGGCAGAATCAGCGTGGGCACAAAAATGCCAGCCAGATAAGCGCGAAGATAAGGATGAGTATTCACGGTTTCCCTCCTGGTCGAAAATTATCGAAAGAATTGTTGGTGAAAGTTTCACCCGCCACTTCACAGGTAATAGAGAGCAACGGGAATTGCCGCCGGAAAGAGCGCGACCGCGCCCACTAGAGCCGCCGCCAGAGCCCCGTCAAACCACGCCCAATTAAAGTCCGGCTTGGCGGAATCGGCGTCGAGCCGCCGCACGACAGCGGGCCATAGGTGGCCTTCCGGCTCGTCTTGCCTGGTTGGCGGCAGTGCCTCTTGTAACAGCTTCTTCAATCGCACTTGATCGTCCGCATTCATGGTTTGATCCCTTCTCTTTCCAAATCTTTTCTCAATATTCGCAGCGCGCGGAAGACGCGAACCTTCACCGCCGCGACAGAGATTCCCAAAGCCGCCGCCACAACTTTCTGCGGCTGTTCTTCAATTACGGCCAGTATCGCGGCGATGCGCAGCTTTGGCGGCAGCCGTTCAAATGCCTGCGCCGTCTTGCGGCGAATCTCCGCCGTCACGGCGGCGTCGGGGGCAAGCGGAGCCGCGGTTTCCGCCAGCACCTCGGCGGAGAGTTCGCGCTGAGACTTTGAACTCCGTAGCCAATCCAAAGCCACGCGTGTAGCAATTCGCCGCGCCCAGCCTTCAAATCCCATCGCAGGGTTGAAGCTCTGCCGCGCTCGCCAGATCCGCCAGAAGCTTTCCACGGTCAGTTCTTCAGCCGTTGCCGCGTCGCGCGCTATCCGCAGAATCCATCCGTAGACCGCGCGTTGATGCTCGCGAAAGAGCGATTCAAATGCATCCAGATCGCCTTGCTGGAATTGGTTCAGGACGCTGCTCGATTCGTTCCGCATCCGCCCCTCCCCTATCTATCTATACTTACTCTCTCGCGAGCGCAAAGGTTACAAAGTATCTTTCCGCAATAACTATTATTTTCTAAAATATCCGGGAACACTTTATAACTCCCCGGTGTCTACATTAGTACAGTGGCACCGATTGGGATATGCGGAGTGCAGAAAGCCCCGCTCCCCGCGCCCAGTTAGCGCGCGCGAGCGGCAAGCCCGCTCGCCTCTGAACATGCCTCCCAGCCGGCGCGGCTGAATTGGTTTCAGGGAGGCAGGCCATGTTTGAAGACTCAACCTTTGAATCCGCGGGCAAGATCCGCACGCGCAGCCGCCGCTGGATCTTCGCGGCCTTCACTTTTTACGCTTCCATTTTGCTGGCGCTGATTCTGATTCCACTCATTTGCCCTGAGGCATTGCCAAGCCTGAAGATGATCTACCTGATGGAAGTACCGACTGCGCCGCAGCCACCTGCCGTGCTGCCGGCCACGCACGCGGAGCCCGCGCCAACCCAAACGGAGGACGGCCACTTTTTTGCGCCACCCAAAATTCCTACAACGATCTTCATAGCCAGCGCTCCTGAGCCGGGGGGCTTTACCGGCCCTGGTAATTGGGATATAGCGAGCATCCCCGGCGGCACAAGGGATCCTATCCTGAGCCACACCGCGCCTCACGTCGTCCATCACGACGCGCCAACCACGGTGCGCGTCTCCACGATGGTCGAGCAAGGACTGCTGGTTCGCCAGACCAGGCCCGTGTATCCGGCCATCGGTCTTGCCATGCACGCCCAGGGCACAGTGATCCTCGCGGCCACCATCTCCAAGGCCGGCAACATCGAGAATCTCCGCGTCCTGAGCGGCCCGGCGCTCTTGCAGCAAGCCGCGCTCGATGCCGTCAAGACGTGGCAGTACCGGCCCTATCTGCTTGACGGTGAGCCGGTCGAAGTGGAGACCACGGTGAATATAACGTTCAGCCTCAATCGCTAATCAATGGCCATCCGATCAATGGCCATCCGGGCGAGCCGCATTGAGTCCATCGAAGATGGCATCATAGCGGCCGCTCGCGGCGGCAAAGCGCAGGCCTTTCACATTCGCGACGCAGATCTCGGTAGGTGTGGGCTGCGTCTTTAGAATCTCCATCGCCTCGGCAATGAATTTGTCCAGAGGCATCGCGCGCGGGTCATCGGCGCCGCTCATCAAACGCGTGGCCACATAAGGAGGAATCAATTCCAGAACTTCTATCTTTGTCCCGCGAAGCTGATAGCGGAGTGATTGCGTATAAGAGTGGATCGCGGCTTTGGTGGCGCAATAAGTCGGCGTGAGCGCCAGAGGAAGAAAGGCAAGGCCCGAGGACACATTCATGATTGCCGCTTGTGGCTGCCGCAGCAAATGCGGCAGCAGCGCGGCGGTTAGACGAATCGGACCAAGCAAGTTGGTAGTAACCGTCGCTTCAGAGTCCGCCAGATCAGCCTGCTGCGCCAGCAGGTCTTCAGCCCGCATAATTCCGGCATTGTTGATCAGCACATTCAGCGCCGGAAATTCCGCCACAGCCTGCGCGGCAAACGCGCGCACCTCGCCGGCATCTTCCACATCCAGCGCCAGCGACTTCATCCCGGGATTCGCCGCCGTAGTCTCTTCGAGCGCCTGCTTGCGCCGCCCAGCGATGATGATTTGATTGCCGAGTTTGTGCAGCTCCTCAGCCAGTCCGCGGCCAATGCCGGAGCCGCCGCCGGTGATAAGAATCGTGTTGCCGGTAAGATTCATGGGGTTTGAAACCTCCATGTGCATCATAGCGGCATTCATTGAAGGTGAGTCAACCGGCAACCCAAGATTGACCAAGACGATCTGATTCCTCCAAAGATGAGATTTCGTGATTTCCCGTCCCGGCGGATCGCAGACCGCTTGCGGAAGATACTTTCTTAGCTAACATATTTCTTAGCTAAGTTCCAAGGAGGATTGCCGATGGAAGCCACCATGCACCAGGCCAAGACCCAGCTCTCCAAGCTGGTAAAGCTGGCGATGGCCGGCGAAGAGGTAATCCTGACCAATGGACGCAAGCGCGTTCCGGTGGTGAAGCTGGTGCCTGTGAAGCCGGCTCCGCCTGCCGGCGAAGTGACCTCATTTCCCAAGTTCAAGGATGGAAAACGCCCGATTGGCTTGTACAAAGGCCTGATCGATATTGGGCCTGAGTTCTTTGAGCCTATGTCCGAAGAAGAGCTCGCACTATGGGAAGGTAATGAGAGCGACGCCTATCTCTTGAACGCAAAATGAGACTTCTGGTCGATACGCACACCCTCATCTGGGTGATGAACAATCATGACCGCCTCGGACCCTCCGCCCGGGCCGCTATTCTGTCCCCGCTCAACCAGATTTTCATCTCGGTCGCATCGATATGGGAAGCGAGCATCAAATTTCGCGCCGGTAAATTTCCCTCGGCTGCCACGCTCCTCGATAATCCCCGCAAGGTTCTGGACTCGCTGTCGATGGAGCCTCTGCCCATCTCGCTGGAACACGCCCGGCTCGCCGGTTTGCTTGCCCACTCCTACAAAGACCCCTTTGACCGGATGCTGGCGGCGCAGGCGATTTTGGAAGGACTGACTCTGGGCAGCATCGATTCGGTCTTTGACGATCTGCCCGTCCCACGGCTCTGGTAATCGCGTGGAGTTAGTGGTATCCCGGTCCTCAAAAGCGAGGGACAGGGGGCACCCTCAACTTGATAAAATTCGGTATGAGACAAGGGCCACCCGCCCAGGAAAAGGTCTCAAATGAATCCCCTAATACGCCTTCAAATCCACAATCGCTTTGAAGATGGTCTCGGGCTGGGGGAGGATGGCATCTTCCAGGATCGGCTGATACGCGACGAAGGTGTCCATGGCGCCGATGCGGCGGACGGGGGCGTCTAACTCGTCGAATAACTCATCGGCGATGCGGGCGGCGATCTCCGCGCCGTAGCCCCAACTTAGCATGTCTTCATGAGCTACGATAACTCGGCTGGTCTTGCGGACGGATGTGGCGATGGCTTCCCAGTCATAGGGATTCAGCGTGCGGAGGTCGAGGATTTCTACATCGATGTTGTGCTCGCGGCGGGCGCGCTCGGCGGCTTGCAATGCGCGTGGGACTAATGCGCCATAAGTGACGATGGTGAGGTCTGCGCCAGTGCGGACGATTCTTGCCTTGCCGAAGGGGATGGCAAACTCCGGCCCCGGATAAGGCGCGCGGTCGTGCGTCTCGCGGTAGAGGCGCTTGTGTTCGAGGAAGAGGACGGGGTCGTCGCAGCGGATGGCGGTGCGGAGGAGGCCATTCGCGTCTAATCCATTCGACGGAAAGACGACACGCAGGCCGGGAATGTGCGTGAAGAGGCTCTCGCCCGATTGCGAATGATAGATGGAGCCGCCGGTAAGATAGCCGCCGATGGGCGCGCGAATGACGACGGGGCAAGCCCACTCGCCGTTGGAGCGCCAGCGCATCACGGAAAGTTCGTTGTGAATCTGGTGATAAGCCGGCCAGATGTAATCGAAGAACTGAATCTCGACCACGGGCTTCATACCGCGGACGGCGTAACCCAGCGCGCGGCCCACAATATTGGCCTCGGCCAGCGGCGAGTTGAAGACGCGCTCGGAGCCGAACTCGGTTTGCAGGCCGTGAGTCAGTTTGAAAACGCCGCCCTTGCCTTTGACCTCGGCAAGCGCCTCTTCGCGGCTGGCGTCGGCCACATCTTCGCCAAAGATAACGATGCGCGGATCGCGGCGCATCTCGTCATGCAGGCAGGCATTGATGAGGTCGGACATGGTGCGGGGGAGCTGCGCGCTCGGCGAATATTCTCCCTTGGTTTCCGTGGCGAATAAAGAGCTTGCCGGGTCCAGATCCTCCGAGTAGACGTGGCGTGTTATCTCCGCAACCAGCGGCAGCGGCGCGGCCAGGGCACGCTCGGCTGCCTGTGCCACCTCATGCTCCAGCGCGTGCTCCAGCGCATCGATCTCTTCTTCTGTCAGGATGCCTTCGCGCAGCAGACGCATCTGCATCTTCGCGATGGGATCGCGCAGCGCATCGGCCTCGCGCTCGGCCTGAGTGCGGTAGACTTTGTCGTCGTCAGAAAAAGAGTGCGAGTGAAAACGCACGCAGTGGCCGTGAACAAAAGCAGGTCCGCGGCCAGCGCGGCAATGCTCCGCCGCGGCTTGAAAGGCCAGCAGAGTCGCCTCGGGGTCGGTGCCGTCCACCTCGGCCAGATAGAGATTCGGGAAGTTCGCCACCAGTTGCGAGATATTGCCGCCGGGCATGCTCACTTCAACCGGAGTACTGATCGCATAGCCGTTGTCTTCCACGCAGAAAATCACCGGCAGCTTGCGATTGCAGGCAGTGTTCATCGCCTCCCAGAACTCGCCCTGCGAGGTGGAACCCTCGCCGAGCAACGTCAGAACCACCTCGTCGCCATGAAACTTCACATCGCGAAATGCGCGGTAGTCGCCGGGCGCCTTATCGGCCGCCTCGGGATGCCGGCTAAAGTAGCGGCCAGCCTCGGCGCAACCCACGGCATGAAGCAGTTGGGTCGCGGTGCAACTGGAAGTGCTGACAATATTCAGCGCCCTGCTCGACCAATGCGTGGGCATCTGCCGTCCGCCGCTGGCCGGATCGGTGGCCGCGCCCACGGCCTGCAGAAGCATATCCTCGGGCGTAACGCCCAGTGCCAGGCAGAGCGCGCCATCGCGATAGTAGGGAAAAAACCAGTCATAGCCTGGACGCAAAGCAAGCGCCGCCCCCACTTGCAGCGCCTCATGTCCCGCGGAGGATATCTGAAAGAAGGTCTTTTGCTGGCGCTTGAGCAGGATTTGGCGGTCGTCGATGCGCCGCGACAGAACCATCAGCCGGTAGATTTCCACCAGTTGGCGAGGGCTCAAGCTGCCTGAAACGGCCGCCGCCGACACGGACTCACGAGCGCTGGAAGTTGCCAATTCCATTCTCTTACTCCTCAAAATCCAAGCTTGTCTCAATCGCGGGGAAATTGGACCAACTCAGTTTATTGTAACAACCGGAAGCCTTCTGCAAAAAGGTTTTTGCCGCGCTCCAGTTGCTTCACGTCGCGATAAAAGTGACTTGAAAGGCTCGGCGCGCGCTTCGATTCAAAGCTTGTTGCAGAGGTGGGCCGCGTCCCTGGCTTGGTGAACTTCAATGCCCTGGGCACTCTTGCGCATCGTTTTGCGCTTCGGTTTGTTGGGCTTCAACTCAAAGGGCAGAGCTTCGTCTTTTGCAATCCTGGTTAAAACCATTCGCATCACATCGGAGACTGTGAGGCCCATCTCCTCAAGCACAGCGGTAGCCTTCACTTTTACCTCGACACTGATTCGCGAGCGGACAACAGCATTGGCAGCCATGAATCAAACG